>JBKCTK010000001.1:0-23329 GCA_046319055.1 Synechococcaceae cyanobacterium
GTGCCAGCGCAGCCAGGCTCGCCCTCGCCTGCCCTGGGGTGGCCACCGAGATGGTGCTGGCTGTGGGGGTGGCTGGCCTGCACCGCCTGCTGGCGCGCCTCGAGCAGTTGCGCCAGGCGCGGGTGCTGATCGTGTGCGCCGGCATGGAAGGGGCACGGCCCACCGTGCTGGCGGGACTGCTGCCCCAGCCGGTGATCGGCGTGCCGGTGAGCGTGGGCTACGGGGTGAGCGCCGGTGGCGAGGCGGCCCTGCGGGGGATGCTGGCCAGCTGCGCTCCTGGGTTGACCGTGGTCAACATCGACAATGGCTACGGCGCGGCGATGGCGGCCCTGCGGGTGCTTCAAGCTGCCGGGCCTGGCCTGCCCTGAAGGGATCCCGGAAGGGAGGGCTCAGCGGGGCCCAGGGGCTTCCGATCTGAAGCGGTGGCACAGCCCTTGCTGGCGACAGATCGGGCCGCTCGGTGGGCTGCCGTGTGGGTGAGGGGTGTTGGCACAGGCAGCCTCAAGGTCAGAGCAGCCTCAAGCTCAGAGGTGCTGAAGATCGGGGTATTGGGTCACGAGCTCGGCACCGCTCAGCGATTCCCCTTCACCCTCCGGCTGCCAGATCACCTCCAGAGCCAGAAGATCATCGGCCCCGACCGAGCCGAGGCGCTGCAGACTCTCTCGCAACTGATCGGCGGTGGAGGCAGGCGGAAGCTGCAGCCGGCGCCGACTGGCCACCAGCAGGGTCACTACCAAATAGTCGCTGGCGGCATCGCTGAGACCGGCCGCCACCCGACCGCCGCCGCTGAGCCGCTGGCCGGACACATTGGTGGTGAGCTCTTGGCGCAGCTTGCTGCGCTCCTGCATCGACAGCCGGTTGAAGGTGGATTCGGCCTGGGCGAAGGGCACCTGCCCGATTTCGACATTGCCGTAAACCCACAACTCCGGATTGCGCAGCAAGGACAGGGTGGTGTCCTGCAACACCCGCTGCAGTCCGGCGCTGGAGCTGGTGTCGGCGGAGCCGGCCAGGCGACGCAGGTCGCTTTGCAGGTCGCGGGCACTGGCCAGCAGGCCGACCTGCAGCTGGGTCATGGTCACCGGACCATCGGCAGGGGCCTCGACCATCCCACCATTGCCGCTGAGGCGTGGGCCTTCGCCGCCGCCTCGCAGGGCATTCATCAACAGCCCCACCACCGCCATCAGCACCAGGAAGCCGAACAGGCCGCCGCCTCCGAAGCCAAAGATCGGCACGATGAAGGGGAAACCAAAGCCACCACCGCCACCGAAACCACCGCCGTAGCCGCCGCGGTAGCCGCCGGATCCACTGAAACTACGGGGCATCGAGGGGGCTGAGCGGAAGCTGCCACCACCAATGCGCCCGCCGCTAGCCGCCAGGGCTGATTGGGGTGCGAAGACCAGCAAACTGGCCACCAGAATCGGGATCGCCATCAGGTTGGCCAGGCGACGCAGCAGGGGTGCCGCCATCCGAGAACTCCTTCGATGAGCCAAAAATCTAGGAACCACCCCCGACGATGGTGACCACTTCGAGCACGTCGGATTCCCCGACCCTCTGGTCAGCCCATCGGGCCCTCGGCAGGATCACGCTGTTGTATTCCACCACCACCAGGCGCGGCTGGTGGCCCAGGTGCCGCAACACCGCTTCCAGGTCGAGCCCCGCCGGCACCCGACAGCTCTCGCCATTCAGCAGCACCGTCACCTGGGGCGTCATGCTGGAGGCGTCTGCCGAGGGCGGCGGCCCTGGCGGCCGGGGCTGCTTGGGGCCGTTGGGGGCCTCGGCGCCGCTCATGAGGATGCCTCCAGCAGCGCCAGCAGCTCGGCGGCGGCCGCCTGGGGATCGTCGGCCGCGCTGATCGCCCGCACCACGGCCACCCGATCGGCCCCGGCGGCCCGCACCGCCGCGACCTCGGCGGGGCCGATGCCGCCGATGGCAAAGCAGGGGATGGGGCTCCAGGCCACGGCCTGGCGCACGTACTCCAGCCCCACCGGCTGCCGCCCCGGTTTGGAGGGGGTGGCATGCACCGGGCCGACGCCAACATAGTCGCAGCCATCGCGGATCGCCTGCTGCAGCTGGCTGAGCTGATGGGTGCTGCGGCCGATCAGCCGCTCCGGGCCCAGCAGCTGGCGGGCCAGGGCGGGTGGCAGATCCCCCTGCCCCAGGTGCACCCCATCCGCCGCCACGGCCAGGGCCAGATCGATGCGGTCGTTGATGATCAGCAGCGCTCCGTGGCGATCGCAAAGCTGGCGCAGGGCCCTGGCTTCGGCCAGGCGTCGCCGGTCGTCGAGCGGTTGCCCGTCTCCGCCGTCCCCATCCTTGGCGCGGTACTGCACCAGGCGCACCCCGGCGGCCAGGGCGCCCGCCACCATCGCCTCCAGGCCGGCCATGGGACTGGTGATCAGATAAAGGTGGCAGGCATCCAGACGGGAGCGGCGGTCCTGCTCCGCCTGCCCAGCCCGCAGCAAGGCGGTGTCCAGGTCGTAGAGGGCATAGCGGCAGGCGGCCGCCTCGGCGGCCAGCTGCGGATCCCGCTGCCTTGCGAACTCCTCTAACACCCGCAGCGCTTCCTGGACGCGGGCGGCATTGGCCCGCAGCACCGCCTCCGGGGCGTGGCGCCCCGCCTGGGCAGGGTGCTCCATCCCCGCCGCCACATCCGTGGCCGTCTGGCGGGCCGCCCGATAGCGATCGCGATGGCATTGGCCGAGCCGCTGGCGCAGGTCCTTGCAGCGAGCGACCAGATCGGCACGGTCCAGGCCGAAGCGGGCCCAGTCTTCCAGCACCCGCAGGCCTTCCCGGGCGCGATCGAGGTTGGCGTCGAGCAACCGATCAACCCGTCGCTCGGTCGTGGCCGCCGCGCCGACATCGGCCCCGCTGCGCTCCCCATCCTCGCCAGGGGAGGCAGGGCGGCCTGGCTCCGGCTGGGCGACGGGGGGCGCGACGCGGTCCGCGGCGGCGCCGAGGCCGGTCTCGGGGTCAGGCATGACCTGGGAAGCATCCATCGATCGGGGGCAAGGCAGGGGGTCAGCCGCGGCGGCGGATGGCGCTTAGTCTGGGGTTCGACGCTGTGCCAACCATGGCTCCCGATCAGCCCGACAACCCCATGCTGGTGCTGGTGTCAGGGATTCTGCTGCTGGGAGGCATCAGCCTGTTCATCAGCTGGGGGCTCAGCAACGCCTACCCCGGCGGCTGAAGGTCCGGCGGCTCAAGGTTGCCGCGGCGTGGCCGCCAGCAGCCGGCTTGCCCGGTCCGCATCCATGCCGATCTGCTGGGCCAGGCTGGCCAGGTCGGCAAAGCGGCGCTGCTCCCGCAGCAAGGCCACCGGCTCCACCCGCAAGCCGCGGCCGGTCAGCTCGAGGTCACGCCCCAGTAGGTGCACCTCCACCGCCGAGGGCGCGTTGGGGTCCACCGTGGGCTGGGGGCCGAGATTCATCACCGCCGGCAAGGGCTCCCCGTGCGCCACCCCCTCCTGCTCCGACCAGGCCCAGGCGGCATACACCCCTTCCCGCGGCAGAAACTTGCGGCCGTCCACCCGCAGATTGGCGGTGGGCCAGCCCAGGCCGCGCCCCAGGCCCCGACCTCGCACCACCAGGCCGCTGAAGCGATAGGGGCGTTGCAGCAATCGGGCGGCTTCCGCCAGCTCGCCCGCCGCCAGGGCGGCGCGGATCCGGCTGCTGCTCAGCCTGCCGTTGGCATCGCGCAACATCGGCAGCACGGACACGGCGATGCCCAAAGGTGCGGCCAGGGCCACCAGATCCTGGGCTGACCCTGAGCGGCCCACCCCGAAGCGAAAGTTGTCGCCGACGGCGATTCGCACGGCCTGAAGTTGCTGATGCAGCACCTCCCGCACGAACTCCTGGGGGCTGAGTTGGGCCAACGCCCGCGTGAACGGCACCATCACCAGTTGGCGGATGCCGAGCGGCTCCAGCAGTTCCAGTTTCTCGCCAGGCAGATCCAGCCGCAGGCGCGGTTCGCCGTGCAGCACCTCGCGAGGATGGGGCCAGAAACTCACCACGGTCGGCACGGCAGCGCCGGACCCCTGGGAATCCTGGGAGACCCGAGCGGCAGGCTCCTCCAATGCGGCGGCGATGACGCGTCGGTGGCCCGGGTGCAGACCATCGAAACTCCCCAGCGCGATGGCCGTCGGACGCAGAGCCTCGGCGGGAGACAGCAGTGGGATCAAGGGCAGCGGCTGGACAACGACGGACTGGTGTGAAACCAGCCCCGGGTCCGGGCTGGTGAAGGTGCCCTCGCGATCTTCCCATGGCAAGTTTGAAGCCCCGTGGGGTTGCCGATGGCGGACCAGCTCGACCTTCAACGCCTTGCCGCCACCTTGCGCATGACGGGATGGGTGCGCTTCTGGACCCAGCTGGTCCTGGGGGTGGTGGTCGTCGGTGTGTTGCTGTTCAACAACATCGGCGGCCAGGTGGTCGTCCGGGCTGACCGGGCCCTGGGGCTGGGGCCTGGCCTCAGCCTCACCACCCTGTCGTTCCTGGTGCTGCTTTGGTGCCTCTGGCAGGGGTGTCTGGTGGTGCGCTGCGGCCGGGCCCTGGCCAGCCCGGTGCGGCCGACGCGCGGCGAGACCGCGGGACTGCTCAAGCGTGGAGTGTTGGCGGATCTGATCGGACTGACGCTCGCCAGCCTCGGCTATCAGGCCCTGGCCGGCAGCTTGTTCTTTCAGGCGTCGATGCAGGCCGGCTTCGCCTTCGGTGGCGTCATGACCACGCCAGGGGGCCGCATCACCAACTACCCGATCACCTCCCTGGAGATGCTCTCGGTGTTAAGCAACACCCAGGTGTTGTTCGCCCATCTGCTGGGGCTGATCATGAGCCTCTGGATGCTGCAACGGGTGTATTCCCTGCGCCGATAACCCACTCCAGGCAGCGACGCCAAGGCCTGAGCCCTGAGCCGGCCGCGAGCCGCTGCCGCGGCCAGCTACAGCCCGCGCTCAGCACCCGCCTCGCCGCTTGGCTACGGCGCAACGTCCATGGCCGCCGCAAGGCTCTCCGCCGCTGGCAGCTGGTCGCAGGCCCCGCGCCAGAACAGCTCCGGCTGCAGGGGTGACAGGGAGACGCCTCCCTGGTCGATCCAAGCCACATCCACCGGCCAGCCGTCAGGCCCCGCCACCCGGGCCGAGAGGTCATTGGCCACCTCGCCCGCCAGCCAGTAATAGGTGCGGCCGCGGGGATCGACGCGGCGATCAAATTGGTCGGTGTAGCGCCGCACGGCGGTGCGGCACCAGCGCAAGGGGCCAAGGGCGTCGGCGGGCCGGGCCGGCACGTTGAGATTCAACAGCAGCCCCTCGGGCCAGCCGGTCGCCAGCATCGCTTCGGCCACATCCAAGGCGATCCGTGCGGAGGGCTCGAACTGGCGCCACTGGTAATCCGCACAGCTCACGGCCAGGGCGGGAAGACCTTCGATCGTGCCCTCCATCGCCGCCGCCACGGTTCCGGAATAGAGCACATCCGTGCCCAGATTCGGACCGTGGTTCACACCGGCCAGCACCAGATCGGGCATGGCGTCCAGCAGGCTGAACAGCCCGAGCTTGACGCAGTCCGAAGGGTTGCCGCTGCAGGCCCAGGCGGTGACGCCTTCGGCGAAGAGCTGATCGGCCCGGTCGGCCCGCAGGGGCGTCTGCAGGGTGAGGCCGTGGCCCGTGGCGGAGCGCTCCCGGTCCGGGCACACCACCGTGACCTGGTGGCCGCGTCGGGCGGCCTCCGCCGCCAGGGTTTGGATGCCGGTTGCAAAAACGCCGTCGTCGTTGCTGATCAGGAGGCGGAGCGGGGCCATGGACCTGGAGAGCAGGGAGGCGGTTCGGTCGTGGGCCGAAGCCGGCACCGGCAACCTAACTAGCTCAATGCTGGCGCCGGTTGTGCGCCGCAGCGCCCACGGGCTGTCGTCGCCGGCACAGGCCGGCCCAGAACCCCCACGCCTCTGGCCCCGTTCCGGGGCCGGGGCGGGCGCGGGGCTGCAGGTGCCGCCAACGCCGCTGCCTACAGTCATCGCCCCAGCTTCCCTTTGCCGTGAGCGCCAGCCCGAGCCTGCAGGACCTGACGGGGCAGCTGGAGCAGCTCGAAGCGGAAGCCGCCGCCAGCATCGCGGCGAGCGCCACAGCGGCCCAGCTGGAGGAGTTGCGGGTTGGCCTGTTGGGTCGCAAGGGCCGCCTCTCCGCCGTGCTCGCCGCCATGGGTCGCCTGCCCGCCGAGGAGCGGCCCCGCTTAGGGCAACGGGCGAATGTGCTGAAGGAGCTGGTGCAGCAGCGGTTGGCCGAGCGGCTGGAAGCGCTGCGCACGGCGGCCCTGACCGAGCGGCTGGAGCGGGAGCGGATCGACGTGACCGCCCCCGGCCGCTTCGTGCCCCCAGGCCATCGCCATCCGCTGATCGCCACGATCGAGGAAATCGTCGATCTGTTCGGCGGTCTGGGGTATCGGGTTGTGGAGGGCCCGGAGGTAGAGACCGACTTCCACAACTTCACCGCCCTCAACATCCCGCCCCACCATCCGGCGCGGGACATGCAAGACACTTTTTATCTGCGGCCGGGCGCCGATGGGGTGGAACGGCTGCTGCGCACCCACACCTCCCCGGTGCAGATCCGCCATTTGCAGCAGAACCCACCGCCGGTGCGGATCGTGGCCCCAGGACGGGTGTTTCGCCGCGACGCGGTGGACGCGACCCATTCACCGGTGTTCCATCAGGTGGAGGTGCTCGCCCTGGATGAAGGGCTCGACTTCAGCCATCTACGCGGCACCGTGATGGCGTTTCTGAAAGCGTTCTTCGGGGACCTCCCGGTGCGCTTTCGCGCCAGCTACTTCCCCTTCACGGAGCCTTCGGCGGAGGTGGATGTGCAGTGGCGCGGCCGCTGGCTGGAGGTGATGGGCTGCGGCATGGTGGATCCGGCGGTGCTGGAGGGCTTGGACATCGACCCAGGCCGCTGGAGCGGTTTTGCCGCCGGTCTCGGGGTGGAGCGCTTCTGCATGGTGCGCCACGGCATCGACGACATTCGCCGCCTCTACACCAGCGACCTGCGCTTCCTTGAGCAGTTCTGAGCCCAGGCCCCGCTCCGGGCCATCGGCGGCGTCGCCATACACTCAGCAGTTGAAACCAGGCTCGCGATCGGTGCCCCGGGTTGGACTGATCGTTAACGACGGCAAGGAGCTGGCCATCAGCACGGCCGATGCCATCCAATCCCGCCTGGAGGCGGCGGGTTTTGAGGTGGTGCGCGCCAGCAGCGCCAGCGGCGTGGTGGGCTTCGCCAACCCGGACCAGCATCTGCGCGAACGGGGCCATATGGCCTGTGTGCCGCCCTCGTTCGCCGCCGACATGCCGATGGCGATCGTGCTGGGTGGCGACGGCACCGTGCTCTCGGCCGCCCGTCAGACGGCGCCGATCGGCGTGCCGATCCTGACCATCAACACCGGCCATCTCGGCTTTTTGGCCGAGGCCTACCTGCGCGATCTGGATCAGGTGCTGGAGCGGGTGATCACCGGCGCCTGGACGGTGGAGGAGCGCACCATGCTGGTGGTGAGCGTGATGCGGGGTGATCAGCGCCGTTGGGAGGTGCTCTGCCTGAACGAGATGGCCCTGCACCGGGAACCGCTCACCAGCATGTGCCATTTCGAGATCGCCATCGGGCGCCACGCACCGGTGGACATCGCCGCCGATGGCGTGATCCTCTCCACCCCCACCGGCTCCACCGCCTATGCCCTCAGCGCCGGCGGGCCGGTGATCACACCCGACTGCCCAGTGCTGCAGCTCACCCCGATCGCCGCCCACTCCCTGGCATCCCGGGCCCTGGTGTTCAGCGACCGGGAGCCGGTGACCGTGTTCCCAGCCACGCCGGAGCGGCTGATGATGGTGGTGGATGGCAGCGCCGGCTGTTACGTGTGGCCGGAGGACCGGGTGCTGGTGCGCCGCAGCGAGCGGCCGGTGGGCTTCGTGCGGCTGGCGGACCATGAGTTCTTCCAGGTGCTGCGCAACAAGCTCGGCTGGGGACTGCCCCACGTGGCCAAGCCTGGCGCCGGCGCCACCGAGGCACCGTTGTGAGCGGGCGGGATGGCCCGGCGGCAGCCCCCGGCGTCGGTCTTGTCGGAGCGATCGCCCAGGCCCTGGCGCCGCGATTGGAGCTCTCCGGCTACCGCCCCCTGCCCCTAGGCAGCGGCGAGGAAGCGCCCCAGGCCCCCGACCTGGTGGTGCTCTCCCCCGATGCTGAGGCATGGATCCCCGAGCTGCGACGCCGTTGGGGCCATCTGCCGCTGTTGCTGGGCATCGAGGACGACTCGGTGGCAGGCCGCTGCCGTTGTCTCCAGAGCGGCGCCGACGACTTCTGGCTGACCAGCCTGGGCCCCAGTGATCTGCTCACCAGGCTGCGCTTGCACTGCCAGCGGCGCGGCGCGTCGCCAGGTGAGGATGAACCGCTGCGGCTGGCGGATCTGAGCGTTGAGCCGAAACGGCGGCAGGTGCGGCGGGGCCAGCGCTCCGTGGAGCTCACCGCCCGGGAGTACCAACTGCTGCTGCTGCTGCTGCGCCATCGCGGCCGTGTTGTCAGCCGCGAGCTGATCCTGCGGGAGATCTGGGAGGATCAGCCGCGGGACGCCAGCAATGTGATCGAGGTGTACGTGCGCTACCTGCGCCGCAAGCTCGAGGAGGGTGGCGAACGCCGCTTGATTCACACCGTGCGGGGCCAGGGATACTGCCTCGCCGAAGCGCCCCCCGGCCGCGAGCGGGCCAGCGCTCCGGAGTCCCCAGCCAGGCCAGCCGATGACCAGCCTTAACCTCCCCGGTAGCCCCATGGGGCGGCCAAAACCCCGGCCGTGGGACCAGGTGCCAGGGCCGGCCGGCTGCCCCCCAGCCGGATCCAGCGCCTCCCGGGCCCTGGGCTGGGCCTTCGGGATCCTGGCCGTGCTGGGCACCGCGGCGCGGCCCGCCGCTGCAGCCGCCCCCGCCAGCGCACCGGCGCCCCCCCCCCCGGTGCTGCCCTTAACCGCTCGCCTCTGCCTGGTGCGCGAACCCAGCGCCGCCAACCCAAGCCCGGTCTGCATCGACCTGGAGGAGCCGCGCACGCCCCAGCAGCACGCCTGGGGATTGATGATGCGCCCGCCCCTGCCGCCGCGGCGCGGCATGTGGTTTGCCTTCCTCCCCGCCCAGCCGGCCCGGTTCTGGATGCATCGCACCCCCAATCCGCTGGATCTCGTTTACATCCGCAACAACCAGGTGCTGAAGATCGATCGAGCCCTGCCCGCCTGCATGCGGCTGCCTTGCCCGGTCTATGGCACGGAGGTCCCGGTGGATGGGGTGCTGGAGATCGGCGCCGGCCAGGCCGCCTCGCTGGGCATCACGGTGGGTGCGGCGGTGCGGATCGAACCCCTCAGCGCTTCCGTCCGCAAACCACCAGCACGGGATTGAGCGGCGCCAACCGGGTGCCCTCCGCCAGCGGAGCGCCGCGCCAGGCCTGCAGCTGGCTGATACGCACTCCCAGGCCGCTGCCCTCGAGGTGCTGACGCAGCTCCGCCAGGGGCTCCAGGCTGGCCAAGGGGATCACCACCAGAGCCTGGGGCCGCAACCGTGGCAGCAGGGCCGCCAACAGGGCGGCGCGCTGCCGGCCGCCGCCCCCTAGCAGCACCCGGTCGGGATCGGGCAGGGCATCCAGGGCGTCCAAGGCATCGCTCTCGAGGATGGCCGTGGGCCGAACCGCAAGGCGCTCAGCGTTGGCGCGAATCAGGGCGGCGCCGCCGAGGCGCCGCTCCACGGCCCAGAGCTCCAGGGCGGGGCGCAACCGCAAGGCTTCCAGCCCAACCGACCCCACGCCGGCCCCCAGGTCCCAGAGCACCCCCTGCTGGGGCAGCTCCAGGTCGGCCAGCAACTGAATGCGCACCTCCCGCTTGGTCATCAGACCAGGGTGATCGGGGTGCTGCAGCCAGAGGCCGTCCTCGAGGCCGAACAGGGGCAGCGTTTGCGGATCCGGAGCCGCCGCCGGCGCGGCGATCAGCAGCACCAGGTGCAGCGGATCGAGATCGGCGGGCAGCGGATCGGCGGGCTCCAGCCGCTGGAAGCGCTCCTGGGGATGGCCGAGCCGCTCCGCCAGCCACAGCTGATAGGCCGCCTCCAGGCCGGAGGCCCGCAGCAGCTGCCGCACGGCGTCGGCGCCGCCCCGCTGGGGATCGGTCAACACCGCGAGCGCGGGCGGGCGTTGCTGCAGGCGGGCGGCCAGGGGCTCGGGGTCGCGCCCGTGCAGGCTGATCCAGGCGGCATCCTGCCAAGGGCGCCCGAGCCGGGCGAAGGCCAGCTGCAGCGCGCTGGGGGAGGGCTGGAACCGCAGCTGATCAGCGGGGAAGTGCTGCAGCAGCCAGCGACCGATGCCGAACCAGAGGGGATCGCCACTGGCCAGCACGACAATCCGCCGCTGATCGGCGTGCGCCCGCTGCAGAGCGGGCAGCAGCCGGGCGAGTTGGTCGCTGGCCAGGAGCTCCGGCACGGTGCGGCTGCCGGCCGTGGCGACCGCGCCTGGCGTCGCCGCCGCCGTCGGCTCGGGGCTGATCGGGGCTGCAGCGGGCGCTGGCGATGCCAACCAGGCGCGCAGCTCGGCGAGCAGCCGGGAGGGACTGGCGATCAGCTCGGCCCGCCGCAGCCGCTCCAAGCTGGCGGGCGTCAGGGAGGCCAGGCCACCGGCATCGCAACCGATCACAACGATGCACCCGTCACCGAGTCCCATCGCCTGGGGGTGGGGCTGGTCCAGCGGAGTTCGGCACGCTTCTCCATGATCGCGCCTGGCCGAGCCCAGGCGCTTCACCAACTGCCCCGCGCAATGCCCATGTCCATGTCCATGCCCGATCGCCGCCAACGCATCCATGAGCTGCTGCTGGCCCTGCTGGCCCGCCAGGCCGACCTCGACCTGCTGGAGGGGCCGGGGGCTGGCCTGGCGGGGGCACCGCTGAACGCCGATCCCGGCAGCTGGCTGGAGCGCAACCGCCGGCTGATGCAGCGCTACCAGGCGCTGGTGCGCACAGCGGTGACCCTGGAGACCTTGATCGATCAGGAGCTGGCGGGAGATGGATTGGCGGAAGGCCGTTGATTAGGCCACCGGTGGATCGCCCATCGCCGGCCTGGCGCCCGCGGGATCGGTGGGTTCAGGCTGCCCTACATCCCCAGGGGTAGCGCAAAATCCTCCCCAGGAGCCTGTCGCACATGGATACGAATAGTCAGAAAAACCGCACAACAGGGCACTTCGTACTCTGGGAGCGATCGCTGCCCTCAAGGCAAGTCTCATCTTGTCTGAGGTATCAACGCCTACATCTCAGTCACAGGAACTCATTTCGCAGATCAAGGGGCACGTGCAAGTCCCAGCGGTTCCCGTGATGACTCCGCGTGGGTCGCGTTTTGTTTTGCTTCTCCGACGAAAAATCTATGTGCGACAGGCTCCCAGCGGCCGGATCTCACGGCCTCGGCACCGCCAGGACTCCCGCCAGGTCTGGCTGGATCATCGCGCAACGCAGCCTTGCTCAGCCTTGCGAGCTCAGGAAGGCGACATGCAGGCAGTCCTGCCTGCACCCTGAATCGCGCTTTCCCGCAGAGCGAGCCAGGGGCATCCCTGGCGTTTCGACGATCTTGCGTTTCGACGATCTTGCGAGTGGGTGATCTTGCGGGTGGGTGATCGTTTCTAGCGGTCAGGCCGAGCCCATCGCCAGCGCCGATGGACACGTCAGCAATGGCCGCCTGAGCGCGGCAATGGGCAAGGGGTGGATCTCCATGGCTCAGGTGTTCGGCAGCGCCAATCTTGCTGTGGCTGGCCCTGCTGTTCCATTTAGGAGCCCGTGATCCTTGCGCCAACGGCGGAGCGCTGAGCTGGGCGATTGAGGCCCTTCTCACGAAGGAAATTCAAGAAGGGTTGCTCTAGCATCCTTACGCCTTCTCCACTAAGATGGTTACCGTCAACAAAGAGCATCCGATCGCCAAGATAGGTCGAGCAGAATGCCTGATCGGGCGGGCAGATGTATGGAAATGGCCTGAAGACGTGCACATTGGGAAATTCCGTCTCAAGCCTTGATAAGAGCCTTTCAAGCGACTGGAGATGGTTGATCAAGGCGGCCCTGGGCTCGAGAGTTGGCTCGCAACCAGGCGGTCGATGCTGGGCCGGGCGATACCATTCTTGCTGGCAGAGGCTCTTGGGGACGGAAATCTCAGGGCGGCTGAGGAAGGAGGGCAGTGGACCCATCATGATTAAGCCAGCTTGGCGGCGCTGGAGTGCCGCAGCCAGGTTGCGAATCGCTGCGATGTAACCGGCCTGAGATTGGGCTCGCACGTTTGGATTGGCATCCAGCAGGTAGGATGGAAGGTTTGAGGAGAGCACCAGTTGATCACCTGGCCGAATGGCCTCTAAGCGGTATTGCAGGCGGCGACGACTGGTCTCCTCACACAAGTGATAACGTTCCAGCCGATGGCGTTGTTTAGCCCAGGGTGAGAACCAGGGAATCGGGCAGCCGCCCCGCGAGAAGAACGCAACATTCACCGATCCTCGACGCAATAATCCTTCTGCCAGGGGAATCAATACTTCCGTATGGCTGTCACCCTCGAAGTAAAGTGTGGGTTGTCCAGGGTTACGGTTGACCATACAGGCCGCATTCGCTGAGCGTCCCTCCAGTGGTGCAATCGGTTCGCGAAAGCAGTTGGTGCTGTTCAGGGTGGTTCCTGGCAGGCCACGGCTGTTGGAGGTGTCGATGGCGAGATGGCGCCGGTCCCCCAAAAACACCAGGCCACGGGCCGGCCCCGACAGCAGCGCCAGGGTTCCCGCCGAGAGCAGAACCAGCGCAGGATAGCGCAGCAAAACCTGCTTGGAATTGGCATGCACTGTCTTCCCCGCTGGGCGGAAGCGGCATTCCAATCGGTAGGACAGGCCGCTGAGTAACCCGATCAACAAGAGGATCGGCAGCAGGGTCCAGCGATTGAGGCCCACACTCCAAGCGGCCAGCACGATGACGGGCCAATGCCAGAGATAGAGGGAGTAGGAGCTGAGACCGATCGCGAGGGGAAGCGGTTGCGCCAGCCAGCGGCCTGGACCGGTTTCGGCTCGCAGCACCAGCAAGAGGCCTGTGCTGAAAGCCACGCAGGCCAGGGTGGCGGCGATGCGCCAGGTCTCCGGAATGAAAAACAGCAGCAGCAGCCCGGCCAGAAGGGTTAGGGCGCCCCACGCCTGCACAGCGGAGCTCGGCTGTTGAGGCCTGCGGCTCAGGTAAAGCCAAGCCAGGGCACCAGCCGCGAGTTCCCAGAATCGCGCTGTCATCAGAAAGAAGCTGGCGTCGTTCTGCCCGCGGCTCTGGAGCAGCCCCAGCCACCCCAGGGACGCCAAACTCAGAACCACAGTTAGCCAACCCAAGCGTCGTCGAACAGCGGGGATGGATGCACGACCCAGGCCACAAACCAACAAAAGAATGGGCCAAACAAGATAGAATTGTTCCTCGACGCCGAGGGACCAGGTGTGCAAGAAGGGATTGTAATGATTATCTACCGCAAAATAATTATTGCCTTGGCGCAGTAGGTAGATATTAGAGACGCCAAAAAGGGCGCTTATTCCAGTGCGCAAGGCCGGCGCAAATGCACCATCGCCGCTGTTGACCAGGGCTGAGAACAACAGCGCAACAACCACAATGTTGAGCAGAAGCGCCGGAAGCAGTCGGCGGAACCGACGGGCGTAAAATCCGGCTAGAAAACGCTGGGGACTTGGTGCTGGCTTGGCCAACAGTGAGCCGGTGACCACGGCTCCTGAGATCACAAAAAAGAGATCAACCCCTAGATATCCACCTGGCAGTACAGCGGGATTGAGATGGTTGATCAGAACGGCGATAACCGCCACAGCTCTGAGGCCATCAATCTCAGGGCGATAACGATGGACGTGTTGCTGGGTCAATTCCTGACCCCCTGATCTTTCGGCATCCACCAAGTTCATCGACGCGCGGGGAATCGACCCCAATCCGGCTGGCTAGTGTACCGGCGTTCCTGGTTGTTCCAGCGTCGCATGGTCCTCCGTCTGACAAGCTGAGCCAGCGATTTCTGCTGCCATGGCGCCCTTGGGTTTGCCGTTCATGGGGTCCCAGACAGGCCGCCAGGATCCACCTGGCGATGTCACCCACGCCTGCTGGCAGCGTCCCTTGGGGCTCGGTTGGCAACGGCCGTACACCGTGCGTTACGCCAGCAACCTGGACGACGGACCCGATCACGGCATGCCCTTGGGGGGCTTCGGTGCCGGCTGCCTGGGACGGGCCCCCGACGGGCGCTTCAATCTCTGGCACCTTGATGGCGGCGAGCATTGGTTTGGCGAGATCCCCGACTGCCAATTCGCGCTGTATGAACAGGACGGTGACCACCGCCATGCCCACGCCCTGGCGGTGGCCCCCGATCGCGATGCCAGCCAGCCCGGCTCGGGCCCTCCCCTGAGCGCTTGGCAGTGGTATCCCGCCAGCGAGCAGCTCCCCAGCGGCGAGCTCCGCAGCACCGGCACTTACCGGGCCCGCTACCCCCTCAGCGCCACCGACTACACGGGCACCTTCCAGGCCGCGGTGCGCTGCGAAGCATTTAGCCCGATCCTGCCCGGCGATTATCAGCGCACCAGCTACCCGCTGGCGGTGTTTGTTTGGAGCCTGAGCAACCCCACGCAGCGGCCCCTCACCCTGTCGCTGATGCTGAGTTGGCGCAACATGGTGGGTTGGTTCACCAACACCGATCCCAGCGCCGCTGTCACATTCCGCGACGACGGCAGCCCGGAGCACAACTACGTGCCGGCGATCGGCCGCGGCCTGGGTCAGCGCAACCGCTGGATCGATGCCGATGGGATGCGTGGCATCTTGCTGGAGGGAGAGCGCAGCGAGCCCCTCGCCGAAGGCCAGGGCCAGTGGTGCCTGGCGCTGCCAGACGAGGCGGCCCTCAACGGCCAGGCGGCGGGCCGCGACTGGCGGCTGTTCCGCTGCAGCCGCTGGAACCCGGCTGGCGATGGCGCCGAGATCTGGCAGCCCTTCAGCGCCAGCGGCGCCATCCCCGACAGCGACAACGATCGCAGCAGCGGCGCCGCGGAAGCGGCAAGCGCCGCCCTGGCGGTGCGGTTCACCTTGGCTCCGGGCGAGAGCGTCCGCATTCCGATGGTGATCGCCTGGGACCTACCGGTCACCAGCTTTGCCACCGGCTGCCGGGCCCTGCGCCGTTACACCGATTTCTTCGGGGCCGAGGGGTGCCACGCCGCGGCGCTGGCGGCTGAAGCCCTGCGGGACTGGCCCCAATGGCGCCAGGCGATCGACGCGTGGCAGGCGCCGGTGCTGGAACGCCGCGACCTGCCCGAGCCGCTGCGCATGGCGCTGCTGAACGAGCTCTATGACCTGGCCTCCGGCGGCAGTCTCTGGACGGCGGCCACCCCGGAACAGCCCGTGGGGCGCTTCGGGGTGCTGGAGTGCCTCGATTACGCCTGGTACGAGAGCCTCGATGTGCGGCTCTACGGCTCGTTTGCCCTACTCCAGCTCTGGCCGGAGCTCGATAAGGCGGTGCTGCGCGACTTCGCCCGGGCGATCCCCGCCGCCGATCCCACGCCCCGGCCGATCGGTTGGTATTTCACCCAAGGCCGCGGCCGGGTGGAGGCGCCGCGCAAGGTCGCCGGCGCCACCCCCCACGACTTGGGCGCCCCCAACGAGCGGCCGTTCGACGCCACCAACTACACCGCCTACCAGGATTGCAACCTCTGGAAGGACCTGGCCAGCGACTTCGTGCTGCAGGTGTGGCGCACCTTCACGCTGGCGCCTACGGGAGAAGACCTGCGCTTCCTGGCCGACTGCTGGCCCGCCGCCGTGCAGGCCCTGCGCTACCTCAAGGGCTTCGATGCCAACGACGACGGCCTGCCCGACAACGGCGGCGCCCCCGACCAAACCTTCGACGACTGGCCGTTGCAAGGGGTGAGCGCCTACTGCGGCGCCCTCTGGATCGCCGCCCTCGAAGCGGCGCTGGCGATGGCCCAGCGCTTGCAGCTGCAGCTGGGACTCGACACCAGCGGCGAACAGCGCCAATTCGGCGAATGGTTGGAGCGCTCCCGCGCCAACTTCGACCGGCTGCTCTGGAATGGGGAGTACTACAACATCGATGCCGAGAGCGGCACGCCGGTGGTGATGGCGGACCAGCTCTGCGGCGACTTCTATGCGCGGCTGCTGGGCCTGCCGCCGGTGGTAGCCGAGGACCGGGCCCGCTCGGCGCAGCGGGCGGTGAAGGAGGCCTGCTTCGAGGGCTTTGAGGGGGGCCGGCTGGGGGTGGCCAATGGCCTGCGGCGCGATGGCACGCCACTCGACCCCCATGGCACCCATCCGCTGGAGGTGTGGACCGGCATCAACTTTGGTCTGGCGGCCTACTACCGGCTGCTGGGCGACACCGACACGGCGATGGCGATCAGCTTGGCGGTGGTGGGCCAGGTGTATGAGGGGGGCCTGCAATTCCGCACCCCTGAGGCGATCACCGCCGTGGGCACCTTCCGGGCTTGCCATTACTTGCGGGCGATGGCGATCTGGGCGTTGTGGGCCACCCATACCGGCTGGCAGGCGATCCCCGGGGCGGAGCGGCGGCCATGACCGGCGCATCTCCGCGGGTCTCGGCCGGGGCCGATCCGGGGTCCACCAGCCCTTCCGGCCCATGCGGTACCGCGTCGCCCGCTGCCCGGATCCTCCCCGTGGAGCGCCAACCCCAGCGTTGGCGAGGCTGCGGGGCGGCGGCCCTAGGGCGACGGCTGCTGGCCGGCCTGCTGGCGCTGGGGCTGTTGCTGGCGGGAGGTGCGCCGGCGACGGCGATGCTGCAAGCCAGCCCCGGCGAGACCGGCACCGGCCTGGTGCGCAGTCTCGAAAGCCTGCGCGATCTGGATTACCAGAGTTGGCAGGTGGTGGCCTATCGGGCCGGCCCGCCCGCGGCCGCGGCGCCGATCACCCTGCGCATCGTCGGCTTCCCGGGGCGGGTTCGCATGGATCACCCCACGCCGCTGCTGGTGCGGGCCGGTCTGCGGTTATGGGAGCTGGCGGACATCACCCTGGCCAACCCGAAGCTCGCGGCCGATCCCCGCGCCGCCGCCGCCGAGTTCGACCTGACGCCGCTGCTGGCTGATCTCCGCAAGGACCGGCCCCTGCGCCTGGAGCTGCCAGGGGTGTTCGTGGAATTGCCGGTGCCTCCCTATGTGGTGGCGGAGTGGCGGCGGTTGCCGCTGGAGGCCCTGGGCTGAGGGCCATGGCGCGATGGGGATCGGCCCCGGAGATGGTTGAAGATGCAACGGCTGTCCCTACCCCATGGCTTCTGTTTCCACCGCCTGGATCCCCTGGATGCGCCGGGCCCTGCAGCTGGCCGAGCTGGGGCAGGGCCGCACCAGCCCCAACCCGCTGGTGGGGGCCCTGGTGCTGGACGCGGGCGGCACGCTGGTGGGGGAGGGCTTCCACGCCCGCGCCGGTGAGGCCCACGCCGAGGTGGGCGCCCTGCGCCAGGCGGGTGAGCGGGCCCGGGGCGGCACCTTGGTGGTGACGCTGGAGCCCTGCTGCCACCACGGCCGCACGCCACCCTGCAGCGAGGCGGTGATCGCCGCTGGCATCGCTCGGGTGGTGGTCGCCATGACCGACCCCGACCCGCGGGTGGCCGGTGGCGGCATCGCCCGGCTACGGTCAGCCGGACTGGAGGTGATCGAGGCGGTGGGGGAGGCGGAGGCCTTGCGGCTCAACCGGGCATTCCTGCATCGCGTCCGCACCGGGCGCCCCCTGGGGATCCTGAAGTGGGCCATGAGCATCGATGGCCGCACGGCCCTGCAGAACGGGCAGAGCCAGTGGATCAGTGGTCCAGCGGCCCGGGCCTGGGTGCATCGGCTACGGGCCCGATGCGATGCGGTGATCGTGGGGGGAGGCACGCTGCGGGCCGATGACCCCCTGCTCACCAGCCGCGGTCGCCGCGACCCCGAACCGCTGAGGGTGGTGCTCAGCCGCCGCCTGAATCTGCCGGAGGAGGCAAAGCTCTGGGATCAGGCCGTGGCCGCTACCTTGGTGGCCCACGGTCCGCTGGGTAGCGCGACCCCCAAAGGAGAAGGGAACGGATTCGCTGTCAAAAGTGGAATGCTCGACCGGCTCGGGGTGGAAAGGCTGGAGCTGCCCGCCAGTGAACCGCGGGCCCTGATGGAGGCTTTGGCTGAGCGAGGCTGCACCAGGGTGCTGTGGGAGTGTGGGCCAGAGCTGGCGGCCTCGGCCCTGCGCCAAGGCTGCGTGCAGCAGCTGGCGGCCGTGGTCGCCCCGAAGCTGCGGGGCGGGCTGGCCGCCCGCACCCCTTTGGGGGATCTAGGCCTGGAGGGGTTGGATCAGGTCCAACCCTGGCGAGAGCTGGAGCGGCGCCCCCTCGGCAGTGACCTGCTCTGGAAGCTGGAAAGCCCCGAAGCGCCGGCAGACACAATCGGGGCCTCCAGCATGGGGGCGGGCAGCACCAGGATCGGATCGGCGCCATGAGCAGGGGGCAGCGCGAACAACTCGAGCTCCACGGACGCCAGAGCTGCAACTACGGCTTGTCAAATCCCTGGAACCAACCGCTCGGACGCATCGGCGAATACTTGCGTCCAATCTTGCTGGACCCCCAGACCTATGTGGTCGAGCCGGGCGCTCGCCTGGTGAGCTACAACCTGGTGGGGGTGGACCGCCGCCGCCGGATCGTGGAGGAAACCCTCCATCTCAAGGAAATCGGTGTTCGGCTGCGGCGGAAGCTGCAGCTTCGCTCCCTGCTGCCCCCCCAAGAGCGCCTCAGAGGCGCGCTGTGCTCCCTGGTGGACAGCCGGCAATGGAGCGGAAGCTACTACCACTGGTTTCTGGATTGCCTACCCCGCCTGATTGCCGCCGATCACCACACACAGCGCCACGGCGAACCTGTACGTGTCATTGTACCCACGACCCTCAACTCCTGGCAGGAAGAATCTCTCCACCTCCTGGGCATTACCCCAGAGCTCAGGATCAGCCACCGTCTTGGGGGCTGGAGATGTTTGCGGATCGAACGGCTGATCGCCACGGTGTCGCACCGCTGGCAACGCAGGGGTGACGCCCCTTTCGATGCCGTGTCCCCCTGGGCGATCCAACAACTGGCAGCACGGCTCAACCAGGGCACTCCTGTGCCCACAGCGGGATCGCCGAAGCGGATCTACCTCTCCCGGCGGGGTGCCCCGACGCGCCACGTGGCCAATGAGGAAGCGGTGATGGCCTTACTCGAACCCCACGGATTCGTGGTGGTGCAGAACGAGAAACTCTCCTTGGGCGAGCAGATCGCCCTGTTCCGCGGAGCCACCCACATCGTGGCCCCACACGGTGCCAGCCTCACCAACCTGATGCATGCCCAAGGAGGGAGCGTGCTGGAACTGTTTCAGGAGGGCCACGGCATACGACCAGATTTCTTCCAACTGGCCTGCATCAACCACCTCAACTATTATCACGCCGTGTGTCCATCCCCTGGAGCGGCGATGCACTCCGTGGTACCAACCCAGGTGATTCAAGATTTCCTGGACCTAACGCTCTGAAGCTGGCCCAGGGTCCCGGGGGCGCCGGATTCCTCCAGGTCTCCCGGGCAAAACCCGATCAGATCCATGGGGAATGGAGCTGATCTGCCTTAGAGGCGCCGCTCCGATCCAAGCTGATCCAACCACCTGAGGAACCACCCGACGAAGGACGCACCGGCTCCCCATCCCGTCCATAGTCGGCTACCACGCCGGGGCACAGACCAACCGGCCCGAGCCGCGTAAGGCGGCCTGGGTCGAGGTATTTCCACCCGACCGGGCGCAACCGCTGTTCCCCAGCGCGGCCGGAACGGTCCACCCGATTGCAGGATCGGGCGATCGCCTACCAGCGCCTAGGAGCTCCGCCCGGTGGCGCTCTTCAACGGGGAGGCCTCGAGAACCTCAGGGGGATGGAGAAACTGGGCGGATGCCGTGCTTCTAGGATCCTCAGGGTTGCCGCAAAGTTCTCCCAACAGCCTGACCCGCGGCCTCGGCTTTGCCAGAACTCCCGTCAGGCGCCGCTGGAGCGTGTCGGAACCGAGCCGAAGATGGGCCCGGCGTGCTCCGGAGAAGGGCTTTCAGGCAGGCCTTCAACCGTAAATGAAGTTGCGCATCCGGCGCGCCTCGTCGCCGGCCCGGCGCTGCAGCTCGGCATCGCTAAGGGCCTCCTCCGCCCGGAGCTGGGCTGCGAAGACATCCGCCTCCTCCACCGTGTAACCGGCCTCAGCGGCCAGGGCCAGAAAAGCCTCCAGATCGAGCGGGTTGGCATGGTCGTGGAGCTGATCGGCGAGCTTGGGATCCACCTCGGCATGGGCCAGGAAGGCGTCCAACTGGTCAAGGCTCATGGGCTTGGGGGAAGCAGCGAGGATGTCCATCAAGCATGTTGCTCCAATGCACGATCGCGCTCCGGATGGTCGGAGAAGCGAAGCAGGCCAACCCACAGCCATGGCTGTCGCGAAAACGAAGCAGTTCACAACAAGGAATGAGATTTTGATCGCGACCACAAATCTTGAACCCCCAAAAGACAAGCCAAATTCGGTCTTCACTCATCAGCATTTGCGCAGCCTTGAAGAGCTCAAGCCCAAGACCTTGAGTCTCGATATTTAGAATGTCAATGCGTGGAACAGAGCGTTCATATCGTCTAGCCAAGAATACCACTTGCAGCCGCGCAGCCGTTACACGTGATGCGATATCTCCTGCATCCAGGATGTCTACCACTTCGCTTGCAACAAGTTTTTCAGGAAAGACTTTTTTGTCGAAAGAACCAGATGGACAGAAGCTGTTTGCCTAGCAGTTTAGCAGCCCTTTTCAGTCGTTGCAAGCTCAGGTCTCAGAACCCTTGTCGCTCGATGCCAGGCCAAGGTAAAAGCAGAAGGGTCAAACCAGAAGTTGGTGCTTGGCTTAGGCCCAATCGCGTGAGCCCGCTTGCGTAGATGTGGGCGCGAGTCCCCTAGCCAACCTGACAGCCGCGATGGACAGGGCATCTAGGTCAGAAGGTCTCCCCCGACGACCGGGACAACGCTCTCTGCGACGATGCTCACCTTCACCGCCTCCCAGCCCGCCGGATCCCAGGGGGCCATCAGCGGCTCAAGGGAGCGCAGCGCCGGGCCATCGGAGGGGGCCAGCCAGGCCTCCTCAAGACCGTCCGGGATCAGCACCGGCATGCGGTCATGCACCCGCCGCAGCAGGTCGTTGGGGGCGGTGGTCAGGATCACGGCCGTGTCCAGCTCAGAGCCGTCGGCGCCGATCCAGCGGTCCCAGAGCCCCCCCAGCCAGAAGGGCTGGCGGTCGCGGCGTCGAAAGAGCCAGGGCTGGCGCAGCACCCCGCCGCGGCCATCGGGTTTCTTCTGCCATTCGTAAAACCCGTCGGCGGGCACCAGGGCGCGGCGATGCCGCCAGGCGCCGCGGAAGAAGGGCTTATCCGCCACGGTTTCGCTGCGGGCATTGATCGGACGGCTGCGGCGGCGGCCGTCCGGCCCGGGGGCCAGAGGATCTTTGATCCACTCCGACACCAGGCCCCACAGCGCTAAGCCCACCTCCAGCCGGCCATGCTCCTGGCGCTGCAGTAGCACCGGCTCCCCCGGTCGCACTTGGGGCCGTGGGGCATAGTGCCGGCCCAAGCCCTCGGGCAACGGCCCCTGCAACCGCGACAGCAGGCGGTCGAGGTCGGTGGTGAGCGAGTAGCGACCGCACATCGAGGCTGGGGCGTTCGGTTCTCCCGACCAGGCCTGGGGACGACGGACAGGCCACGCCCCTAGTTTGGATTGAATCCGATCAGAGTGCAGCATGGCCATCCGCCAGGACGACAACCGCCCCAGCCGGCGCTTCGGCCTGATCAACCTCCTGCTGATCGGTGTTGGGGTGTTGCTGTTGTTCAGCAACTTCATCCCGAACCCGGCGATGCAGGTGCCGCGGGTACCCTATTCCCTCTTCATTGGCCAGGTGGATGCCGATAATGTCAGTCGGGCTTACATCACCTCCGACCAGATTCGCTACGAGCTCAAGCAGCCTGCCGCCGAGGGAGCTCCCACGGTGTTGGCCACCACACCGATCTTCGACATGGAGTTGCCCCAACGGCTGGAGCAACATGGTGTGGAGTTCGCCGCCGCGCCGCCGAAGCGTCCGAACCTGTTCACCACCGTCCTCAGCTGGGTGGTGCCGCCCCTGATCTTCATCCTGGTGCTGCAGTTCTTCGCCCGCCGCAGCGGCATGGGCGGCGCCCAAGGGGCGCTGAGCTTCACCAAGAGCAAGGCCAAGGTCTACGTCCCCGATGAGGAATCGCGCGTCACCTTCGCCGATGTTGCCGGCGTGGATGAGGCCAAAACCGAGCTCACCGAGATCGTCGATTTTCTCAAGACCCCTGAGCGCTATGCGGCCATCGGCGCCCGCATCCCGAAGGGGGTGTTGCTGGTGGGCCCTCCCGGCACCGGCAAGACGCTGCTCTCCAAGGCGGTGGCCGGAGAAGCGGGCGTTCCCTTCTTCATCATCAGCGGCTCAGAGTTCGTCGAGCTGTTTGTGGGGGCCGGCGCCGCCCGGGTGCGGGATCTGTTCGAGGAGGCCAAGAAAAAGGCCCCCTGCATCATCTTCATCGATGAACTCGATGCCATCGGCAAGAGCCGGGGTGGATCGATGGGTGTGGTCGGAGGCAACGATGAGCGGGAGCAGACCCTCAACCAGCTGCTGACCGAAATGGATGGCTTCGCCTCCAAGGACAAGCCGGTGATCGTGCTGGCCGCCACCAACCAGCCGGAGGTGCTGGATGCGGCATTGCTGCGCCCAGGACGCTTCGACCGCCAGGTGTTGGTGGATCGGCCCGACCTGAGCGGCCGCCGCACGATCCTGGGGATCTATGCCAAGAAGGTGAAGCTCGCTGATGGGGTGGATCTCGACAAGATCGCCCAGGCCACCAGCGGCTTCGCTGGCGCTGATCTCGCCAACTTGGTCAATGAGGCCGCCCTGCTGGCCGCCCGGGCGATGCGCACCACCGTGGAGCAGGGGGATCTCAACGAAGCGATCGAACGGGTGGTGGCGGGTCTGGAGAAGAAGAGCCGCGTGCTGCAGCCCGATGAGAAAAAGGTGGTGGCCTATCACGAGGTTGGCCACGCGATCGTGGGCCATTTGATGCCCGGCGGCAGCAAGGTGGCCAAGATTTCGATCGTGCCCCGGGGCATGGCGGCTTTGGGCTACACCCTGCAGCTGCCCACCGAGGAGCGCTTCCTCAACTCCAAGGAGGATCTGGAGGGGCAGATCGCCACCCTGCTGGGAGGACGCAGCGCCGAGGAGATTGTGTTCGGGGAGGTGACCACCGGCGCCGCCAACGACCTGCAG
>JBKCTK010000002.1:0-3304 GCA_046319055.1 Synechococcaceae cyanobacterium
CAGTGGGGGCGATCAGGCGCAAACCTAACGAGATGCATCGCCCGCCCGAGCGCCCCACACCGATCCGCCGCCAGCGCCGCGGCGCGGCCAGACCCCCCGACGTACGCCGGGCGCGGGGGGGCCATCACAGCCGCAGTGGCAGGAGCTGCTGCGCCAGTCGGCGGCGGCCCTGCCAATCAGGCCGTCGCAGCCGGGCTGATGCGCTGGTAGCGCAGCATCAGCTCATCCCCCTCCAACAACCGCTGCTCCCGCAATTGCCAGCGCCAGGGTTGGGGCAGCGCCAGCGAGGTCGGCAGCCAGCTGTGGGGCCCTCCCAGCAGCAGGGGGCAGAGGCTGAGTTGCAGCTCATCCACCAACCCCTCGGCCACCAGGCTGCCCGCCAACGCGGCGCCTCCGAGCACCACCAACCGCCGCTGCCCGGCAGCCGCCAGGGCTGCCAACGCCTCGGACCAGGTGTGGCAGCGCCACTGGCGCTCGAAGCCGGACTCCTGGCCCTGGGGCGCGAGCGCCCTGGGGTCGGACCTGGGGTCAGCGGCGGAGCCGTCGCCGGAGCCCGCTGGCGCCGCGGGGCCGGCCGCTGCCCCCAAGATCAGCTGCCAGCGGCGCAGGGGCTGGCGGAAGAAGGCCAAGTCGGCCGGCAGACCCTGACCGCGGGTCACCGCGATGGCGATCGGCTGCGGCGGCCTGCCGCGGCGCTGGGCCAGCAGGGCCGGCGCGTGGATCAGGCAGGTGCTGCCATGGCGCCGCAGCGTTTCGGCGCCGATCAGGCAGCTATCGGCCCAGGCCAAGGCCTCCTCCAGCACCCGGCGATCGCCCCGACCTCCCAGCTGGGCGGCTCCGCCTTGGGGAGGGGCCAGGCGGCCATCGAGACTGATCGCCAGCACCAACCTCAGCCAAGGCCTGGCGTCGGCTGACTCGGCGGCAGGGCCTTCGCCGGCTGGGCCTTCGCCGGCTGGACCTTCGCCGACTGGGCCTTCGCCGACGGGGCCGCCACCAAGTTCAGGCGACGCCAGCGAGAGCCTCCAGGGACGCCGGCAGCATGCCGAGCAGGCCGGTCTCAGCAAACACCTCGGCGGCATTGTTGGGGCTCTCCTGCAGGCGCACCTTGTGCAGGCGGCCTCCGAGGGAGCGGACGGGCTCAGCCAGCAGGTCAGCAATGTGCAAAGCGATGTTCTCGGCCGTCGGCACGCAGGTGCCGAAATGGGCCACATCCTTGTTCAGGAAGGTGTGATCGAAGGGTTCGACCACGAGGTCTTGCACCAACCGCTGCAAGGCCGCCAGATCGCAGACCATGCCGGTGCGGGCATCGATCGGCCCGCGCACGGTGACCTCCAGCAGATAGTTGTGGCCGTGGCCGTGGGGCCGGGCGCACTTGCCGTAAATGGCCTCGTTGTCGAGCTGGCTGAGCTCGGGCCGCGCTAGGCGATGGGCGGCGGCGAAGTGGGTGCGGATCGAGAGAAAGGCTTCCATGGAATCGCGGGTGGGATCGACCAGTACATCGGCCCAGAGGTTGTCCTGCTCGTGGAGGCGCAGGGCCACCACCGGCAGATGGGGCAGAAGACGATCGCGGATGGCCAAGGCCAGGGCCTCGGTGGTGGGCAGGCGACCCTCCGGCCGGGAGAGGTCGAACTCCGGCCAGGTGCTGTTGAGGAAGCGAAAGTCGAGCTGGTCGGTGACCTCCCGGCGGATGGCGTGCTTGACCTCGGACAGGTTGAGCACCATGCCGTCGGCATCGAGCGGCCCCGCCATGGCGACGATCAACTCGTAGTTATGCCCGTGGCCTGGGGCCAGGCTGCAGGGCCCGAAGCGTTCGCGGTTGGCGGCGGCATCGAGCTCCGGCAACGCATAGAGGTGGCTGGCACTGAAGCAGGCCCTGCGGGTGATCACGCAGGGCCGTCCGCGGCCATGGGGTGCCCCTGGGCCTCCATCGCGGGCGCTTGAGCCGACGGCTTGCGCGGGGGCCTGGGGCGGGAGGTCGACGGCAAGCGGCGCCGCGGCAAGACCGGGGGCCGCAGCAAGACCGCGGGCCGCAACAAGATCAGGGGCCGCGGCAAGGCCGGAGGCCGCGGCATGAACCGGGGACACCGGCGTTGTTAAACCCATCGCCGCCATCCAAGTCCCCGGGAAGCCTTGCATCTTAGAAACGGGGACCCAGCCGCCGAGGCCCGTCAATGCCGCCGCCCGCCGCCGCCCTGGCTCAGCGCCTGCAGGGCCTCAACCTGTTCCTGGTAGGGATGATGGGCAGCGGCAAAAGCAGCGTCGGGCGGCCGCTGGCCAACGCCCTCGGCTACCGCTTCGTGGATGCCGACCAGTTGCTGGAGCAGGCCGCCGGCCGCTCGATCCCCGCCATCTTCGCCAGCGAGGGGGAGGAGGGCTTCCGGGCGCTGGAGACCCAGGTGCTCGACGCCATCAGCCCCTGGCAGCGCACGGTGGTGGCCACCGGCGGCGGCGTCGTGCTGCGGCCGGTGAACTGGGGCTACCTGCGCCAGGGCGTGGTGATCTGGCTGGATGCACCGGAAGCTGTGCTGCTGCGGCGTCTGCGGCACGACCCAACCCCGCGACCGCTGCTGGCGCTGCCGGATCCGACCCAACGGCTGCAAGAGCTGCTGGAGCAGCGCCGGCCGCTCTACGCCCAGGCCGACCTGCACGTGCGGCAGGAGGACGAACCGGCCGAGGCGGTGGCCGCCAAGCTGGTCCAGTCCCTGCCGACGATCCT
The DNA here is from genome assembly GCA_046319055.1 of Synechococcaceae cyanobacterium. GTDB lineage: Bacteria > Cyanobacteriota > Cyanobacteriia > PCC-6307 > Cyanobiaceae > Cyanobium. The sequence goes on from JBKCTK010000002.1 coordinate 2,717, forward strand.
GCGCCAGGCGCCCGCGGTGGCGCCGTGCGAGGCCTTGGAGATCGTCGACCGCGACGGGCAGCCGCGCGATTCGATCAACTGAGCGGGCCCACGCCACGCTCCAGCGAGCCCCACGCCACGCTCCAGCTGGGCCACGCCACCGGCCCGCTTGGCCTCGGACCCGTGGCGGGCAACAACTTGATCCTCGCCCCACTCAGCTGAAGCGCGCCCCGGAGGGACTGACCGGGGCGGGCAGCCGTTCCGGGGGCCCGAGGGCGACGAACCCGTTAGCGGCCCGCCGGCGGTTCGAGGCGCACCGCGAACCATTGGATCACCAGCCCAGGGGCCAACTCCAGCTCGCAGGCGGTTTCCAGCAGCCGCTGCGCCATGCGCTCGAGGTCGGCCAGGCCAGCCAGATCGGCGGGCGGCTCCGTCAGGCCCCCCAGATGGGCGGCCAGCCAGGCGCGGGTTTCGCCAGCGGTGAGGATGCGCTCGGCGGCCGCCGGCTCCAGCACGACGTAGTGATCGAGCTCCCGCAGCAGCGGATCGGACATGGGCCCCGCGACGACGGGCCCATCCTGACGGCTGCCCCGCCGCGGTCGCCCGGCG
>JBKCTK010000003.1:0-29451 GCA_046319055.1 Synechococcaceae cyanobacterium
GGATCAGGCTGAGGGGCCCCAAGCACAGCAGCCTCACGGCGCCCACGTTCGCGGCATGCGACGAGCCAGCCGTATCGCCGTCCGCTCCTTCTCCGGACACATAGCAAACAGGGACAAAAAAGCAAACAGCGCAGCCCTGGCGCCTAGGAGCCTGTCGCACATAGATTTTTCGTCGGAGAAGCAAAACAAAAAGCGACCCACGCGGAGTCAACACGGGAACTACTGAGAATTGCACTTGAACCTTTATCTGCGAACTGAGTGCCAGGGACTGAGATGAATGCGCTGAGTCCTCAGACAAGATGATACTAGCCTTGAGTGCAGCGATCGCTCCCAGAGTGCGAAGTGCCCTGTTGTGCGGTTTTTCTGGCCATTCGTATCTATGTGCGACAGGCTCCTAGGAGCTGGGGGTTGGGCCTGGGTCTTGCGGCAAGGCCCAGGCCCACGGTTCAGACCAGTTGCAGCTCCCGCCGCGCCGCGGCCTGAGACACCAGGGCTCCATTCACGCTGCTGCCGTTGCCATGGAGCGCCAGGTCAGCGGCTGGACCGATCAGGGGATCCTGAGATGGCGCGGAAACCGCCGCGGCTCTGGTCGCCATGAACCGCCCTTTGGCGGTGGAGGCTGTCGTGGTGTAGCCCATCACGCCTTTGAGTCCGCTGGCGCTCACGCTGCAGGTGTAGACCAGGCCCGGAGCGTTGTTGAAGCTCCAAATCGCCGTGTCCTCGATTTGGATCCAACGTCCGCCGCCGTTGGCGTAAGACCAGGTGCCATCGTTCTTGAAGGTCCAGGGGCCGGCTGCCACATAAGTGTCAAAGGGTTCCCAGTCGACCATGCCGCCCCAGGTGCCGATCAGGCTCTTGCCGCCCAGTCGGTTGTGGGAGTGAATGGTGATGCCGGAGGTCTGCTTACGCAACAGCAGACGGGCAAGGTTGTAGTTGAACAGTGGATTGTCACCGCTGTGGGCCGCATAGGCGTCTCGCAGGGCTTTTTCGGCTGTTTCTAGTGTAAAGCCGTCTGCCAGTTTGCCAATGTATGCCCAGATGACCTCCTTCAGGACCTTGAACAATGCCGAGTTGGGATCGGTGAAGACGTAGACCGGTTCGGTGTAGCCCAACCAGGAATAGGCGCCTTTGCTGATCGCTGTCTGACCCAGGCCGCCGTTGGCGCAGGTGGAGCAGGCGAAGGTGTACACATGCAGGCCCTTGCAGAGGCTCTCCACATTGGCTGTGGTGATCACTGGCGCGGCCTGGTTGTTGAGCTCGCCGTAAAAGGCGCTGACGCTGCCGTGGTCGAGGCCAATCACCAACTTGCTGGTGCGGATCGGAGGTGTTGCCAACCAAGATTGGACATTGGCTGGGGAGGCGGCGGCATTGGCCAGCTCTGTCACCGTAAGGCCTTTGCCCTGGAGAAAGGCTACCAGTCCTTCGCCAATGTTGTAAGTGCCGGTGGTCGCGGCATCGCAGTTGTTGCGAATGATGAGAACGTCAGACATGTCAGAGGCCTCCGACCCAGGTTTGGAGTTGATTGAGTTCAGCTTGCGTTGTGTCGGACAGCACGGCCCTGCCGGTCAGGCTTGCTTGCAGGTTGCTCAGCAAGGTGCGAACGGTGTATTCCTCACCGGTCGACACATTCAGAAACGGCGTGTCTGCTGACTCGGGATTGGATTGTACCCAATCCTCAAGTTTCTTGATCATCTGTTCGTCAAACATGCGTCCTCCGTAGAGCGTGTTGATGCCTTGAGAGTGGAGGGTCTGAAGTGACCATCACTACCTTTCATACAGGCGGGCTGCCGGCTTGGACGCACCGGGTCTGCGTCACATCTTCCGCAGGCTGCGACTGCAGCAGCGCCGCAGCTTAGGTACACCATGATGCAACATAGTGCTGCGGTCCTAAATTCATTAGTGCACAAATAGTGCACAAAAGTTCCAAATACAAGGTCGCGACCTGGGGAGAGAGTCGTCAAGGGGCTGTGTTGCTCCTGTAGGTCACGGTAATAGCTCAGAAAGACGCGCCTCTATATTGATGCAGCCTGCAGCCTTACGGTTGAGCTATTTTAGCTTCGCGTTGTTGTGTTCCTCTTGACAATCTGGCCTGAAGACTCGCCCCGCCGAGGATCATGGAGTGCTCTGTACTTCTGGTGCGGCGCCCACTCCAGTTCACCAAGGATCTCTGTGGGCAATGGCAAGTCTCTGAGAGCCGTCTACCCTAGCGTTCCACAGAGCACGGCGAAGCGCCGTTGCAGGGTCCTCCCCACGTTTTGTAGACGCCATGCAGGGAGGGCTTTGGTGGAGAGTGCTGTATTGCGATTCAGCTTCTGCTTCGCAATGCCGCGCACACTTGATCCAAAGGGATGCCCCGGCTCCAGTCTGTTTGCTTTGCTCCTACCAAGGTATAGATTTGCAGCGGTGCCGATAGGGAGTTCCTGGTAGATCTCAGCGGAATGCTGCTGGAGGACCTCAAGGAGCGGCTGTGGCTGATTTTGGCGCGGCAGTAGCGGGCCATACAGTACAGCGCGGGAGTGCTCTGGCGTTCGCTGAGCTTAAGCTTCCGGCGGATGGCCGCATCGCGGCAAGAGCCATCTGCTTCACTGCAGGCGGCCAGTCTGAACTTGCCAGCCAGCTGTCCGACAGCCCTCCTGATGGGAGCCTATCTTGCTAACGATGAGGTCCCGTTGGCGGAGTTGGCCTACCGGTTCGTATTGACGGTCCTGAACTTCATCCAGCTCGAGCGCTTTTTTCAGTCAACTATGCTAGTCTATCCCGGCTCGTAACCGGTGGGCGATCTCTCCTCTCTACGGGGTCAATGACTTCGTAGCAAGGCTTTTATTGGTCTTGTGAGTGGTTAAGCTTGCTGGCAGTTTCTTGGGGCCTGCCGCATTGGCTCTGCGACTGGCTCTGCCTATCCTGCTGGGCTGCACGACACTCTCGCTCCAGCCTGCGGTCTGCTGTTTTTTGCTTATTCAGTATTATTTTCTCGGTTGAAGTTCCTCGCTTGGCGGGTCCTGATCAGCAATAAAGCTCCGCAAAGCCAACGATCACTGGCTGAGGAATGCTGACTGGCACAGATGAGCGCCCAAAGGCGAGGCGCCGGAAGCCAGTTCTTGCCAGGCGTGAGAACGCCTTCCTCTGATGAGGAGCTTTGTTGCTGATCAGGTGGCGGGGTGGTGTTAGCTGCGGTGGTATGGCCCTTCTTCCAGAATCGTGCGGGCTCGATAGAGCTGCTCCAACAGCAGTAATCGGGCTAGGTCATGGGGAAAGGTGAGCGGTGACAGGCTCAGGCACCACTGGGCCCGCTGCTTGACCTCCGCCTTCAGCCCGTCGGCGCCGCCAATGGCGAAGGCCACACGCGCCCCGCCTTGGCCCGCCAACTTGCGGGCCAAGGCGATGGAGCTCAGCCCCGCTCCCTCGTCGCTCAACGCCACCAGCCGCTCCTCTGGTCGCAGGGCCGCCAGGATCGCCGCTGCCTCCCGTTCCGGTGTGCCATCGCGCACCTCCACGATCTCGAGCCCTGGCAGCCGCCGGAGATACACCGCCACCCCTTCCGCCACCCAGCCCTTGCGCACCTTCCCCACAGCGATCAGCCGCAGTCGTGAGGGAAGCAGCACGGCCCGGGGCGCAATCGCCGCCAACCTATGGCTGCCGGTAGCCGATGTTGAGCAGCCACGGCTCTGACGCAGGCAGCCTCTGTCGGGGCCCCCAGCGTCTGTGCGGGCGCCCAGTGGACATCGCAGGCTCTCGACCGGGCGCTGGATGGCATGGGCATCCGGGGGTTGTCCGTTCGTGGGCAGACCATGGGGAAGACGGGGCGCTGTGCTGGTGGTCCAGGGCCGGCAGGGTTGCTCGCTGAACGGGGGGCCTATGGGTCAGTGGTGTGCCGCTCGATTGCGGGCCCTCCAGTTGCCGCACGGTTGATCGCTGCCCGGGTCCACGCCTCACAGCCGTGCCGGGGGTCTCGGCTGGTTCATGGGCTCCGCCAGCCGGCCTGCCATCGCTCGCGAGCCAGTGCAGCAGCGAGGCCTCGGACCTTCGCCCCCCTCAGCTGCTTCTGACGCCAGCCCGGGCGGTCGCTGGTTCGGCGGCGTCGGCCATGGCGGTTGATGCGGCGCCACGCGTGTTCAGCGTGGGCTCGGTCCGCTGTCAGGTGCGTGCCGCGGGGCCAGCTCCGCCAACGGAAGCGGCGAGCGCAGCAGCGAGCGTGCACAGCGCCCGCCGCTTGCAACTGCCGCAGAGCCAGACGCGGTTCCAGGAGCGGCAACGGTGCGCGAGAGCAGTCGTGAAACGTCCATCAGCCTGGTGTTCATCACGTCACGTGCACCGCGTCGGCGGTTCGCCGCCGACGGGCTGCCAGGCGGAGCGTTGCGGCGGCAGCCGTGTGGCGAGGCCCTGGGAGCGTGCACAGCGCCCGCCGCTGGGAGACTCCCGCGGGAACAGGCCCCACGACGGGCCCCAAATTGGAGGGGCGCCCCATCCGGGAGGGATCCCGCCACAGGCCATGGACGTCGCCAGCTCACCCCGTGCCGCCAGCGCGGACCTGCTGATTCGCGAGGCGCGGGAGGCCGATTTGCCCGCCATCGTGGCGATTTACAACGCCTCGATCCCCGGCGGCTGGTCCACCGCCGACACCCGACCGATCGCCGTAGCGGATCGCCTCGCCTGGTTCCGGGGCTTCGATCCGCGGCGCCGGCCGATCTGGGTGGCCGAGCTGCGGGGCCAGGTGGTGGCGACCACCTACCTCAGCTCCTTCTACCAGGGGCGCCCCGCCTACGACGCCACCGCCGAGATCAGCGTCTACGTCGCCCCGGACCAGCAGCGCCGCGGTATCGGCCGCCGCCTCAAGCAATGGGTGATCAGCCAGTGCCCGCGGCTCGGCATCACCACCCTGCTGAGCTTCTACTTCGACCACAACCAGGCCACCCGTCGCCTCAACGCCGAGCTCGGCTTCGAAACGGTGGGCCATTTGCGCGACATCGCCCTGGTGCAAGGCCAGCCGCGGGGCCTGCTGATCGCCGCGCTGCGCATCCCCGCGCCTGCGGCCGAGACCGTGGTGGGTCCCGGCCCACCGGAAATCTGAGTCTTCGGCTGGCCATTGAGCCAGGACCCGGAGGCCCAAGCCCGCCAGCTCCCCCAGCCGGGTCGCTAGCGCCAGCGGTGCCATCGGCTCAGGCCTACCCGGGACCCGGGTCAGAGGGGCTCGGCCGCGATGGCGCCCCTACCTTTCCTTGAAGGCTCGGGTGCCACCGATCGGCACGGGGTGATCCATGAAGCTCCCCAGCTGGGGGAGAGTTCTCCCACCTCCCTCGGCCTCACAAGTTGCTCCCTGTTGCTCAAGAGTGAGCGGGGTTCTGAAGCAGTGATCTCGGGCATCCAGTCGGCTGATGGCTGGCCCTGTCGCCGCAGACAATTTCCGCCGGAAATGCCCTGGCGCAGCGCCCAAGACCAGCGGGCCGACCCGCAAGTTGGCTCATAAACTCTTTGCCGCCGGCTGGCGGGCTGGCTGTGCAGGAGGTTTTAGTTTTGCCGTGGTCCTCAGCGTCGAATATCGCTGAATTCGAGGCACGAGACCCTCTCACCCTTTGGGATGCATCGATGGGACGGCTCCCTGGCGTCGCCAGGCCTGGTCCGGATCGCTGTCCATTACCCCATCCCCGCACCCGCCGGCGGAGACGCACCTCCACGCGGCCGCGCCGCGCTGGAGTCCATACAGTCGGGGGTGGATTGCCCAGCAGCCGCCCTGAACCCCTCGGCCCCGCCGCCCCAGCCGCCCCCGCTCCGCGCCTGCCCCGGCGTTCTGGGCCTGCCTGCGGCGACCCTCACGCCGGCTCGCGGCGGAGGTCGCCAGATCCCGGAGGTCCGCTGATGGAGACGCGACCTCCCGAGGCGGACCTGCCCGGCACCGTGTACCTGGTGGGGGCCGGGCCAGGGGATCCCGAGCTGCTCACCGTGCGGGCGGAGCGGCTGTTGCGTCGCTGTGATGCCTTGGTGTACGACTCGCTGGTGCCGGCGGCGTTGCTGGAGCTGGTGCCAGCCCAGTGCGAGCGCCGCTTCGTGGGCAAGCGGCGCGGCCACCACTCGGTACCGCAGCGCAGCACCAATGCGGTGCTGGTGGAGCTGGCCCGCCGGCACCGCTGTGTGGTGCGGCTCAAGGGCGGGGACCCCTTCCTGTTCGGCCGTGGCGGTGAGGAGGCGGCCCACCTGGCCGCCGCTGGCATCCCGGTGCAAGTGGTGCCAGGGGTGACCTCCGGCATCGCCGCTCCCGCCTATGCGGGCGTGCCGGTGACCCACCGGGCCGCCGGAACCAGCGTCACCTTCGTGACGGGCCCCGAGGAGATCGACAAGCGGCGGCCCGGGGTGGATTGGCAGGGCCTGGCCCGTTGCAGCGATGGCCTGGTGATCTACATGGGGCTTCACAACTTGAGACGGATTGCCGAGGAGCTTCAGGCCGGTGGTCTTGCCCCTTCCACCCCGGCCCTGGTGATCCAGCAGGGCACGGTGGAGGGCCAGCGGCAGCTGTTCAGCACCCTGGCGCTGTTGGCGGATCAAGTGGAGGCGGAGGGATTGGTGTCGCCGTCGATCGTGGTGATCGGCGCCGTGGTGGACCAGCGGGTGGCCACCTGCGCGCCGCCGCCCGCCTCGGTGGAGATGCCGATCCCGTTCTGATGCCCGCCGCCACCCCCACGAGCCCGCCGCCGGTACTCCGGCCCTGTGCGCCCGGCTGGCCTTGCCACCTGTGCGCTCAGGCCCGGTGCGGCTGAACGGCCTGCCGGGGTCTGGGGACGGGTCAAATGGCAATCACTCAGGAAACTGGCCTATGATCAACGCGTTTCGGTAGCGAGGCTTACGGTTGTGGACGTGATCGGTTCGTTTCACTAGGCTTTCGCTTTTTCCGGTGCGGCACCGGATGTCTCCATGCCCGACCAAGACATTTTGCCTTTGCCTGTCGAACGACAGCAGCAGGGCCCTAGACCTGCGCCAATGTTCGAGTTAATTCCATATGAAAAGTTTCGCGATACTCCCTCAGTTCGTTTCTTTGATATCACCGTTCCTGAGTCGAACGCCAGGGATCTGGTGATTCATAGTGGCCCGGCGATCAGCCCTCCGAATGAGGAGAAAACTGGCGCCTGGCAGTTTTATTTGCACCCCCACCAGGAAGACAACTTGCTGGCCCTCCACGGCGGGCGCACCTTTTACTTAGTTAATTTCGGCTGGAACTATCCTTATCACATTGTGCGGTTGGAAACCGGTGGCGACATTCTGCGCATTCCGCCGGGCACCTTCCACCGTTCCGTCTCTGATCCCGATGGTTCTGTGGTGTTGAACCAGGCGGTGCGCGAGTCCGGCGCTTCGATCAAGCGAGAGTTCCGGGTCTACAACAGCCGCCTCATCCCTCGGCTGTTTGCTATTACCTTCCGCACCGCACCGCTTCCCAAGCTCCACGGCGTGAGCTGGTGAGGTTCGGGGAAGCCTAGCCAGCCGCGGCGTGGCTTCCCTGAACCCGTCAGGGCTGCCTGAAAGTTGCTCTTCTGAGCTCTCAAGGCTCAGGTTCTGCTCCGTTCCGGGGTGATCCAGCAGGACCTGGCGTGAGTCCTGGCAGTACCGAGGCCGTGAGACCCGGCAGCTGGTGTGCACATGGAGGCAGCCCTGCCGAACCCGTGGACCCAGGCCCGGAGCGTCGATCGTTGCAAAGCGAGACGATCAGCGCCCTGGGTTGGCCCCCAGCTCCCCCTCCAATCGCAGGTCGAGGCTCACCTCCTCCGGGCGCCGCCTGCCGCTCCAGGGCTGCACCCCGGCGCGGGGTGTGGTGAGCCGGTTGTCCGGGGCAAGGGGCGTGCAGCGCTCCTGCTCCGGCACGAGTTGGAAGGCCTCGAGGCCAATCGGACTGCGGATCACCAGCTCCAGGGGGCTCCGCGGCGCGATCGCCGGATGCAGGCAAGGGAATAAACGCTGGCTGCGCACCCGCACCGCCAGCGGTGTGGTGGCCTCGGGGCCAGGTCCTTCCGGGTCGGCCAACGGTAGGGGCCGGCCCTCCAGCCAGAGGCTGCAGTGTCGGCGGAAGGCAGGGCTGGCGATCACCTCAAAACGCCGTAGGGAGGCGTCGATGAAGCGACTGGTGCTGCCCCCCTCGACAGGCATGTCACAGATCAGGGGCCATGGCTCCAGGGCCGCCCGCAACTCCAGCCGGCAGGGCCCCTGACGATCCGCCAAGGAGGAATCGCCCTGCCAGCTCAACAGGGGTGGAAAGCGCCACTCCCAAATGGTGCGGAACACCTCTCGATCGAGGGCTAGGCCATCGGTGGCCAAATCGTTCAGCACCGCCTCCAGATCAGCCCATAATTGACTGGGCAACAGCTGCCGATCGTGCAGGGCGCTGCCCCAGTCACGCAGGCCCCGGGGGCGGTTCCTGGGTTCCAGCAGATGGGCGGCCAAGGCACTCCAGAGCAGGGCGATGGCACTGCTCCACCGGGCTTCGGGCAGGGTCTCCAGGGCCCGGAATTCCACGAGCCCCAGGCAGCCGGCCGCGGCGCCGGGATTCCAAAATTTGTCGAAGCTGATCTCGCTGCGGTGGTTGTTGCCGCTGCGGTCGGCGTGCAGATGGCGCAGGGTTTCGCCGATCAGGCTGCGGTGGTCACCCCAGGCATCGGCGCTCGGCTGGCCATCAGCCTGCTCTAGGGCCCGGTAGGCCAGCTCCAGATCGAAAATGTCGCCCAGGGCCTCATCGGGTCGCGGCGACTGGGAGGCCGGGCCGACGCTGTTTCCACAGAACAGATAGGCCAGGGAGGGATGCTGCTGCCAGTAGCGCAGGATCGCCGCCAGCCAGCCCGGGCGGCTGAAGAATGGATGGCGGGTCAGGTCAGGGCCGCCCCAGAGCAGGTGGTTGCCGCCGCCGGTGCTGTCCTGGCGGCCATCGGCCGGTTCCTTCCAGCTGCGCAAGCCCACCTGGGCACCCACCACCTGGAGCTGTTCCAGCCAGCGGTCGTAGTCGGCCCAGCCAAAGCAGATCGGCAGGTTCACTTCCAGAACCCCCGGATCGGCCGCCAGCCCCAACACCTGCCAATGGCCGTGGGCATCCACCGGCACCATTCCGCTCAAGCGCGGTGCCGCTAGTCCTTCGAGGCTGTCGGCCACAGCCTGTAGCAGATGCTGCAACGGCCGCCGGGTCAATGGTGGCAAGAACAGCTCCCAGCCGTCATCATCCACCTCCAGGGTGAGCACCTGGCGAGGGAGATCATCGGGGAAATGGTCAAGGGGGAGCCGCAGTCCGGCAGGCCCCGGCGCACCACTCAGCCGGGCCAGCTCGGCCTTCAGAGGCCAGGCACCCGCCTGCCAATGCACCGCCTCGCCGACGTCCTCTTGGGCGCTGAGGGGTGCGGCCCACACCTGGCGTTCGGCGTTCAGGGGATCGACCAGATGCAGCGGTTGCAGGGTCAGGCCCAAGCGTCGCTGCAGCCGACCGAGCCAGTCTCGGGCGGCCATGGCGCTGGGCCTCCTCCCCTGCAGCCCCGGTTGGCAGGGATCCGGCCATCGCACCGGCGGCACGCCGTCGCAGCCGGTGAAGATCCGCAAGGCCCAGCGGGGATTCACCTCGCCCTCGTAGCGCTTGCCGGGGCAGTAGAGCAGGGTGCTGCCGGGCCAGATGCGCTGCTGCACCTGTTGGCCGAGGCGACGGGCGAAATCCAGCTTGGTGGGCCCGTCGGCGCTCACCGTCCATTCACCGCCCTCAGGGTGGACCGGCACCAACGTGGGTTCACCGCCGAGGGTGAGCTCGATGCCGGCTTGCTTGAGGCGGGACTCCGCCTGGGTGGCCACGGCCCCCATCCAGGCCGGAGCGGGTGTGGTGAGCGATGGGGAGGGGGCGCTGGGAAGCGAGGAAGGGGGCACGGGCAGGTGGGAAATCAGCTGGAGGGTCCGCCGCTGGTCGGCACCGTGACCGGTTCCAGTTTCCAGATCTGGGCGGCGTATTCCCGGATCGAGCGATCACTGCTGAAGTAACCGCACCGGGCTGTATTAAGCGCCGACATCGTGGTCCAGCGGTGCGGTTCACGCCAGGCGGCGTCAACGGCGTTCTGTGCTCGACGGTAGTCCCCCAGATCGGCCATCACCCGGAAGCGATCGCGGCTGCACAGATCAGCCAGCAGCGGATGGAACAGATCCCGATCGCCCTCGCTGAAATGTCCGGAGCCGATCAGTTCGATCGCTTCGCGGGCCAAGGGATCGGCATCCAGCCAGGGCATTGGGTGGTAGCCGTTGCGATCGAGTTCCTGGAGCTGCTCGGCGGTATGGCCGAACAGGAAGAAGTTATCTTCGCCTACCCGCTCGCGGATCTCAATGTTGGCCCCATCGAGGGTGCCGATGGTGAGGGCGCCATTGAGGGCCATCTTCATGTTGCCGGTGCCGGAGGCCTCCATGCCCGCTGTGGAGATCTGCTCGGAAAGATCCACCGCAGGGTAGATCTTATGGGCCAGGCTCACGTTGAAGTTGGGCAGGAACACCACCCGCAGGCGGCCCTCCATGGCGGGATCGAGGTTGATCATCTCCGCCATGCCGACGATCAGCCGGATGATCAACTTGGCCATGGCGTAGCCCGGCGCCGCCTTGCCGCCGAAGATCACGGTGCGCGGCGGCAGATCCTCGCCGGCCCGCAGGCGCAGATAGCGCTCCACCAACTGCAGGGCCGCCAGGTGCTGGCGCTTGTATTCGTGGATGCGTTTCACCTGCACGTCGAACAGGGAGGCGGGATCCACGAGGATGCCGGTCTCTTTGCGGATCGTGTTGGCCAACCGCTGCTTGGCCCGTTCCCGCACCTGCTGCCAGGCCTGCTGGAAGCCGGCGTCGCTCACCAGCGATTCCAGGCCCTGGAGGCGATCGAGATCGCGGCGCCATTCCGTACCGAGGTGCTGATCCAACAGGCCGGCCAGGGGCGGGTTGGCCACCGCCAGCCAGCGCCGCGGTGTGACGCCATTGGTGATGTTGGTGAACCGCTCCGGCCAAAGATTGGCGAAGTCGTGGAAGAGGTAGCGGCGCAGCAGATCGCTGTGCAGTTCGGCGACGCCGTTCACCTTGTGGCTGCCGACCACGGCCAGATGGGCCATGCGGACCTTGCGCACCGAACCCTCCTCAATCAGCGAGAGCCGTTCCAGCAGTTCCGGATGGCCAGGGTTGCGGATCCGCACCATGCGCAGGAACCGGGCATTGATCTCGTAGATGATCTCCAAATGCCGCGGCAGCAGATGCTCGAATAGCGGTACCCCCCAGGCTTCTAGGGCCTCTGGTAACAGGGTGTGGTTGGTGTAGCTGATGGCGCTGGTGGTGATCGTCCAGGAGGTGTCCCAGTCGACATGATGCACATCGGTGAGCAGCCGCATCAGTTCGGCCACCGCGATCGCCGGATGGGTGTCGTTGAGCTGAACCGCGAACTTGTGGTGGAAGTCGGTGACCGACAGGCCCTGCCCCAGCAGGATGCGGAACATGTCCTGCAGCGAGCAGGACACGAAGAAGATCTGCTGGCTCAGCCGCAGCCGCTTGCCCTGCTCCAGCTCATCATTGGGGTAAAGAACCTTGGAGAGCGTTTCCGACTGCACCTTCTGCAGCACGGCGCGGGTGTAATCGCCGGCGTTGAAGGAGGCGAAGTCGAAGGCGTCCGGCGCCTGGGCGGACCATAGGCGCAGGGTGTTCGCGGTGTTGACGCCACATCCCAGAATGGGGGTGTCGTAGGCGACGCCAATCACCGTGTGGCCACCGATTGTAACGGGATAGCTCCATTCCGGCCGGATCACCTCCCAGGGGTTGCCTCCGGTCAGCCAGGGGTCGGTGCTTTCCACCTGGCCGTGGGGACCGATCTGCTGGCGGAAGATGCCGTACTCGTAGCGGATGCCGTAGCCGATGGCGGGCAGCTCCAGGGTGGCCATCGACTCCTGGAAGCAGGCCGCGAGCCGCCCGAGACCGCCGTTGCCCAACCCCGGTTCAGACTCCTGGGCGATCAGCACCTCCAAGTTGAGGCCGAGGGCCTCGCAGGCCTCTTCCGCTTCGCGGCGTAGGCCGAGGATCTCCAGGTTGTTTTCCAGATGGGGCCCGAGAAGGTACTCGGCCGAGAGGTAGGTGGCGGTGCGCACCCCCTTGCTCGTGTAGGTCTCGGCCGTATCGACCCAGCTGCGTAGCAGCCGGTCCCGCACCGCCAGGGCCAGGCAGAGATAGTGATCGTGGCTGGTGGCCAGCGACGGCGACTTGGCCTGGCTCAGGAAGAGATGGCGGCGCATGGCCTCCAGCAACGAGCTCGACGTGGCGATGGCCATGGCTTGGCAAACTGGATCGACCCTTCATCCTGCGGACTCGGGCGCCCTGCTGCGCCATCGGTTACCGATTCCGGTTTTCTTCGGCTGCCTCGGACAGGACGGTTGGTGCCAGCAGCTCCGCCTCGATGCTCCATTCCATCTCGCTTTCCACTGCGGGAGGGCCGAAGAAGCTGCCGGTCACGGCCGCCGTCAGGGGCGGGCGGGAGGAGGTGGCCAAGGTGATGTAGCGGTCGTCGATCAGGCCCTTGCCGCTCGGATCGAAGCCGCGCCAGCCGGCACCCGGCAGATAAACCTCCGCCCAGGCATGCAGGTCGTAGGTCTTGGGCTTCGGCTCGACAATGTGATAACCACTGACGAAGCGGGCCGGCAGGCCGACACAGCGACAGGTCTCGATCATCAACATCGCCAGATCGCGGCAGGAGCCCACCCGTTCCTTGATGGTGCGGCCCGCCGGCCAGGCTGGGCCGACGTGACGCTGGGTGTATTTGACGCGGTCTTGGATGATGGCGATCAGCTGTTCCAGGAACAGCAGCGCCCGATTGTTGCTGCCCATCAGGGCATCCTGGGCCAGGTCGATGGCGGCTGGATCGTGCTGACCGTTGGGCAGCCAGCCCAGCAAGGAACCGGCCAGATCGCCGTTGAGCTTCCCCACCGGATAGGGCAACTCCGGATCGCCGTCGACGAGGCAATCCGAGAGTTTTGGCCCCTGCTCCGTTTCCACCTCGCTGACCGCTCGCACCAGGAACTCCTCGGTGGCTCCGGTGAAGCGCGCGCGCAGGATCTCATCGCCGCTGGCGGCCACCAGCGGGTAGAGGAAGCAGGGCTCCGGCGTCAGGAGCAACTGAAAGGCCAGCAGCCTCTGGAAGCCATGGCCGCGCGGCTTGAGGCAGAAGCGATGGGGGCCGAGCGTGACCGGCTCGGTGTAGCGATAGATGAAACTGTGGATCAGGCGGGCCCGCATGCCTGTTCGGTACCGGTGGTTGGCGTGGGTGATATAAAATAACGTTGTTCGATCAGATTGTGTAGTTGGTTGAAATCCTGCTGCAGGCCATCAATGGCTTCATGCAGGCCACTAGCGATCAGATCTTCAATATGGGTGTAGCTCCAGCGGGCCAGAAGTAAACCGCTGAAGCATTCTAAGTCGTCCGGTGCGCCAGGCACGGAACGGCCGTGAATGATCTTCAGGGTTTCATTGATGCGCTCCAGGCAGTACCGCACAGAACGGGGGAAGATGGGGTTCAGCAGTAAGAACGAGGCTACCGCTTTGGGGGTGATTCCCTGCTGCTGCGACTGCCGGAACATTTGATAGGCGCCAGCGGTGCGCAACAAGGCAATCCACTGCAGCTCATCCAGCACTCCACCAACCTCCTCGCTGGAGGGCAGTAGCAGGAAGTATTTCACATCGAGAATGCGAGTCGTCTTGTCGGCCCGCTCCAGCAGCCGCCCGAGACGGCTGAACTGCCAGGAGAGATCGCGGCTGAGGGTGGCATCGGTGATGCCATAAAACAGCTGGCAGGAGCGACGGATTTCGCGCAGCTGCTCCTGGGGCGGTTGCTCCCAGAAGGCCGCTTCCTGCAGGGCCCAGTAGGTGCCATTGAGATGTTCCCACATCTCGGTGGTGATCACATCGCGAATCTGGCGGGCATTTTCGCGGGCGATATCCATGCACTTGACGACGCAGTTGGGATTTTCAGGCGCGTTCACCAGAAAACGGATGACGTCATCAGGTCGACCCTCGGGAAAGAGGGCATCAAACTCATCGCGGACACCGCTGGCATCGATCAACGGCAGCCAGGGCTCGGCGCTGCCGGGTGGGCAATCGAGGGCCATGGCCTCGCTCACCTCCACGAAACGCGAGATGTTCTCAGCCCGTTCAATGTAGCGATTGATCCAGTAAAGCGAATCAGCGACGCGGCTCAGCATGAAGCCACCTCGCCGATGCTGGGCTCTTGGACGCCACCCTCGGCCACGATCCAGGTGTCCTTGCAGCCGCCACCCTGGGAGGAATTCACCACGAGCGATCCACGTCGCAGTGCCACCCGGGTGAGGCCCCCGGGTGTGACCCAGTCGCCCTTACCGCGCAACACATAGGGCCGCAGATCGACATGGCAGGGATAGAGCTCACCTTCGCTCAATGAGGGCACCGTGGAGAGTTCGAGGGTGGGCTGGGCGATGAAGTTGCGCGGATCATTTTCGATCTTCGAGGCAAAGATGGCGATCTCTTCGCGGCTGGCGTGGGGACCAATCAACATGCCATAGCCTCCCGCCTCCGCCACCGACTTAACCACCAGCTCGTGCAGGTGGGCCAGCACATAGGCCCGATCATCGTCGCGGGCGCAGAGATAGGTTGGAACGTTTTCAATGATCGGTGTCTCACCCAGGTAATAGCGAATCATCTCTGGCACATAGGCGTAGATCAACTTGTCGTCGGCCACGCCGGTGCCGGGTGCGTTGGCGATCGCCACCCTGCCGGCCCGGAATGCCGCCAGCAGCCCCCGCACCCCCAGCATCGAGTCGGGACGGAATTCGGCCGGATCGAGGAAGTCGTCGTCGATGCGGCGGTAGATCACATCCACCGCATCAAGACCGGAGGTGCTGCGCATCCAAACCCGGCCGCCTTCGCAGATCAGATCGCGACCCTCCACCAGGGGGATGCCCATCTGCTGGGCCAGATAGCTGTGCTCGAAGTAGGCGCTGTTGTACACGCCTGGCGTCAGCAGCACCACCCGGGGTGAATCGGTCCAGGGGGCTAGATCCCGCAGGGTCTCCAGCAACCGCGAGGCGTAGTCGTCGATCGGTTGCACGGTGCGGCCCTGGAACAGGTTGGCGAAGATGCGCTTCATCACCCGCCGGTTCTCGAGAAAGTAGGCCACCCCGGATGGGCAGCGCAGGTTGTCCTCCAGCACTCTCCAGGTGCCTTGACCATCGCGCACCAGGTCGAGGCCGGAGATGTGGCACCAGCGCCCCAGGGGCGGCTTGACACCGCGCAGCTGGGGCCGCCAGCCCTGGGAGCTTTCCACGTCTTCCCGCGGAACGACCCCATCGGCCATGATCTTGCCGTCGCCGTAGACGTCGGCGAGGAACAGGTCGATGGCCTGCAGCCGCTGGAAAAGCCCCTTCTCCAGCCGCTGCCACTCCTCCGAGCTGATCAGCCTCGGCAGCGGGTCGAACGGCAGGATCCGTTCCACGCCCTGGCTGCCGGAATCGTTGAGGCGGAAGGTGGCCCCAAGCCGCTTGAGCAGCATCGCCGCCGCCGCATGGTTGTGGTTTAGCTGGTCGAGTCCCATCGCCCCCAGGGACGACAACAGCGGCTTGAGGGCCTGTCTGGGTTGGTCCGCGCCACTGAAATATTCGTCGTAGCCGTGGTTGGGGCGATAGTCGGTGAACATGGCATCTCTCAGATCGCGGGATCCTGCTGCGCCGCCAGGGGGCTGTCCGGTCATGATTGTTACCAAAATCATGGCGTGGCGGCTTCCTGGCGGGCCAACGTTGGCCTTCTGCCTCTCAGAGCAGGAAGTAGCGCTGGGCCAGCGGCAGCACGTCGGCCGGTTCGCAGGTCAGCAACTCGCCGTCGGCGAACACTTCATAGGTCTGGGGATCCACCTCCACCTTCGGCAGGGCGGCGTTGTTCTTCATGGCGCTTTTGCTGATGCCGTCGCGGGTGTTCTGCACCGGCACGCAGGGGCGCTTCAGCCCTAGCTGCCGCGGTAGGTCCGCGTCGAGGGCAGCCTGGCTCACGAAGGTGAGGCAGCTGGGGGCCAAGGCGGCGCCGAAGGCGGCGAACATCGGCCGGCCGTGCACGGGCCCTGGGGTGGGGATCGAGGCGTTGGCATCCCCCATCTGGGCCCACACGATCGAGCCTCCTTTGAGTACCAGCTGGGGCTTCACCCCGAAAAAGCCCGGCTTCCACAGCACCAGATCCGCCAGTTTGCCCACCTCCACTGATCCCACCTGACTGTCGATGCCGTGGGCGATGGCGGGGTTGATCGTGGTCTTGGCGATGTAGCGCTTTAGCCGCTGGTTGTCGTTACGTTCGCTATCGCCTGGCAGCGGGCCGCGCTGCTGTTTCATCTTGTGGGCGGTCTGGAAGGTGCGGGTGATCACCTCCCCCACGCGGCCCATCGCCTGGGAGTCGCTGGCGATGATCGAGAAGGCGCCCAGGTCGTGGAGGATGTCCTCGGCGGCGATCGTTTCGCGGCGAATGCGTGATTCGGCGAAGGCCACATCTTCGGGGATGCGGGGATCGAGGTGGTGGCACACCATCAGCATGTCGAGGTGCTCCTCCAGGGTGTTGCGCGTGTAGGGCCGCGTCGGGTTGGTGGAGCTGGGAAGCACGTTGGCTTCGCCGCAGATGCGAATGATGTCCGGGGCATGGCCACCACCGGCCCCCTCGGTGTGGAAGGTGTGGATGGTGCGGCCCGCGATGGCGCGGATCGTGTCTTCCACGAAGCCGGCTTCGTTGAGGGTGTCGGTGTGGATGCACACCTGCACGTCAAGGCGGTCGGCCACCGTCAGGCAGCAATCGATCGCCGCGGGGGTGGTGCCCCAGTCTTCATGCAGCTTGAGGCCGCAGGCGCCGGCGCGGATCTGCTCCTCCAGCGCCTCGGGGGTGCTGGCGTTGCCCTTGCCGAAGAAGCCCAGGTTGATGGGCAGCCCCTCGGCGGCCTGGAGCATGCGGGCCAGGTGGAAGGCGCCGGGTGTGCACGTGGTGGCGTTGGTGCCGGTGGCGGGGCCTGTGCCCCCGCCCAGCAGGGTGGTGACACCGCTGGCGTGGGCCGTTTCGATCTGCTGAGGGCAGATGAAATGGATGTGGGTGTCGATCGAGCCGGCGGTGAGAATGTGCCCCTCGCCGGCGATGACCTCGGTGCCGGGCCCCACAATGATGTCAACCCCCGCCTGCACATCGGGGTTGCCCGCCTTGCCGATCGCCGCGATGCGTCCATCGCGGAGGCCGATGTCGGCCTTGACGATCCCCCACCAGTCGAGGATCAGGGCATTGGTGATCACCGTGTCCACCGCTCCCTGGGCGCGGGGCGTCTGGGCTTGGCCCATGCCGTCGCGGATCACCTTGCCGCCGCCAAATTTCACCTCGTCGCCGTAATGGGTGAAATCCTTCTCCACCTCCATAATCAGATCCGTGTCGGCCAGGCGCAGTCGATCGCCGGTGGTGGGGCCGTAGGTCTCGGCGTAGGCGCGGCGGCTGATGCGGTAAGCCATGGATTTCGTTTTATGAGGGCTGGAGCAGAGTGGCGATTATTTCCTGATCATGCTTCTAAGTAGTGTTGTCAAACCTGAGTTTTCAACTTTGTTAACAGTTTTTAGCGCAAGACGGGTGAGCTTGGAGTCCTGTATGGGGATTGCGTCTGGGTCCTTGAACGCGAAATCGATCTCAGATTGCCAAAGGAAACCTACGTTAAAGCTAGGGGCAAAACTTGGAAGCAGTGAGATATATGAATCCATGTCAAGATTGTGTTCGATAACCCTTTCTCGCTTGCGGATGATCAATTGGGATTTATAGCCTGCCTCGATCCACCACTTGTGCCCGTAGGGGTCGCCGTCGATCGATAGCAGGTTGTCGGCTAAGGGAAGTGGTGTCTCAATATATCCAGCTGACGAGATTCTTTGGATTTCGAAGAGAAAATGCCGGGGGTCGTCTAGATGCTCTAGGACATGTGAGCAAAGGGAGAATTCAAATTCCTTGTCCTTGAATGGAAGGGTTGGATTGCTGCTAATATCGTGAACGACAAACCGCCCGTTCGTGTAGATACTGCTGTAATCTTGATAATCTAAGAAGGTGGTGGCAATGTCGCCAAAAAGGCCACGCTTGCCACAGCCGATGTCAACAATCTTGCTAAGGGAATGCTTCTTTATGAAATCTCGGGCATTTGAGGCTGTGGCGTTGTAGTTCATGGGTTTGGCAATTTTGGAGGGGTTAGTCTAGATGGTCATCAAGGCTGGTAGACAGTCGCTCTCTTGAGCTCGCAAGGCTCAGGTTCGGCTGCGTTCCGAGGTGATCCAGCGCGGCCGGGCGTGAGTCCTGGCGGTGCCGAAGCCGTGAGCTCAGGCCGCTGGGGAGGACTTTGAGGGAGCCCTGAGCTGGCCATTGACCATTCCATTGAATCCGATAACTCTGCGTTCCCCCGCGAAGGGCACCAGGTTCACGTCGCGACTGTCGCCAGGCTCAAAGCGGATGGCGGTGCCGGCGGGGATGTCGAGGCGCAGGCCGAGAGCCGCATCACGGTCGAACCGCAGGGCGCTGTTCGCCTCGTGGAAGTGGAAGTGGGATCCCACCTGTACCGGCCGGTCGCCGGTGTTGGCCACCGTGAGGGTGGTGACGGGCCTGCCGGCGTTGAGCTCGATGTCGCCGGGCTCCGGCAGCAGTTCACCGGGGATCAAGGGGGGCATGGCGCTCGGGGGGCGGTGGGCTTCGGCGGCGTGGTCGGCAGTCAGCGGATCGGGTCGTGCAGGGTGACGAGCTTGGTGCCATCGGGGAAGACCGCTTCGATCTGCACCTCATCCACCAGCTCGGGCACCCCCTCCATCACCTGATCACGGCGCAGCCAGGTGCTGCCCTCGGCCATCAGGTCGGCCACGCTCTTGCCATCGCGGGCGCCCTCCAGCACCAAAAAACTCAGCCAGGCGACCGCTTCGGGGTGGTTGAGCTGGAGGCCCCGGTTGAGCCGCCGTTCGGCTAGGAGGGCGGCGGTCACGATCAGGAGTTTGTCTTTCTCCTGAGGGGTGAGGTGCATGGCTCCGGAATGGGGCGGATCTGGCGGGGCCCAGGGGCCAACGCGCTGTATGCACTCTGCCAGCGGCCCTGCGCACCGCCGTTCAGCCGTAACCTTCCCGCCCCTGCTCTGTGGCCGCCGGTTCAGCCCGCAGCGATCGGCTGCTCCTGGAACGGCCACACCCGCGGCAGCTCCGGGGGCGGTAGCCCCCGCGCAACGCGGATCCGCGCCCAGATGCGGCTGAACCAAAAGCGGGCCGCCTGGCTCGACGGTCCGCGATAGCGGGCCACCAGCCCCTGGTCCAAGGGGCCGCAGGCCATGGCTCCATTCAGCCCTTGGCGCGCCTCGCGACAGGCCGCCAGCAGGGTCTCCATCCTGGAGCTGGTCAAGGGCTCGGGCGCTGCCCACACCAGCGAGCCGAACACCGGTTCACCGGCCATGCCGTGGGGGCTCTCCAGGGCCGTGCCGCCCAGTTCCAGCCGATCCACCAGCTCCCAGCGCGGGCCCTGCGGCCGTTGGCGACGGATCTCGAGCCGCGAGCGCCAGCAGCCCGCCCCCAGGGTTTCGCCGGCGGCGCTGCGCCCCAGCCGCACCACCTCGGCCCCCAGGTACGACGCCCCGGGCGCCAGTTCCACGCGGGCCCGCTGCTCGAAGAGACCGTTGCCGTAGAGCACCAGCTCCTGGGGCAACCACTCCAGATCGGCCGCCTCCGCCAGGTGCGCGCTCAACTCCTGCACGGCCCAGGAGCCGGTTGGCGCACGGCGGCAACGCCCCACCGTGCCGTAGACCTTCTGGGCGGCCACGGTCGTCAGCAGGGCGCGGCTGCCGGCTTCGAGCTCCAGGCTGACGCTCAGTTGGTCGCCGCCCACCAGGCCGCCAGCGGTATGCAGCAGCGGGACCTGGAGGCGCCCGTCGCGCTCGGCATAGCCGCGCAGCCACTTCAGGGGCGCCTGGGCGGCGGCCTGATGGCGGCAGGGCAGATCTGCCGCCGCTGGTGCTTGCACCCGCAGGCGTGCCGCCGCAGCCCAGCCGCTTGCCGTCGCGTCGGGGCGATCGGGGTGGAGCAGGGCCGTCGTTTGAGCAGGCTCCACGTCGCCATCTTGCCGTTGGCATGGCCAGTCTTTCGCATGCTCTGCGTCCGCTGCGGGCGCCTGGCGGCCCTGATCGCCGCCCTCGCCCAGGTCGCATCGGTTGCGGTGGAGCGCATCGTGTTCCGCTGCGGCGCCATGGCGCACGCACTGGCGCTGTTCCCCAGGGCTGCCTGAAAGTTTCTCTCCCGAGCTCGACAGGCGGGGTTCGATTGCGTTCGCACACGACTCAGCAGGGGCTGATCTGAAATCTGGCGGTGCCAAACCCGTGAGGCCAGGCCGCTGGGGAGGACTTTGAGGCAGCCCTGCGCTGTTCCCCTCGGCACAGTGAAGGCGCCCCTGGCCCGCCGGGTTCCAGCAGGTTGTATTGATGGTTTTCTCCCCTGTGCGTCTCCGCCATGGCCGATGCCGTGGAATCCCTCGTGCTGGTGGGCCGCGGCGCCGGCCCACCGCCGACCCAATCACCGGTGTTGGCGTTGCCGCTCACGGCTGAGGAACGCAACCGTCTGCGCGGCTTGCGCCACAGCAGCTGCGGCCGGGCGCTGCTGTTGCAGCTGCCCCGCGGCGAGCCTCTGGCCCCTGGAGAGTGGTTGCATGCCGACCCCTCGGGCCCGGGTCCGCTTCCGTGGGTGCGGGTTGAGGCGGCGCCGGAGCCGCTGCTGCTCGTGAGGGCCGCCACGCCCCTGGCCCTGCTCCAGGCGGCTTACCACCTCGGCAATCGGCATGTGGCTCTGGAGCTGCGCGAGAATGAGTTGCGGCTTGGCGACGATCCCGTGCTCGCCGATTTGCTCATGCGGCGCAGATTGCGGCTGGAGCGTCGCCACGAACCCTTCTTGCCCGAGGCGGGCGCCTACGCCGGCACGGGCCATGGCCACGGCCCGCATCACGGAGTGGGCCCCAGCTCCGGGGACCGCCAGCGCCACGGACCCGAACCGACGCACAGCCACAGCCATAGCCATAGCCATGAGCCGGCAGTGGGGCCCAGCCCCAGTCACGAACCCGCCCATGGTGAAGGCTTGGCTGAAGGGTGCGGCCCCAGGCCCGAGGCAGGCCCCGGCGCGGGTGACGGGCTCAACCCGGGTCAGAGCACCGCGGCTCGCTCCATCCCCGGGCCCGACCCGCGTCCGAGGCCCGATCGCAGCCAACGCGGTGAGCGCCCGGAACCCCGCGGCGACCGGCCGGATCCGCCTGGCGGCCAGCGATGAGCGCCGATCAGCTGCGCCTGTTCCAGCTGGTTAGCCCGGCCCTGCCGGTGGGGGCCTTCTCCTACTCCGAGGGGTTGGAGGTGCTGGCCCAGGGAGGTCAGCTCGCGGATGCCGCCGCGGTGGAGGCCTGGCTGCAAGCGGAGCTAGAGGGGGGACTGCTGCCCATGGAGGCCGCCGCCCTGCCGCTGTTGATGGCCTCTCTGCAGGGCTGGCGCAATAGCCAGCCAGGGGCGATGGCCGCCGTGTGCGACCTGGATGGCTGGCTGCTGGCCCAGCGGGAGGCGGCTGAGATGCGCGCCCAGCAGCGCCAGATGGGCCGCTCGCTGCTGCAGCTGCTGGCGGATTTGGGCTGGCCCCTGCCGGCCCACCAGGAGGCTGGCAGGGATAGCGGCAGCGGCGAACGGGTGCCCCTCTGTTGGCCGGCGGCCTGGGCCTGGGCTGGCCTCTGCCTCGATCTGGCGCCGCCGACGGTGCTGGAGGCCTACCTCTATGGCTGGAGCGCTAACCAGATCAGCGCCGCTGTGCGCTTGGTGCCACTGGGGCCGACCGAGGCCCAGCGCCTGCAGCTGGGCCTGGCGCCACGCCTGGCAGAGCGGGCCGTCGCCTTGGCGGGGCAGGATCCACGCCAGCTGCGTAGTGGCGGGGTCGGCGCCGGATTGGCCCAGCTGGGCCACGCTGAGCTCTACTCGCGCCTGTTCCGCAGCTGAGGCCGCCAGAATCAATGTCATGACGAGCAGCAGATTGCGTGTGGGGGTGGCCGGCCCCGTCGGCTCCGGCAAGACCGCCCTGGTGGAGGCCCTTTGTCGCCGGCTGCGCAATCACCTGCAGCTGGCGGTGGTCACCAATGACATCTACACCCAGGAGGATGCCCAGTTCCTGACCCGCGCTGGGGCCCTCGCCCCCGAGCGCATCCGTGGCGTCGAAACCGGGGGTTGCCCCCATACGGCGATCCGGGAAGACTGCTCGATCAACCGCGCCGCCGTGCAGGATCTGGAGGAGGCCTTCCCAAACCTGGATTTGGTGTTGGTGGAGAGCGGCGGCGACAACCTAGCCGCCAGCTTCAGTCCGGAGCTGGTGGATCTGTGCATCTATGTGATCGATGTGGCCGCCGGCGACAAGATTCCCCGCAAGGGTGGGCCCGGCATCACCCGCTCCGACCTTTTGGTGATCAACAAGATCGACCTGGCCCCCATGGTGGGCGCCAGCTTGGCGGTGATGGAGGCCGATACGGCGCGCATGCGGCCCGGCCGGCCCTGGTGCTTCACCAACCTGCGCAGCGGCGAGGGCCTGGACCAAGTGTTGGATTTTCTGTTGCAACAGATACCAAACGGCGCCATCGCCTCGGCTTCCGCCGAAGCCTGAAGTGTTGGTATGCGCGTCCCCGGGGCCATCGGGCTTGAGTTGGTATCAAGCGATACCGTGCAGACCAGGTGTGCTCCTTAACTTCGCGAAGTCGTCAGACCATTGGCAACTTTCCCCCATGTGGTTAAACATGAACTCGTTTTCTCCCAGGCGTGTTGCCTCCGGTGCTGCGGCAGTCGGAGTGAAGTTCGCTCTCGCTGCTTGTGGTGGCGGTGGCGGCGGTGGCAACTTTGATGGCGAGGTGAAGGTCGGCATCCTTCACTCCCTCAGTGGCACGATGGCGATCTCGGAAACCACGCTGAAGGAGGTGGAAGAGATGGCCATCAAGGAAATCAACGACGCTGGTGGCGTCAAAGTTGGTGGCAAGAAGTACAAAATTACCGCGGTTGCGGAAGATGGAGCTTCCGATTGGCCAACGTTCGCTGAGAAGGCACAGAAGCTGATCGACGCTGACAAGGTTGCAGTGGTCTTTGGAGGTTGGACCTCGGCAAGCCGCAAGGCCATGATGCCCGTCTTCGAAGCAAAAAATCATATCCTATTCTATCCTATTCAATATGAAGGCCAGGAATGTTCTAGGAACATCTTCTATACAGGTGCCGTTCCCAACCAGCAGGCTGAGCCTGCTGTTGATTGGTTAATGAAGAACTTTGGCGGAAAATTTGGCAAAAAAGTTTACCTCGTTGGCTCTGATTACGTTTATCCCCGCACGGCGAACACGATCATCAAAGAGCAAATGAAGGCTCTGGGTGGTGAGACTGTGGGAGAAGACTACATCCCACTGGGCAATACTGAAGTTGCCCCCATTATCGCCAAGATCAAGAAGGCCTATCCAAATGGCGGTATTATTATTAACACTTTGAACGGCGATTCCAACGTCGCTCTCTTCAAGCAGTTCAAGGCTGCCGGCATCGATCCTGCCAAGTATCCAATCATGTCCTTCTCGATCGCTGAGGAGGAGATTCGCCAAATCGGTCCCGAGTATACCAACGGCACCTATGCCGCTTGGAACTTCTTTATGAGTCTTGATACCCCTGCATCCAAGAAGTTCACTGCCGACTTCCAAGCCATGTACGGCAAAGATCGGGTGACAGGTGACCCGGCAGAGTCGGCCTACAACATGGTTTACCTCTGGAAGAACGCTGTCGAGAAGGCTGGCACTTTCGAAGATCTCGACAAGGTTCGTAGTTCGATGATCGGCATCACCTTCGCCGCTCCCCAGGGTGAGATCAAGATGTTCCCCAACCACCACACCTCAGAGCGGGTGCTGATTGGCGAGGCGAAGCAGGACGGCCAGTTCAAGATCCTTTACGACTCCAAGAAGGCGATCCCGCCGATTCCCTGGAACCAGTTCGTTCCGGAGACCAAGGGTTACACCTGCGACTGGACTCTCAACCGTCCCGACGCCGGCAAGTTCAGGATGTGATCACCCTAGGGGGACTCTGATAGGGGTCCCCCTTTCGCTTACCCTTCGGAGCCATTACTGGTGGAACTATTTTTCTCTCAGATCCTTGATGGTCTGAGCATTGCTTCTGTGTTGCTGTTGGCGGCAACCGGTCTGGCAATCGTGTTCGGGTTGATGGGCGTCATCAATCTCGCCCACGGCGAATTCATGATGATCGGTGCCTACGTCACCTTTGTCGTACAGGGCTTGTTCAAGCCATTGCCAGGCTTTTTATTCGAACTCTACTTTCCTGTAGCGCTTGTCCTCTCGTTTCTCATCACAGCTGTGATCGGAGCTGTTTTGGAGAGAACACTGATTCGTCGCCTTTACGGTCGCCCACTGGAAACATTGCTAGCCACCTGGGGTGTCAGCCTGGTACTGATTCAGTTGATTCGAAGCATTTCAACGGCAATGCTGATCGGAATCGTGGTCGCAGTTTGTCTGGGAATATTTGGCTCCAAGCTGTTGTCCAAGCGCTTTCAAGACCGGCCCTTCCTTTCCTACATCACTGGCATTGCTTGGATCATTACCTCTGGCATTGGTCTCACACTTGTCAATGTTTTGGGGTCTATTCGACCCTTATCTAGTGCCTGGTTCGGACCCCGTAACATCGATGTCACCGCACCCAAATGGCTGCAGGGCAGCTGGGGAAACATCGCAGGTATCGAGTTGCCGGGTATTCGAATCTTCATCATTCTTCTCTCGGCTTCCCTGTTGCTGGCAACGCTCTGGTTTCTGAGAAAGAGCGTTTGGGGTCTGCGCATGCGAGCCGTCACTCAGAACCGTCAGATGAGTAATTGCCTGGGCATCCCAACCGACCAAGTCGATAGTCTAACATTCGGGATTGGATCCGGTTTGGCTGGAGTTGCCGGGGCAGCAATTACGTTGCTTGGATCTGTAGGACCTAACCTTGGTGGCTCTTATATCGTCTCATGCTTCATGGTGATTGTATTGGGCGGGGTTGGAAATCTCACAGGCACCGTGATTGCCTCCTTAATTCTAGGTATACTTCAATCGGTCATCGGCTCAGGCTCGATTCTAATCGCCTTCCCAAACCTGCCAGCTAGCGTGAAGAGTGTTGTTGAATTCTTTGCTACTACAAGCATGTCTTTGGTCCTCGTTTTTATATTCATCATAGCATTTCTTC
The DNA here is from genome assembly GCA_046319055.1 of Synechococcaceae cyanobacterium. Lineage (GTDB taxonomy): Bacteria > Cyanobacteriota > Cyanobacteriia > PCC-6307 > Cyanobiaceae > Cyanobium. Next base: position 25,256 of record JBKCTK010000003.1, read on the forward strand.
AGTTTCGTCCTAATGGGATGTTCCCTCAGAAGGGTCGTTCCGTTGAGGCTTAATGCCAACCCCAATGGGAAATCGCGTCCATCGCCTCTCATTCAGTCCTTTTGCCATCCCCTGACGTGAAAATCCTGAGAAAGTTTCTTCCCTGGATCCTGCTCGCATTTGCTTTTTTCATTCTTCCGGCGATTCTGGATGACTTTAGACTGAACCTGTTTGGCCGCTATTTCTCGCTAGCCATCACAGCTCTTGCGATTGATTTGATTTGGGGTTATACAGGGTTATTGAGTTTGGGTCAGGGTATATTCTTCGCCCTCGGGGGTTATGCTGTGGCTATGTATCTCATGCTAAACACCAAGAGCGAGGCTGGGGGAAATGGCATACCAAAGTTCTTTGAGAACTACGGTGTCGATCAATTACCATTCTTCTGGCAACCGTTTTGGTCGCCTGTATCCACACTCATCCTGTTGTGGCTTGTCCCTGCCATAATAGCAGGGTTAATTGGTTATTTAATCTTTAGGAATAGAATTAAGGGGGTATACTTTTCAATCATTACACAGGCTTCGTTGATGGTGTTTTATCACTTTTTTAACGGTCAGCAGAAGCTGATTAATGGTACCAATGGATTGAAGACAAGTACCACAGAACTCTTTGGCATGCTTGTCGGCTCTCCTCAGATGCAGGGTTGGCTTTATCGCCTCACGGTGGTCATTTTACCCCTTGCTTTCATCATATGCCGCTACTTTACGAGTGGTCGTTTTGGTGATGCATTGATTGCTATCCGTGATGATGAAGTTCGCTTCCGCTTTACAGGCTACAATACGGTTCCATACAAGACAATCGTCTTCATCGTGGCAGGATTGCTCTGTGGTATATCCGGTGCGCTTTACACGATTCAATCGGGAATTGTCTCCCCTCAGTACATGACAATATCCATGTCGATTGAAATGGTGATATGGGTTGCGGTTGGCGGAAGAGGAACCTTGGTAGGTCCAATCATAGGGGCTGTAGTTGTGAATTACCTGCGAAGTCTTGTCAGTGAGGCATTGCCTGAGATGTGGTTGTTTGTTCAGGGTGCATTGTTCATCTTCGTTGTGGTTCTCATGCCCGATGGCATTTACGGATGGCTCACAAAGGGTGGACTCTCTGGCCTCCTCTCTTCATTTGGTTTGGCAAAGCCAACTCCTACCTACCCTCAGCTAGACCAAGAAATATCTCCTGTAAGCACAGGTCGATTGGTAAAGGACGACTAATCATCTTTACATTCTGATGACCTTCCTAAGTCTTAGCATCACTACCTTTCACTGATCATGCCTACACCACTTCTCTCCATCGAAGACGTGAGCGTGAGCTTTGATGGCTTCTTTGCGCTCACCGATCTCTCTCTCACTCTGATGCCAGGTGAGCTCCGTTCGATTATTGGACCAAACGGAGCCGGTAAAACAACCTTTCTTGATGTCATCACTGGTAAAGTCAAGCCGCTGAAGGGGAGTGTCACCTTTCGAGGCGAGAGTCTTATCGGTCTCAGCGAGCATCAAATTACGCGTCGAGGCATTGGCAGGAAGTTTCAAACCCCGCGCGTTTTTGAGAACTTGGAGGTGATTCGCAACCTCGAGTTGGCGGCATCGCCCACCAAGAGCGCTTGGGCTCTGCTCAGCGGAACATTGCCTGGCTCTGTGCGGGATGAAGTTCAACGCCTGCTCGATTATGTAGGACTGGCACCCTATGCAAAGGTGCAAGCGGGCTCCCTCTCCCATGGACAAAAACAGTGGCTAGCGATTGCCATGTTGGTGGCCCAATCCCCCCAGGTCCTGCTGCTCGATGAACCCGTTGCCGGCCTTACTGATGAAGAGACCGTGCGCACCGCTGAGCTTGTGAAGTCATTGGCTGGTGATCACACCGTTGTGGTGATTGAGCACGATATGGAATTCATCCGTGATTTGAACGCCCCCGTTACCGTTTTGCATCAGGGTAGCGTGCTCACGGAGGGAAGTCTGGATGCCGTGCAGAATGACCGCAAAGTCATTGAGGTTTATCTCGGCCAAGCCGACGACTGAAATCCTATCCCTTCATCCTTCTGCCTACCATGATTAGCCAAGCTCCTGCTCCATTAACCGCTCACCAACCCCTACTACGGGTCAGTGGACTTAATGTCTACTACGGAGAAAGCCATATTCTCAGGGAAGTTGATTTGCAAATACCACAAGGTGAGATGGTCTGCTTAATTGGTCGTAATGGTGTTGGTAAAACCACCTTCCTTAAGACTTTAATTGGCTTGCTTCAGCAGAAGTCTGGTACAATTGAATACAATGACTCAAGTTGGCATAATGAGCCTCCCTACAGGCGGGCACGTGCTGGCATTGGCTATGTTTCCCAGGGCCGCGATATTATCCCGCAGCTAACAGTGCGCGAAAACCTACAGCTTGGCCTTGAGGCTCTTCCTGGCGGACTCTCCCGAAACCGACATATTGATCCACTAGTGTTCGATCTGTTTCCGATCTTGGAACAGTTCCTTAATCGCAAGGGAGGTGATCTAAGTGGTGGCCAGCAGCAGCAACTGGCAATTGCGCGCGCTTTGCTTGGCAAACCTCGCCTATTATTATTGGATGAGCCCACAGAAGGAATTCAGCCCTCGATCATCCTTGACATTGAACATGCTGTGCAGCGCATTATGAAGCAGACGGGGATTAGTGTCTTGCTCGTCGAGCAACATCTCCACTTTGTGCGACAAGCAAATTATTACTATGCGATGCAGCGAGGAGGAATTGTAGCGAGTGGTCCTATCAGCACACTTACGGACTCTGTGGTGAAGGAGTTTTTGACCGTCTGAACATCGAACTTCTGTAAATGCTAGAAGTGACTAATCCAAGCCTTCCTTGTCGTCCCTTCATCATGTGTTGCCAAGCTATTAGAATCAATCATCTTTTTCCCTGGAATGTTTTGGCTGATATTGTTGTGCCCTCTTTGGTCTGATGATCTTTCCTATTTCAGCAGGTCCGCTAGTGCTATTTCGTAACACGGCCTAAGCTTAGTTGACCACTACCATAGCCAACTTGCTTTTAGGCAGTCTCTTGATAATAGCATTATCTGCTTAATATTCAACTATCTGGCAATCGCGTAGAGAACCACAAAAAACATGCCCAACGGCATTATTATGCCGACTGGACCTTGACTGGTCCGTCGGCATCAATACCTATGAGATTCAGCTCTTTACGACATCAAATGCCAATGATCATATGTATGCCTAGTGGTCCCCCGCGCTAGGGTAAAAATCATGGTGACGCTGATCTCGAAAGCTTAGGCAGTTATTTAATTGGGGCCGAGCTTGTGGGAAGATCCACGGCGCTTTCCCGGGCCTCTATCTTCTTGGAAACAAGAAGATCAAGCGTGCTTCAATCAGCAGTCCCGCTTGAGCATCCAGGGGCGACTGCCAGTTGATTGGCGCAAGCGTGGTTTGGCTTCACTCCCAACTGCCTTCCGCACGATCTGCGGTTCTGGATTTTCTTGCTTGAGCCGTAAAGGGCCGCTTAGGGTGACCGGCGGGCTGAACACACGTTTGCCTTGTTCGCCGCAGGAAGGACATTCAGTAGCATAGCTGCGCTGTTCAATTGTGCGCCACACTTCATAGGTCTCGCAGCCATTGGTGCAGGTAAACTCATAAACAGGCATGGCTAGAAATTCAGGAGAAAGAGTAATTTGCAAGTGACCCAGGGCCGGAGCTGCATCCTTGGAGATAGGCTTCCATGGCCGTGGGAAAGGCTGCCGTTCCTCGGTGAAGAAACGACAGCCACGTCGTACTGCTTTACCTAGCGAGGTAGAATATCCTGATCAAAAATCCCTGTGGGTAGCGCCAGCGTTGCACAGGCGTTGGGAATATCAACAATCCCGCTGATGCGACCCTCAACAGGAGCGCAGCTCAGCAGCAGGTATGCCTGCTCGCCGGTGTAGCCGAACTTCTTGAGGTATTCAATAGCGTTCAGGCAGGCACGGCGATAGGCAATATGGACATCCATGTAGTGTTGCTTACCTTCGAACTCATCAACAGAGATCCCTTCAAATACCAGATAGTCTTTGAATTGGGGCTCTACGGGACTGGTCTTGAACATCGGGTTGACCATGCCATATTTGGCTACGCCACCCTTGATGATGTCAACATGGAGATCGAGATAGCCTGACATCTCAATAGCTCCACAGAAAGATAT
>JBKCTK010000004.1:0-49592 GCA_046319055.1 Synechococcaceae cyanobacterium
ATCGTGCGCTGTTGGGGGATCCGCCTCCTCCGGCGGCAGGGGATCATCGCCCTCGCCCGGTTCATAGATCTGCACCGGCTCGCCATCGAACTCGGGATCGGCGAAGTGGTGGCTGGCCTTGCGGAAATCCACCAAGGTGAAATACAGCTTTTGGCTGTCGGCATGCACGCGGGTGCCGCGGCCCACGATCTGCTTGAACTCGGTCATCGAGCCCACCTCCCGATCGAGCACGATCAGCCGGCAGGTCTGGGCATCGACGCCGGTGGACAGCAGCCGCGAGGTTGTGACGATCACCGGGTAGGGCTCCAGCGGATCGATGAAGTTGTCGAGTTGCTTCAGGCCTTCCTCGTCATTGCCGGTGATGCGCATCACGTAGTGGCGGTTGGCCTGCACCAGATCCTGGTTTTCATTGATCAACGCCTGGCGCATCAGCAGGGCGTGTTCGGTGTCCACGCAGAACACGATCGTTTTCTGCATGCGATCACCGCTGGCCTTGAGATAATCGCTGATCCAGCGCGCCACCCGGCGGGTGCGTGCATCGATCACCAGCACCCGGTCGAAATCCTTCTGGTTGTAGAGGCGATCTTCGATCTCCACGCCGCGATCATCCAGTTCCCCCGGCTTTGGGCGGTACCCGTCCACATCCAGATCGAGATGCACGCGGATCACCTTATAAGGCGCCAGGAAGCCATCGCGAATGCCCTGCTTGAGCGAATAGGTGTAGAGCGGTTCGCCGAAATACTCGATATTCGAAACATATTTTGTTTCCTTCGGCGTGGCGGTGAGGCCGATCTGGGTGGCGGCGCTGAAATACTCCAGGATCTCGCGCCAGGCCGAATCTTCAGCGGCGCTGCCGCGGTGGCATTCATCCACCACGATCCAGTCAAAGACATCAGGCGCGAACTCCTTGAAGAGCTTATGGCGCTCCTCCGGCCCGGTGAGGGCCTGGTACAGCCCCAGGTAAATCTCATGGGATTTGTTGATCTGGCGCTGGCGGTTCAGGGCGATCGCGATCGTCTCCAGGGTGCCATCAGCCCGCTCGATCGTTTTCGAGGCGGTGCTCAGCTTCGCCATCGCCGATCCGAAGGGCCGGAAGTCGTTCACCATCGTCTGGTTCACCAGCACATTGCGATCCGCCAGAAACAGAATCCGCTGCTTCTGCCGCGCCTTCCAGAGCCGCCAGATGATCTGAAAGGCGGTATAGGTTTTGCCGGTGCCGGTGGCCATCACCAGCAGGATGCGCGGCTGGCCCCGGGTGATCGCCTCCACCGTGGCCTGGATGGCGTTCACCTGGTAATAGCGCGGCTCTTTGCGGCTGCCGCCGTCGTAATAGGGCTGTAGCACCACCTTCTCCTGCTGGGGCGTGAAGCCCTTCCAGCGGCTGTAGCGGCGCCAGAGCTCCTCCGGGCTGGGGAACGCCTCCAGGGTCAGGGAGGTTTCCCGCTGCTCGCTCTGGCTGGTGCGGTCGTGCCACACAAACCCGTCGCCGTTGCTGGCGAACACGAAGGGCGTCTGCAAGGCATCGGCATAGGCCAGGGCCTGCTGCAGCCCGTCACCGATGGCATGGGTGTTGTCTTTCGCCTCGATCACCGCCAGCGGCACGCCTTCGTAGACCAACAGGTAGTCGGCCCGCTTGCGCCGGCCCCGGCTCACCAGCCGCCCACGCACGATGATGCGGCCATCGGTGAACGAATACTCCCGCCGCATCTGCTCCCGCAACCAGCCGGCCCGCTGCAGCGCCGGCGTGATGAAGCGGTCGCAGATCTCGGTTTCGCTGAGCTGGCGCTTGCTGATCACCCGGCCACCGCGGCGGAATGGCGCTGATTCTGAAGCGGCGATGCCAGTCGCACCAGCGGCGGCCTCGACGACGGGGCCCCAGGTTGGCCGACGCGGCTGGGATGGGCCGGCGCGGTCGAGGTTGGGCTGGCGTCCTGGGTGGCGCCGGGCTGGGGGATGATCAAGGCGGCGACAGCTGCCGATGACCCCTGCCGACCTGCTGCTGCAGCTGGGCCTGTTCGGCGCGGCGCTGGTGGCCAATCTGCTCTCCGCCTTGGCCGGCGGCGGTGCCGGGCTGGTGCAGTTGCCGGTGTTGATCCTGCTGGGCTTGAACTTCCCGCTGGCCCTGGCCACCCACAAACTGGCCAGCGTCGCGTTAGGGGTGGGCGCGACCTTGCGCCATGCCCGCGAGCGCTCGCTCAACCCGCGCTTGGCGGGCTTCATCCTTGCCTGCGGGCTGCCCGGGGTGGTGCTGGGGGCCCATGTGGTGCTGAGCCTGCCGCCCAAGCTCTGCACCCTGGTGCTGGGGCTACTCACGATCGGCTTGGGCTGCTACTCCCTGTCCCGGCCCCAGCTAGGGGTGGGCGCCACACCCCAAACGCTCACGACCCCACGGCTGGTGCTGGGGGGCCTGGGGCTGTTCGCCATCGGCGTGCTCAACGGTTCCCTCACCTCCGGCACCGGCCTGTTCGTAACCCTCTGGCTGGTGCGCTGGTTCGGCCTCGACTACAGCCGCGCCGTGGCCTACACCTTGATCTTGGTGGGGCTGTTCTGGAACGGTGCCGGCGCCATTGCCCTTGGCAGCCAGGGGCAGATCGCCTGGGGCTGGCTGCCGATGCTGCTGAGCGGCTCGGTGGCCGGTGGCTACCTGGGTGCCCACCTGGCGATCGCCCGCGGCAGCCGCTTGGTGAAACGGGCCTTTGAGGCGCTGGCCCTGCTGATGGGGGCCTCGCTGCTGCTGAAAAGTGTCTGAACAGGCCTTGGCCCAGCCTCGTGGAACCCCGCCGCCCCTGAGGGCCAAGCGTGGCTCTGCCCGCGGGCGGCTGGGGCCGAGCGTCCCTGAAATGCCCGTGAGGATGAGAAATGCGCACGACATCGCCAAGATCAAGACGGATTTGCCGCCATACGGCGCCTCGCTCGTCAGACTGGTAACCCTTGCTCAGGGGCGCTTCCCGTCGGCCCCCTGGGGTTCCACCGCCGTTGGTCGCGATGAGGCAGCCAACGAGGCCTGGCTACGGCGCGAAAACTCCATGGGGATGGGTTGGTCGTCCTCGGCGCCTGTAGCCCGCATTTCGGCAGGGAAGGACCAGCGCGTTCTGGGATCCCAACCGCCGGCCTGGCGAAGCCTGTTGCACGGGCAGTTGCGACGAGATGCAGCCCAACAGCGTGCTGCCGCCGGCGCTGCCGAGTGGGCGTGGTGCCGCCGCCAGGTGTTCAGAGGGAACCGGGAAACCAGCTGTCCCAACTGGCTTCTGCGGCCACAGGGAGATCCTGCGGCGCTGCTGGACCCTCTACAGCATGGGTGGGTGAGGGCTCTCGTCTTTGAGCCATCCCTTTCAGGACAACTCCCGGCTGATGCGCGGAGCTCAGCAGAGGCAAGGAAGCCTGGGTCCTAGCGCCTGCGGATTCGAAGCGACTGTGGATGGGCGAGGCCCCAACCAGCGACACCGCCACACCCCGCCCGCAACTGACTAGCGCAAACCGTTATGCCGACGGCGATGGATAGCAAGACATAAACCAGTTGAAGTGCATCAATGCGATGTGGTTACACCACCAAGGCCTTGAGGCTCCAGCCGCCAAACTCGGGGACCAACCACTGCAATATCGACGGTCGGTTTGCCGGCTCCGCGCCGATCCAAACGCAACGCCTGGCCCCAACGGGCCCTGATCGCAGAGCGGGATTTCGAGGGGGGACCGAATCAAGCCGTGGTAAAGTCCATGCTCAGAAGCAACCCTGTACTCCCTTAACGTTTAAAGGCTCTGCCATGCATCTAGGATCTTATGAATTAAGCGTCAAGCGAGCACGCATGGGCTGGCTGCAAAATTTTTTAGGGATGCAAGCCCTCTCGGATCGCATGCGCTGGCGACGGGACAGGGCGCGCAATGCTCGCCTAACGGTTATTTCTCAGTTCTTCCCTCCTGACTTCGCAGCCACCGGTCAGTTTGTTGACGATCTCTCACGGCGGCTCGCCGAACGAGGCCTGCAGATCTTGGTCTTGACCGGCCAGCCCGGGTATGCCTATCACTCGGATCGCGCTGATCGCATCGAATTTCAACACAATCGCTGCATTCGCCGAACCTCCATCTCACGATTTTGGCCCACCCGGATTCGCGGCCGAGTCGTGAATAGCCTGCTGTTTTGCATGCGTACCGCCCTGCGCCTTTTACGACAGGCGCGGCGCGGCGATCTGCTGCTCTTCACCACCGAGCCTCCCTATCTTCCGATCGTGGGCTGGTTGATCTTTCTGCTGACCAGAGCCCCCTATATCGTGCTCATCTATGACCTCTACCCAGATATTGCCGTTTCCCTCGATGTTGTCTCCAACTCCCATCCAATGGTGAGAGTTTGGCGATGGCTGCATACCCAAACCTTCGCCTCGGCCCAGGAGCTGATCGTCTTATCAGACTCCATGCGCGACCGAATCAAGGAGCATTACCCAGAGGTTAAGACTCGGATCAGCGTCATTCCCAGCTGGGCCGATCCCGCCAAGATCAAGCCAATTCAACGCTCTAAAAACTGGTTTATTCAGCGCCATGACCTCCACGATTTCTTCACTGTAATCTATTCTGGAAATCAGGGTCGCTGCCATGATCTGACGACAGTGATGGATGCCGCTGAGCAGCTTAGAAACCACCCAAAAGTGCGCTTTCTCATCATCGGCTCCGGCGCCCAACACCGTGAGCTGGTCGACAGAGCTACTGCACAGAAACTATCCAATGTTCGGTTTCTTCCCTATCAAGATGCCGAGGCATTGCCGGCCATGCTCGCCGCCGCCGACCTTGCGGTGGTGAGCCTTCTCGCCGCTGCCGAAGGTCAGGTTGCACCGAGCAAGCTCTATGGCCACCTTGCCGCTGGCTCGCCTCTGGCGGTGATCTGCTCAGAGGTTTCTTATCTTCATCGCGAAGTTGTAAAGGCCGGTTGCGGCAACAGCTTCCGTACGGGTGAAGGCGAGAAACTCGCCGCCTGGATTGAGCAGCTTGCCGCGGATCCGGAGCTGTGTCAAAGGCTCGGGCATGCCAGCCGGCGCCATCTGTTGGCCACGGCCACCCCCGAACTGGTGGTTCAAGCCTATGCAGAGGTTCTGGCTCGCCACTTGCCGCTTGGCCAGAAGACCTACGCCCCACCGCTGAACCATCAAGCCATCCCCCTGCCGCGGCCCTAAAGCTGGACCAATCTGATCAGCATCGCGGTGCTGAAACCGGCTGCAGCAAGGATTTGCCCCCACGCAGCCGCCCGCGGCCTGCGGCAACCATGGCCTTGCGCCGGCACCAGCGACGCAGCAGGGCAGCCGAAGGCTCAGTGACCTCGCCTCGGACCCTTCGTCAGCGGTCGACTGAAGCTAAGCGCCGCTGCAGCCCTGCCGCGGGCTAAAGCGAGGCCAAAACGCCGGGAGGTCTCCAGACTGGGAGCAACAACCCAGCCCTCTGCTGGGTCCGTTCGCATCAGCCCAATCCGCAACCACGAGATCTGCGACCGAGCCACGAACGCTCCCCCCTGCGCATTCAACCCCCATGCCCAGGCGAGCTCCCCGCAGGACCTGAACCCGCCACCCTCCCGATGACGCGACTCGACATCAGCCAACGGGCCCGCAGCTTCTGCGCCCCGTTCCGCGTCAGCGACGGCAGCGGCTTTCGCCTGAAAGCCTGCGATCCAAGCAGCACCCTTCACCTGGATCCCTCGAACAAGGCAAGGGCGGCGGAGCTGCTGCAGGAAGGCGTTGCGCTGCTCTCGGAACTGCAGGACATGCTCTATGCCCAGGATCGTTGGGCGCTGCTGCTGGTGTTTCAGGCGATGGATGCGGCCGGCAAGGACAGCACCATCAAGCATGTGATGAGCGGCGTCAACCCCCAGGGCTGCCAGGTGAGCTCCTTCAAGGCCCCCAGCGATGAGGATCTCGATCACGATTTCCTCTGGCGTTGTCAGCGGCAGTTACCGGAGCGTGGGCGCATCGGCATCTTCAACCGCAGCTACTACGAGGAAACCCTGGTGGTGCGGGTGCATCCGGAATTGCTGGAGCGTCAGAAGCTGCCGCGGAATCTGGTGGGGCCCCAGATCTGGAAGCAACGCTTTCGGGATATCCGCCACTTCGAGAGTTATCTGAGCGGTAACGGCATCGTCGTGCGCAAGTTCTTCCTGCATGTGTCGCCTGAGGAACAGAAACGGCGCCTCCTCAAACGCCTGGATGAGCCAGAGAAACATTGGAAGTTTTCGGCGGCTGATGTGCGCGAGCGCCACCATTGGCAGGCCTACATGGAGGCCTATGAGGAGCTTATTCAGCACACCTCTACAGAGCAAGCTCCCTGGTATGTGGTGCCTGCGGATCACAAGTGGTTCACCCGGTTGGTGGTCGCCGCCGCCGTGATCGACAGCCTGCTCTCGCTCAACCTGCACGACCCGCAAGTCAGCGACGTCGACCGACAGAAGCTGGAGGCCGCCCGCCGGGAGCTGCAGGGGGAGGGTTGAGGCTCGAAACGATCTGAAGCTCCTGGTCAGTGCTGGTGGCGCCACCGCCACCAGCTCAACACCACCCCTCAGTGCAGGTTGTTCCACATCGTTTGGCCTCACGAGCTTCTCTGTCTTGATCCAAGAGCGACGAAGGACGTCACGACGTGGTCAGGGTGATCAAGAAACACCCTGATTGGGTGCATCGGCCGCGTTATCGGTCCTTTGGTGCTGATCAAAGGGCTGCACTCAGGTGCTCCCCAGCGAGGCGTTACCCGGTTCCCCCCGGTGGCGAAGTGCAGCCGCACCGCCTGGAGCCGACGCTGTGAGCCGGGCGCAACAGCCCGCTGGCCCGATGGCCTGTCCGGCGGCTTCCCAGACGCCAGGCCGGATCGGGGGCCGCCGCTGCTTAGCGTGACTTGACGCTCTCCCGGCCCGGGCGCGATGCACCCCTTCCTCTCGCGCCGACACCTGCTGATCCTGCCCCTCTGGCTAGCAACCTCCCTCGCCTCGACCTGGCCCGGCGGCCAGGCCCTGGCGAGCCCCGCAGCGCCAACGCCGAGCAGGGCCGACACCCGGCCAGCGGCTCCTGCGCAGTGCGCTGCCGCCCAGGCCAAGATCGGCGCCCAAGCCAAGCGACTCCTGGCCGCCGCCCCCCGCCTGCAGGCCCTGCTGCTGGGCGAGATCCACACCAGCGCCGCCGACCACGCCTGGCAACGCGCCAGCCTGGAGGCGTTGGCCCAGCAGGGCAGACCGCTGTTGCTGGGCCTGGAGATGGTGCCGGCGGCTCGCCAGGCCGCACTCGATCGCTACAGCGCCGGCCAACTGGATGAGGCGGCGTTCTTGGAGCAGGTGGGCTGGGCGGAGGTGTGGGGTCACGACCCGGATCTCTACCTGCCGCTGCTGCGCTGGGCCCGCCTGCGGCGCGTGCCCCTGCTGGCCCTCAACGCCGAACCGGAGCTGGTGCGGCGCGTGCGGCGCCAGGGGCTAGCGGCGCTGCCCGCCGCGCAGCGGCCGGGGATCGGCCAGCCCGCACCCGCCAGCAGCGCCGATCGCCAGCGGTTGGAGGCCGCCTGGCGCGAGCATGGCGGCGCCCCCCAACCGCGAACCGCGGCGGCGGCGAACGATCTGGAGCACTTCATCGACAGCCAGTTGCTGCGTGACCGGGCCATGGCCGAAGCCATCGCCACCGCCCAGCGGCGCGATCCACGGCGGCTGGTGGTGGCCTTGATCGGCCAAGGCCACCTCAGCGTCGCGGACGGCGACAGTGACGGAGTGCCGCGTCAGTTGAAGGCCCTGGGCCTCAACGCCGTGCTCAGCCTCCAGCGCGTGGCCTTGCCGGTGGGCTGTGGCCCCGCCCCGGCCGGAGCCCGGCTGGGGGCCTACCTCGAAAGCGAAGCCGGGGCGGTGTGGGTGCGACGGGTGGCACCGGGTTCAGCCGCCGCCGCCGCCGGCCTGCGGCCCGGCGACCGCATCGTCGAGGTGAACGGCACAGCGGTGGACCGTGCCGGCCAGGTGATCCGGCGGGTGCGGCTGCACCCCCAGGCTGAGCCGCTGCGCTTGACGATCGAACGGGGCGGCCAGCGCCGGCATTTGGAGCTCAGCCTGCCAGCCCGCAACGATCCCCAACAGGCCAGCAGGGACAATGGCGATCCGGCCCCCCATCCGGTTCTTCGCTCCGCCTTGAGTCCTCCATGACCGCCAGCCCCTCCGGTTCCAGCCCTGCCGCGCTGCGCAGCCCGGGGGCCGCCACCAACATCGTGTGGCATCACTCCACCGTGACCCGGGCGGCCCGGGCCCATCAACGCGGCCATCGCAGCGCCATCCTCTGGTTCACGGGCCTCTCGGGCGCCGGCAAAAGCACCCTGGCGAACGCCGTGAACTCGGCCCTGTTCGAGCAGGGGTTGGCCTGTTACGTGCTCGATGGCGACAATGTGCGCCACGGCCTCTGCCGCGACCTGGGCTTCTCCGATGCCGACCGCGAGGAGAACATTCGCCGCATCGGCGAGGTGGCCAAGCTGTTCCTCGATGCGGGCGTGGTGGTGCTCACCGCGTTTGTCTCACCCTTCCGCGCCGACCGCGATCGCGCCCGCTCCCTGGTGGAGGCGGGAGACTTCATCGAGATCCATTGCGCCGCTGATCTGGGGGTGTGCGAGCAACGGGACACCAAGGGGCTCTACGCCAAGGCCCGCGCCGGCGAGATCAAGGAGTTCACCGGCATCTCCAGCCCATATGAAGAACCGGAGCACCCCGAGCTGCGCATCGACACCGGCAGCCAAGACCTGGAGACGTGCGTCGAGCAGGTTCTGGCCCACTTGCAGCGGGCCTGCCTGATTCCCGCCCCCAGCGACGACTGAGGCTTGCTGGAGCTCCTGCGGCAAGGTCCCTGCAGCCCGAGACCGGGCTGATGCTTTTAGGCCCCCGCCTGGTTGCTGCACGCGGTGGATCCCAGCGCCAGCGACGAGCCCCGGGTGGCCGTGAGCTTCAACCCGGGGATGCGGGCCGCGGCTGGGGATCGCTGCGGCGGCGAAAAGCAGCTCGACGCGGATCGCTAGCTGCCCCTATTGGAGAGTTCCTGGGCCCGCAGCCGCTGGGCCCAGGCATCGAGGAAGGTTTTGCCGCAACTGGCCACCGGCACCGCCAGGAGCAAGCCGAGCAGCTCCCCCAGCCCCAGCAGGCTGGCCAGCCGGGCGCCGATCGGCAAGGCGATCAGCAGCCAAGCGGGTTGCAACCCCACGATGCTGCCCATCAAGCGGGGCTGGATGACCTGGTCCACCACCTGCCCCACGGTGATCGACGCCGCCAACACCTCCAGCCCCTGGCGCGGATCCTGCAGAGCGAGCAACAGGGCCACCAGCACGATCGTGAGCGCACTGGCGTAGGGAATCAGCGTGGTAAAGCCGATCGCCACGGCAAATAGCACGCCATAGGGAATGCTCAACAGGGTGAACACCAGCATCTGCAAGCTGGAGAGGATCAGAGCCAGCAGCACCTGGCCGCCGAAGTAGCCGGTGAAGGTGCGTTGCAGCGTGCCCAGCACCAAGGGCCGCGCCGCTGGCGGCAACCAACCCGCCAGCCCCTCGACCGTGCGCTCGCCTCCGAGCAGCAGAAACACGGTGAGCACCAGCACAATCACGGTGTTGACGGTGATCCCGAGGGTGGCCCCGAGCAGGCCGAGCAGCCGCTGGCTGAGCTGGCTGGCGATCTTGCTGGCGCGGCTGAGCAGGTCGCTGCTCAGATCGCCGAAATCGGTGGGCAGCCCGCGGCTGGAGGCCCACTGCTGCAGCTGATCCAGCAGGGTTTCCCCCTGCGCCAACCAACCTGGCAAGGCGGTGATCAGCTCATCGAGCTGCAGCACCAGCCGTGGCAACAGCCACAGGGCCGCCAACACCACAGCGCCGAGGCCCAGACCCAACACCAACAGCAATGCCAACGGCCGCGGCACCCCCCGGCGCACGAGCCAGCGGCTGGGGATATCCAGCAGGAAAGCCAGCAACGCCGCAGTCAGGAACAGGGCCGGGAATGGCGCCAAGGGCAGCAGCAGCTGGCGCAGCACCCAAAGGTTCAACACCAACAAAGGCAACGCCAGGCCAAAGCGCAGCCAAGGGGGCAGCACCAGCCGCTCAAGCATGAAGACGGGGCCGCGGCGGCGGCGGCAAAGGTTGTGGTTTGAATGTAGGCGGGGCGGGCTGCCGTGCGGCGCAACCGCCTCACTGCAGGGCCGAGCGAAAGGCCGCTGTGCTGAGGATTGAAGCGTTATGGTCCAGACCAGCCAGCACCACCAACTCGGCGATGCCAGGTTGGAAGGAGCGCTGCAGCACTTGGGCATGGCGCGGCGGCACCACGGTGTCGTTCGCGGCCGCCAGGAGTGTGGTGGGAGCCTTTACCTGGGGCGCTTCTGCGGCGGCATTCCAACGATCGCGCAGCAGCAGGTCCACCGGCAACCAGGGCATGGTGCGGCGAGCCACCGCCAGCAGGCTGTCGAAGGGCACGAGCAACACGAGCCGCCCCACGGGCTGGGTGGCGGCCAGATGCACGGCGGGGCCCGTGCCGAGGCTGCGGCCCACCACGGTGATGGCGCTGTGGCGCTGGGCCACATGGGCATAGAGCGCCTGGGCATCGGCGCGAATGGCAGCCTCGCTGGGGGAACCCTCGCTGCCGCCGTAGCCCCGGTAGTGGAGCAGATACAGGGCGACATCGGGGAGAAGGGCGGCCAGATCCGCACGGGTGCGGGACACATCCTCGGCGTTGCCGCCGAAGTAGATCAGGGCCTGGGCTCCGGGGTTGGGGCGCTGGGCCACGAGTACCTTGGTGCCGGCCACCCGCAGCGTCAGTTTGCTGGTGGTATCAGCGGCGGGCTGGGGGGAATAGATGAAGGAGCGCTGGGTGGCGCCCATCAGCAGGCAAACACCGCCATAGGCCAACACCAGCCCACCAGCCCCGCCGAGCCATGGCACGATCGTCATCGCTCAAGCTGCACAAACCGGAATCCTGTCACCTATTGGGGCCGGGGTCAGATCCGTAGTCCCATCGTCCCCGCTCCCGTCGACTGTGATCCCATGGCCCATCTCTCAGTGGAAAATCGCAGAAGGTACTGGTGGACAATTCAAAGAAACTCCGAACAACTCCCTTAGGACGCTGCGGGCATCGGAGGATACCGGCAGATCCGCAAGCGGGCGGAGCGGAGATCGGATCCTTAGAGATCCTCGGAAACACTCAATATCATTCTGCCAAGGAAAAACCTGATCAGCAACAAAGTCCTGCAGAGACAACGAACTTGAGGGGGGAATGCTGACTGGCACCCATGAGCCACCACAAAGCGAGGCGCTGGAAGCCAGTTCTTGCCATGCGTTAGGAAGCATTCTCCCGATGCAGAGCTTTGTTGCTGATCAGGAGAAAAAGATAATCCATTTGCGGATTTAGCCGCCTAGCTGCCTCATCAGTGCTTCCAATCGACATTGAAGCATGGATTACACGACCACAGCAGCACGCCCCGACTTGACTATGCAGTGCAAAATGCAGTACAAAAGATTAACAGTGCAACAACATCGCAGGCCGAGTCTGAATTCATGCTTCACCAGCCCCTCAGACAAGCAGCCTTGGAGGGCAGCTCCTGGCACCACAGAAGCCAGTCGTGCAGCCAGTGGGGAGCACCCGTGGCGCGGCCGCAGCTGCGGTGGTTGGGACCTTCTTGCTGCTGGCGGTTGACTCCTCTGGCGAGGATCTCCCGGGAGCGGACGGAGTTCGTGCAGAGCTCTCCGCGACGTGGCGGGGTCCTGCTCCGCCACAAGGTTCCGTAGAGCCAAGCGAAGCATCTTTTCAGGGTCTTACCGGAGAAACCTTCCAGGCCGTGCTTGGGGCCTGGAAGGAGCGGGCGGGGTTTTGTTGCTGATCAGGTTCGGGGATAAGGCGCTGGTCTGCGCCATCTCTTCAGCAACGCTCCCAACGGATCGTCCCGCCGTTGTTCCAGCACCACGGCCGTTGTTGTCCGCTGTGTTGTCTTGGGCTGCGGCTCAGCCCATCCCCTGGAGATAGGCCGCGGCCCCCAGCTCTTGCAGCCGCTGGTCCTTGGCCACTACCTGGTCATGCAGGCTGGCGCTGTAGGCCGCCAGCCGTGCCGCCAGGGCCCCATCCGCCGTGGCCAGGATGCGAGCCGCCAGCAGGCCGGCATTGAGGCCACCGCCGATCGCCACCGTGGCCACCGGGATTCCGGCCGGCATCTGCACGATCGAATGCAACGAATCCACGCCCGCGAGGGCCTTGCTTTGCACCGGCACGCCAATCACCGGCAGGGTGGTGAGCGAGGCCACCATGCCCGGCAGGTGGGCAGCGCCACCCGCCCCGGCGATGATCACCTTCAACCCCCGAACCGCCGCCGCCTCGGCGAAGGCCACCATCTCCAGCGGCGTGCGATGGGCCGACAACACCCGCACCTCGCAGGCCACGCCGAAGCTCGTTAGCAGCTCCGCCGCTGGCGCCATGGTGGGCAGGTCGGAATCGCTGCCCATGATCACGGCCACCCGGGCAACCGGGGCAAGCGGGGCAACCGGATCAGCGGCGGCTTCAGCCACGATGGGCAGGCGCAATGGCGCTGGCATTCTCACCCCGCCTCTGGCGAACTCCCGATGCACTGGCTGACCAACGTGCGCCTACCGCTGGAGCGGGCCTGCGGCCATGGCCGGCAGCGGCGCTGGCGCGTCGGCGTCGACGACCAGGGGCGCATCGCCCGTCTGGTGCCCCTCGATCCCGCCAGCCATGCCGCCGGCGACGACTGGCAGGGCGACTGGCTCAGCCCGATGGGGGTCGACCTGCAGATCAATGGCGGCCTGGGCCTGGCCTTCCCGGAGCTGTCGGAGGCGGATTTGCCCCGGCTGGAGGGGTTGCTGGAGCGGCTGTGGGCCGATGGCGTCGAGGCGATCTCCCCCACCCTGGTGACCTGCGCCGTGGGGCCGCTGCGCCAGGCGCTCCGTGTGCTGCGGCAAGCCCGCCAACGCCACCGGCCGGGCCGGTGCCTCCTGCTGGGGGCCCACCTGGAGGGACCCTTCTTAGCCCCTGGCCGCCGCGGCGCCCACCCGGCGGACCACCTGGCGCCGCCGAGCCTGGAGGCCTTGGAGGAGCGCATCGGCGGCTTCCGCTGCGGCGCCGCCTGGCCCGCCGCTGACACTGATGCCAACGCCGAGGCTGCCTGCAACAGCCCCTCCGCCATCGCCGCTGACATCGCCCTGGTGACCCTGGCGCCGGAGCTGGAGGGCAGCAAGGCTGTGATCGCTGAGCTGCGCCGCCGCGGCGTGCTGGTGAGCCTGGGCCACAGCGCCGCCGACGAAGGCCAGGCCAACGCCGCCGTCGATGCGGGCGTGACGCTGCGCCCCCACGCCCTCCATGCCCTGCCCGGCCTGCAGCACCGGTCGCCGGGGCCGGTGGCGGCCGCGTTGCTGCACGACGACGTGAGCCTGGGGCTGATCGCCGATGGAGTGCATGTAGCCCCCTCGATGGCGGTGCTGCTGCAACGGCTCGCGCCCGACCGGGTGGTGCTGGTCAGCGATGCCTTGGCCCCCTACGGCCTGGAGGATGGCCTGCACCGCTGGGACGACCGCGAGCTGCACGTGCGGGAGGGCAGTTGCCGCCTCGCCGACGGCACCCTGGCGGGCGTGACCTTGCCGCTGTTGGAGGGGGTGGCGCGGCTGGCCCGCTGGAGCGGCCGGCCGGAGCGGGCGATCGCCGCGGCCACGCTGCTCCCCCGCCGGGTGCTGGGGGAGCAGCGGCCGTTGGAGCAGCTGCTGATCGGTCGAAGGCTTGGCGAGACGCTGCGCTGGAGCCTGCGGGAGGGGGAACTGAGTTGGTGCCGGGCCGCGGCTGGGTGAGTTGCAGCTCACAGCCCGCACCGACAAGGCGATTTGATCGCAACATCTGCGGCCTGTTCCACCGCCGCCCCAACGCTCTCGGCTGGGGGAACTGGAGGAGTTCAAGCGTTGGAGGTGGCACCCGGGCCGGGCCTGGAGCCGCCAAAGCAGCGCCCAAGGCGCGAGCCCTCTGAGCCTCCCCCGATGGCCGCGGACTAGCCCACCCGCTGCGGCCGTGAGCACCGAAAATTTATAGCAGGCCGCAAAGACCGCGGTGAAAGCGACTTCGAGATCATCGGCTTCGAGCGCTGGAACCGGCTTGACTGGGAAGGGACACCGTCGACAATGTGCGGCCCAACAGCCGGGTTGGCCATCAACAACCGTGGATGAAGCGCTCAGCTGGCTGCGAGAGCTGGGTGATCTCGCCCGTCACAACGTCTGCGATGCCGGCTGCGATGTCGGCAGCCTGGCCCATTCCGCTGGCGGGGGCGGGATCGGTGGCGGCCAGCCACCTGTCGGAGGCGATGGTGAGCGCAGCTCAGCGGGGCCCATCCTTTCCAGTAAAGAGCAATCACCTGACGCCACGGCTGGTGATGCTGAAGCGCGTGGACCAGCTTTTTTGCCGGCCCAAGAAAGACAAGCCGAGCCAATCAACGTCGGCAAGTTTGAATTGTTGTCGCTTCAGACTGCCGCGGATTCGGTCGAGTCAATAGCAATATTCTGCTAGCCTCTTTCTATTGCAGCAAGCTGATTTCAACCAACACGGTTATGAAATCGCTGCATGACGCGGGGCCGACCGACCGACTCAGGACCCGATGCAGACAGTCCAGCCAACCATCACAATAAAAATAGACCGACCGGAGAAGATACTCAGCATCTAAATGATCAGATCACCAGCCCCGGGCCTGACGGAAGCCAATCGCAAAGCATCTCAGGCTGAAGAATCGATCCAACTTCAGATATCGCATAACCAGGCGGTGAACCACAAAAGCAGTCATCGCTATCAACGCAAGAACATAAGGCGGATGAAAATGCCATAATGCATTCAATGCACATCTCCATCTTGAGGACAAATCAGCAGCTTAGAGGGTGTCGCCGCCACATCGCCATCCAAGCGCAGACAGCCGCAAAACAATCATTTCAGCAAATGTCGATTCGCAAAACGTGAAGATTTGTAGGGAGCAGGGAATGAACCATGCGGTTCAAACACCCCTATCTTATTGAACATTAAAAAGGGCAAAAGCAACAAAAGGCGATAACCTTATCAGATCATCGCCGTTTGGACTACAGTTGTTTTGAATGCAAAAACAAAGGGGCATGGACTTAAAAAGTTTACCCATGCCCTCGGATCTCATTCAGAGGCGACCAGCTAAGCGGCGGCGCAGGCGTCGTGACCAGCTAAACGCAACACCAGCACCGAGAACGGGCAACGGCCCTGGAACAGTGGGGTTGGGGGGAGGCGGAGTATTTCCTTCAACGATTTTTACATTGTCAAGCAGCAGGAAGGGTGGCAAAGCCCCGCCAGTGCTCGTTCCCGGAGTGCCTCCAACCATGGCACCCCAAGCCTGGAAAATGAGGTCGATCGGCCCTGAGACGGAAGGAATGAAGGAGGTTTCGTAAGACTTCCAATCGGTAAATCCTTGAGAAGGATTGGTCCAAGGACCGACTTCAAAATCAGGCCCGAAACCCTTTACAATCCACTTTTGGGTGGTAGCTCCAGTGTAGTTTTTCTGTTGAGCCCCAGCATATTCAAAACTGAGCTTGTAGGTCTTACCAGCATCTAAACTAGAAATCGTTTGGGTCATTTGTGATTGACCATAGTCACCGTCAATCGTCAAATACTTGCCACCATTGGATGACGGCTTAGGATCGTAGAATTTAACAAAATCATTGGCCCACGCCGCTGTGGGGATACCGCTTGTTTCGGCGCTTGTTTGATCAGCGATGAAGGCATAACCCTGGGAAGAAGGAGTACCAGGGGTAACATTGGCAATACAGTTTAGCAAACAAGTTTTTGTCCAACCATTCACGGTTACCCCCGTACTCTGGGACGCATTCGTGACAGGGGTAACAACCTGGATTTGACCGATACCATTCAGGCCGCCGGATGTGTCTTCAAAATCACCATTGATGACGAAGTTCGTTGCCGCGAAGACTGGGGTTGCCGCTAGAACGGCGGCGGAACCCAGGACGGGAACTAAGGACTTTGGGTGGAGGCGCATTTGGCGAAGCGAGACTGTTAGCATCTTATGCCAAGTTGCACTCAACCGGCAACCCTGCAAGCAAGTTTGACCCTTGGCAGCCGCGCCCCCGCCTGGGGAGCAGGCCCGGCCCGAGGACTTGCGGCGCCGAAATGCATCAATAGATACACAATGGCCCGTATAGGAACTCGAGCAATTCATAACATTTGTGGCGATTCCTTCGACGGTTGAGCCGCTCCCGGCTGACCATAGTCATCCGCCGCAAGGCGGACTGGCCCACGGTTCGTGGCGAGACACCGCCTCGCTGGTGTGCAGCGACCTCAGATCCCGCAAGACCAGATCATCGCCTCCGTACGCAACAGACGCCTAGCTCAACCTGGTGTCAGGGTGTCAGATCCTGCTCAAGTTCGCACGATGCCCGGTAGCTCTCACTGCGGCTGCCGCCGGCTGTGGGGACTGGTTGATCCCAGCCGTGCTCCGCTGAAGCACCCTTGATCACAGCCCTCGCTCTGCGGCCATGGATCCCCTCTTCTCGTCTGCTCAAGGCTCAGAAACGACCTTCGGGACGGCGGAGGGCCTCTCCGAGCACGACTTCGATCTGACGTTTGCAGCCTCTGGCCTTGGTGGTCGCAGCGCTTGCCCTCTTTGGTGTGTTCGCGATTCGAGGGCTGACCGGGATGCTGCCACCCGCCATTCTCAACCCAGCCTGGCAGCTGCGGCTGGCAGCCGGCCTGATTGGCAGCGCCTTCTTACCGCTGCTCGGACTCTGCCTCTTCCATCTCTGGCGTGTCTTGCCTTATGCCGATAGTCAGCCTCGACGCTTCTTGATGAATTTCACGGTCATTCTCAAACGCTTGGCCGTGTTGGCGACCCTTGGCTTTTTGCTGTTGCTACCGCTGCAGGCCCGCGCCGGATGGGAGCTGATCAACACCAACTTTCGTGCAGTTAATGCCGATGTGCCGTCGACACCGGCACAACGACGCTTCGATGCCATGAAGCAAGCGATCCGCCAAGCCCCTGATGCGGCCAGAATTCAGCGCCAGCTCACCATCCTGCGGGGGCCGGTCATCGCCGCTCAGGACATGCGCAAGCCCTTGCCTGAGTTACGGGGCATGTTGCTGCAAGCCCTTGCTGAGGCCCGCCACAGTGTGGGCGCCAATTCCCAGCGGCAAAACGCGACGCGAGTCGCGATGTTGCTTCAGGAGTGCATGCAAAACAGTCTCAGCGCCCTGGCTTACGCCATTGGTTTCGCGGCTTTCGCCCAGCGTCCACCGCGCACTCAAGCTGTGTTCGGGATGCCTCCTGAATCACTGCTTGAGGAAGTTCTGGCCTGGATAAAACGCAAGGTTTGATTTCAATCCAGGCAAACTATGTCGATGGGGCCATCAAGCGAGCCGAGTCATTACAAGGATGGCTCGACTAATTGAATCAACTGGAGCGCATTAGGACATTGAAGGAATCAATACCTCGATCCAGGAAAAACCAGGAATGATTGATCACAGAGACTGCATACAATCCCCTTATTAGTCGATTGGAACCTCAAGCGAACAAGACTTATCTATAGGCAACTTCCAAGTAGTTGAGGCAAGGATCCATCAGATATCAGGAAGCAATCTGGGGATCGCTTTCATCACGAACCCTGATGCCGCAGGATGCAGGCCAACGCCGGGTTGGCAAATAATATGTACCAAAGACGCGGTCGATCCAGGGGAAAATGGCTGCATAGTTTTTGTCAATACTTTCGGGAGATTCGTTGCTATGGTGCCAGTGATGGAAGGCAGGCGATGCAAGCCACTGCTCAAGGAATCCAAAGCGCCAATTCACGTTGGCGTGAACCAAAAACGCCCAAACAGAAACGATGAATGCATAGATGGACATGACCGCCGTGCCTTGACCAAGGGAGCCTTGTGCAAAACCACATAGATAGATAGCAACCAATCCCGAAAACTTCAAAAATGTAGTGTCAAACGGGTGGGCGCGATTGGTGACCAACCAATCAATCTGCTCTGCCTGGTGATGAACCTTATGAAAAGACCAAAGAAGCGGATTTTCGTGGCTCCAGCGATGCCCCCAGTAGGCGCCAATATCTCCCACGACGATTGCAAGCGGAAACTTCAGCCACAGTGGCAGAGCCCCAACCCAGCCCAAAATCCCCATTGCGTAGATCGGTTTGACGATAACAATCAGAAAACTAACAAGCAGTCCTAGCAGCATTGCTGGAATGATGCTGTTGACAAAGAAAAAGGCAACATCCGCGCCAAGCTGGGGCCGCAAGAAGGAGGCCGCGCGACGCTTAAACAATAATTCTAAAGGGATAAAGATAACGGCCATGAGAACAAAGAGCTTGGCCGTCTGGGCCAGGGCGTGGGGCAGGTTGGCGAGGACGGATGGCATGGCCAGTCAGGTGCAACAACACATTTTGTTTCAAGATCATAAGCGCTGAACCGCAGCTGTGAAGTTGTGAGCCGGTTGGATCAGGGCAGCTGGCGCACGCCAGATCGCCATCGGCCAATGCGCTGGTGGGCCAGACATCAATCTCAAATGGCATGAGATAGCTGATGATCAACCTCGTGCAGCAAAAAAAGGAGGGGGCAGCATCAGATCAAAACTGATGCTGCCCCCGTACGGTTCATCAATGATGCAGAGGAGCCAGTTTCAGCCCTGTTGAGATCTGCGACTCAATCCTTGGTCGATGCCGCAATCCTGCTACGCAACTTGCGGCTCCAGCCCAGGGCCAAGCCAGCACCGAGGATTGGCAGTGGGCCTGGGACTGTAGGCGGCGGCGGTGGGGGCGTTGTCGTTTCAACGATCTGCACGTTGTCCAGCAACAGGAATGGAGGCAAGCTGCCACTCGTGACGGCACGTCCCCAGGATTCAAATGTCAATGTGAGGCTCGTTGCAAGCGGCGTGAAAGCGCTGCTCGTAAAGGTTTCCCAAGGCGTGAATCCCCGGCTGGGATTTGTCCAAACAGGTGTGCTGTAACTCGTGCCACCCAAGGCCACCTTCCACTGCTGCTGCGTATCGCCAAATTCACCTGTTTCCTGGGCACCCGCATACTGGTAGCTCAATTTGTACTGCTTGGATGTATCGAATCCGCTGACGACTTGACTTAAAATCGAAGCGCCATAGTCACCATCGGCACCGATAAACTTATTGGACGCTGAGGAACCGGGAGGGCCCGAGAAAAGATTGTTCTGCGGGTTCGGTCCATAATCGGGGCCCCAGAGAAAAATGTTTGTAGGGGGATTAGCACCGTTTGAGAACTTCGAAGGGAAGCCGCCGCCCTGATTGGGATAGTTAGAACCCGTAGTCCTGTTATCGGCATCCTGATTGATGACAAACGCAAACCCATCAGACCCATCACTGACGACCGAGGTCTTGGTCCAGTTTGCCAGGGTGACGATGTTGTCGATCTGGCCGATCCCACCGGAACTGGTGGGCCATGTTCCGACATTATTCGGGGTGGAATTTTCAAAATCGCCGTTCTGCACAAGATTCACCACAGGAGCGGCTTGGGCAGATGTAGAGCAAAGCAGCGACCATCCAATTGCCGCTGATGCTCCCAAAAGCGAGGCTTTTAGCCTTGGCATAATTGAGAAAAAGCAAAGGAACGCGGTTCGCAGGAGCAAATTTGCGTCTTAGGCGCGAAACGAGCCTGCTTCGTCATTAGAGCACATTTGCGCCAGAAGGCAACACGCGGGCAACACGCGGGCAACATGTGTGATCGATCCGCCATGGGCGCAGGGGAACCTTTCTCGAGACCAGGACGGTCCAACCTGAACATGGGGCCTCTTCTCCCGGGCAGGCGCCTCAATCTCCTTTCGCGTCTCAGCGGGATCCAGTTCGAGATGGGGTCCGCGTCCCCGGCGCGCTGGAGCCGATCGGGCTGGATCCGATCCGCACATCTGGCTCAGAACACCATTCCCATGCAACCCAGCAACAGCGCGTTGAAGAGCACCGCCAGGCCAAGGGGAAAGCTCCCAGCCTCAAGCCTCCAGAAGGGCCGGCCAGGTTGGACGTGGCCATCGATGCCAAACGGCCAAGCCATGGCGAATCGCCAGATTCTCGTTCTTTAAAGCTTTCGTCGCTAGCGCCCGGTTAACACCAGGCCGGAGCAGGCCAACAGGGGAGACCTGCTGAAGCCCTCCAGCCCCAAACTCTTGGAAAGCATTGCGCCAGCACAGTCGAACGGCCCTGGGCGGGTTCATGGGCAGCCCGCATCCCCTCCCTAGGATCCGCCTCTACCGCGCCTCCGCCCCGATGACCTCCGCTCCCCAGGCCAGACCGGATGCCCTGGGCGCCTCCGGCTCCCTGGACGCCAAGCAGGCCGAGAAAGCCGAGGTGAAGGGCTATTTCGAGACCACCGGCTTCGAGCGCTGGAACCGGATTTACAGCGACAGCGACGCCGTCAACAACGTGCAGCGCAACATCCGCATCGGCCACCAAAAAACGGTGGATGAGGCGCTTCGCTGGCTGCGGGAGCAGGGCGCTTTGGAGCAGCGCAGCTTCTGCGACGCCGGCTGCGGTGTTGGCAGCCTGGCCATCCCGCTGGCCTTGGCCGGAGCCGGCTCCGTCGTCGCCAGCGACCTGTCGGAAGCCATGGTGAGCGAGGCCGAGCGCCGCGCCGCCGCGGCCAACATCTCCCCCGAGCGCATCAGCTTTGTGGCCTCCGACCTCGAAAGCCTTCAAGGCCGCTACGACACGGTGATCTGCCTGGATGTGTTCATCCACTACCCGCAGGCCGCCGCGGAGGAGATGGTGCGCCATCTGGCCTCCCTGGCGGAGCGGCGGCTGATCGTCAGCTTTGCGCCCTACACCCCTCTACTGGCGTTGCTCAAGGGGATCGGCCAGCTGTTCCCCGGCCCCAGCAAAACCACCCGGGCTTATCAGCTGCGCGAGGACGGCATCGTGGCGGCGGCAGCGGGGTGCGGCTTCAAGGTTACGCAAGCCAGCCTCAACCAGGCTCCCTTCTATTACTCACGGCTGATGTCCTTCGAGCGGGGCTGAAGCCGATGGGCTTGGATCTCGACCCTGATGCCGATGCCGCCCTCCACGCCAGCCGCAGCAGCGACGGCCGCCGCGATAGCCGCCGCGGCTTCCCCCTGGCCCGCCACCGCCTTCCTGGGCCTGGGGGCCCTGGGCGCTCCGATGGCCGCCCGGCTACGGGCGGCCGGGGTGCCGCTGTCGGTCTACAACCGCTCGCCCGGCCCTGAGGGGCCGCTGCTTGCCGCCGGCGCCCGGCCGGCGTCGGATCCAGCGGCGGCGGTGGCCGGCGCGGCGTTGATCTGCCTCTGCCTCAGCGACGACGCCGCTGTGGAGGCGGTGCTGAAGGCGGCGGCTCCAGCTCTCCAGACCGGCGCCCTGGTGATCGACTTCTCCACCATCGCCCCGGCCACCAGCATCGACCAGGCCGCCTGCCTCGCCGAGCGGGGGGTGGCCTACATCGATGCCCCCGTTACCGGCGGCACCGAAGGGGCCCGCAACGGCAGCTTGGCGATCCTGGTCGGCGGCGCGGTGGAGCATGTGGAACGGGCACGCCCGCTGCTGGAGCAAGTCGGCAACCGCATCAGCCACTTCGGCCCGGTGGGGCGGGGTCAACAGGTGAAGGCCCTCAACCAGGTGCTGGTGGCCGGCAGCTACGCGGCCCTGGCGGAGGCCATGGCGCTTGGCCAACGGTTGGGGCTGCCGCTGGAGCAGGTGTGCGAGGTGTTGCGCCATGGCGCCGCCGGCTCCTGGGCCCTAGAGCACCGCTCCGAGGCGATGCGGCGCGACCATTACCCCCTGGGCTTCCGGCTGGCGCTGCACCGCAAAGATCTGGCCATCGCCCTCAGCGCCGCCGAAGCCGCGGGCCTGGAGCTGCCGATCAGCCGCCTGGTGGCCGCCATGGAAGATGAGCTGATCGGCGCCGGCCATGGCGACCAGGATGTGTCGGCGCTGCGGCGCTGGTTCAATCCCGGGTCGGAGGATCTGGAGATTCCGCCGCCGCCGGCGGACTGAGCAAGGCGGCCTGCAGCGCCGCGGCGCTCCAGCCCTCCACCGCGATCCACTTGCGGCGCGAACGGTCGCCGCGCAACAGGCGCACCGCACGGGGGGCGACCCCCAGCCGCTCCGCCAGGAAGCGCCGCAAGGCCTGGTTGGCGGCGCCCTCCACCGCCGGCGCCCGCAGGCGGATGGCGATCGCTCCCTGCCGCTCCCCCACCACCGCGTCACGGCTGGCCCGGGGCAGCACCTGGATCGCCACGGCCCTGTCGCTCATCGCCATGCAGCCGGGGCCGGGGCCGGGTCGTCAGCGCGGCGGCGCAACAGCGGCGGCGGCGGTGCCCACAGATCGAGAACGCCCCCATCGGGGCGGCGCAGCCGCAGGGCCAGGGCATGCAAGCGGTAACCGCCAGCGCCAGGCAGGCTGGCGGGATTCGGCAGGCCACCGGGCCGGTAGAGCGGATCCCCCAGCAGCGGCGCCCCCAGGGCGGCGCAGTGGATGCGGATCTGATGGGGCCGTCCGCTCTCGATCACCACCTCCACCAGATCGCCCTCGGCCCGGGCCTCCAGCAGGGTCAGCCGGCTGACAGCGGGCAGGGCCCCCGCGCCGCCGGCGGCCCACACCTGGCCCAGCTTGGGATGGCCATGGCGGCCGATCGGCACCGCGATGGTGCAGGAGCTGCCGGGGGCCAGATCCAGGCCCCCCGCCGGCAGCAGCGCGCGATACACCTTGCGGGCCCCGCCCCCGGTGGCGTCGGCCCGGCCACGGCCCTCAGGGGAAGGCCGACTCCCGGCTAGATCGCTGGGCGCTGGCGTCTCCAGCGGAGCGGCCTCGCCGTCGGACGGCACCACCGGGACCATGGCCCTGGCCCGGTCCCCTCGCTCCCCAGGGACGGGTGATCCCGGCGCGGCTGGTCGCTGGGCCGGTGCCGCGCCGCCAGCCGCCGGCGCCAGCAGCTGGGCCGTGCTGTCCCGCAGCTGGGCGCTGAGCCAGGCCCGGCTGGCGGGTTGGCGGGCGCAGACCAACAGGCCGGAGGTGAAGCGGCCCAGGCGATGGACCGGCCTGGGGATGGGGGCCCCATCGCTCCCATAGCGCCGCTCCAACAGCCGCAGCACGGTGTGCTCCAGCCAACCGCCGGCGGGCAGCACCGGCAGGCCGGAGGGCTTGTCCAACACCAGCAGATCGCCGTCCTCGAAGCGGATCGGTAGCACCGCCGGCACGGGGCCCTCCCACCAGGGCGCACGGCGCCAGACCAGGCGATCCCCGCGCTGCAGCATCAGGTCGCGCTGGAGCACCATGCCGTTGCGGCTGATTTCGCCGTTCGCCAGCCGCTGTTGCCAGTGCTCGGCGGGGGAGTGGCGGTGGTGGGCGCTGTAGTAGGCCACCAAGCCCATCCCAGCACCATCGGGGCCCACCCGCTCGCGATAGCTCCAACCCTGGTTGAACGCCCCCGGCAGCCAACCGTCTTCGGGCACCGCGATGGTCAGCGCCTCACTCCACCAACCCGTGCTCCAGGGCGAAGCGCACCAGCTCCGTGCGGCTGGAGGTGCCGGTCTTGATGAACAGGCGGCTCACGTATTTCTCCACGTTGCGGATCGAGGTTTCCAGCCGCCGCGCGATCTCCTTATTCATGAGGCCCTCGGCCACCAGCTGCAGCACGCTGGACTCGCGGGGGGTGAAGTCGAAGGTGAGATCGGCCGTGGGTTTCTTCACGCCACCGCTGCCGAGCATCGAGCGGATCTCGGTGATCTGGCGCGCCATGGCGCCGATGTCGGCGTCGGCGAAGCGGGCCGCCTCGGCCAGCAACCGCTCCTGGCGCCGCACCACGTTCCGCACCCGGGCCACCAGTTCGTCGGGATCGAACGGCTTGGGGATGTAGTCGTCCGCCCCGGCCTGGAAGCCGGCGATGCGATCGGCGGTCATCCCTTTGGCGGTGAGGAAGATCACCGGTGTGCCGCCGAGGCGCTCGTCGGCCCGCAGGCGCTTGAGCAGGCCATAGCCATCGCAG
Source organism: Synechococcaceae cyanobacterium (assembly GCA_046319055.1). Taxonomy (GTDB): domain Bacteria; phylum Cyanobacteriota; class Cyanobacteriia; order PCC-6307; family Cyanobiaceae; genus Cyanobium. Next base: position 23,969 of record JBKCTK010000004.1, read on the forward strand.
CGGGGCATCATCACATCGGTGATGACCACATCAGGCTGGAGCTCCTGGGCCAGGGTCCACCCCTCCTCGCCATCGTTGGCGGTGCTGACGACAAAATCTTCGTCTTCCAGGTAAGCCTTCACGGCCGTGCGCAGCCCGGGCTCGTCGTCGACGAGCAAAAGCCGTACGGGGGCAGTTTGGGCCGCATCCTCGGCGCCGCTGGCGGCGGGCTGGGTCGGCTGCGCGTTGGGGGATTCAGGAGCCATGGGAGCAATCTATCGATGGGCCCTGGGGCGCCCCGAGGGCCGGGGTGCTGGGAGCGGCAGCCCCCAGACGCGCGGCGATCACAGGCACCACTCAAGCCCCTGGGAACCTGTCGCCAATAGCCCCATCCACTCTGAAGCCCTGGCGCGGAGGACCTCGATCAACACCCTGATCCCGGAAGGGGGCTCGGGAGTATCCAGCCAACAGAACTCCAGCCAACACCCAGAACGTTGCCGCAGCCATGGCTGCCAAGCGCAAAACGCAGGATGGAGCTGTCCGGCACCTTCTCGCAACGAGACTGACTTGGCAGACGCACGCCGATCCTGCTTGGGCGGGGGAGCGACCTCCTGATCAGCAACAAAGCTCCTCATCAGAAGAATGGGTTCTCACGCCTGGCAAGAACGGGCTTCCGGCGCCTCGCCTTTGGGCGCTCATGCGTGCCAGTCAGCATTCCTCAGCCCGTGATCGTTGGCTCTGCGGAGCTTGATTGCTGTTCAGGAGCGACCTTGGCGGCCAGGGGCACAAGGCTCCTAGCGGCCGCCGGGCACGATCTCCAGGCGCTCCACCAGCTGGCCGCTGTAGCCGCGGGTCCGTGCCTCGGTCGCCAGGTCCGCGGGGTCACGACCGGCCAGGGAGGGATGGCAGACCGCCCACCACAGCTGGTGATCGAGGCGATTGGCCGGCGTGATCACACCGCCGGGATTGAGATAGCGCAGCTCCAGGCTGGAACCGCTGCGCAGAATCCGCATCGGGGTGCGGGGATCGCAGTTAAGACGCTCGCTGGACACGGTCACCCGGTCGGAGACCTCCTGCCAGATCTGCACGTTCCAGAGGCTCGGATACGCCGGGTCAGGACGGGGATGAAACACGCCGAAGCTGTAAGGGCCCTCGCTGGTGGTTTTCGCCACCAGCACCACCAGCCCCGGCGGACGCTCAGCCGGCTGGTCCTGGGCCCGGGCCGGTGGCGCTGCCCAGGCAAGCCCCGCCGGTCCCAGCAGAAGCGCCAGTCCCATCGCCCGGGCCCAACTCCGCCCGTCAGGGAGCCGCGGCACGGTGGGGCCCGCCGGCGGCGAGGCGCAGGAACGCCAGGAGAAACGGTTCAGGGATGGGGTGTCAGCCTGGGGGCATGCTGACGTATCTCGATCACCACGCCACAACACCCTGCGATCCGGCGGTGCTGGCGGCGATGGCTCCCTGGTGGCACGACCGCTGCGCCAATGCCTCCGGCCGATTGCATCGCCGTTCGCTGGAAGCCGCCGCCGCGGTGGATCTGGCGCGGGACCAGTTGGCCTCCGCCCTGGGCATGCCAGCCGAGGCGGTGGTGTTCACCAGCGGCGCCACGGAGTCGAACAACCTGGCCCTGGCGGGGGTGGCGGAGGCGGCGATCGCGCGAGGCGAGCCGCGTCGGCGCCTGGTCACCCTGGCGACCGAACACCGGGCGGTGCTCGATCCGATGGCCTGGTTGGGGCGCCATGGGTTCCCGGTCACCGTGTTGCCGGTCCAGCCGGATGGGTTGGTGGATCTGGGGCAGCTGGCGGCAGCGATCGGCCCCGACACCTTGCTGGTCTCGGTGATGGCCGCCAACAACGAAATCGGCGTGCTCCAGCCGCTGGCGGAGATCGCGGCGCTGTGCCGGAGCCATGGGGTTCTGCTCCATTGCGACGCCGCCCAGGCGGTGGGCCACATCCCCCTCGACATGGAGGCCCTGGGGATCGATCTGCTCAGCCTCAGCGGCCACAAGCTTTACGGCCCCCCCGGCATCGGCGCCTTGCTGATCCGCCCTGGCGTGCGCGTGGCGGCGCAACAGCGCGGCGGTGGCCAGGAGCGGGGCCTGCGGGCGGGAACGCTACCGGTGCCCCTGGTGATCGGCCTCGGCGCCGCCGTGGCGGCGGCCATGGAGGATCGCCAGCAGCGACTGGCACGGCTCGGTCAGCTGCGGGATCAGCTCTGGCGGGGCATAGAGGCTCTCGGCGGGATGCGGCTCAACGGTCACCCCAGCCAGCGGCTGGCCCACAACCTGAACGTCAGTGTGCTGGGGGTGGAGGGGGCGGAACTGCATCGGCGTCTGCGCCGTGATCTTGCCGTCAGCAGCGGCTCGGCGTGCAGCCAGGGCGAGCCTTCAGCCGTGCTGGCGGCCCTGGGCCTGGGTCGGGCCGAGGCGGCGGCGGCCATTCGCTTCGGCCTCGGGCGGGAGACCACGGAGGCCGACATCGCGCGGGCCATCGCCGCGGTGCGCCAGGCGGTGGCGGAGCTGCGGCCGGTGCGGGGCGAAGACCTCAGCCTGGGAGTTCAAGCGGACGCCGCGGCCGAGGCCGCGGCGCTGCCCGAGGACCAAGGTTGAAGGATCAATGGCTCCTGGCGGGTCTGGTGCAGGCGCCAACCCCGCCGCGCCAGATCGCTCAGCTCCTGCAGCAGGGTGGCGGTGCTGCCACCAGCGATCCAGTTGGCCTTGATTCGCGGCAGCTGCTCGGTCATCTCCTCCAGAGAGATCTCCAGCAGCAGCAGGCTGTCATCGCCGGCCGCCCGGTGGCTGGTCTCGGTTTCGCTGCGCTGGAACAGCCGCAACAGCAACTCCAGGGCGAGGCGGAGGCCCGTTTCTCCAGGGCTGGCGCTGGGATCGGCGTCGTTGTCGCGGGGACAGGAGCGACCCCCCAGGGGCATGGCACGCCGACCATCCCGCTCGATCAGGGCGATGGCCACGAGAAACGGTGAATCCATGAACGGAGAGGAGATCACCCACCAGCAGAAGCCATTGGCAGGCGTCGAGGCCAGCCAACGGGGTGAAGTGATGCGATTGCCCAGGAAGGATCTGCGTAGCATTGCCCCATCAGGGTCCCCAGCTGCGCAGAAGTCCCGCATGCGTCCGCTGTCGCTTGGTGTTGCGTTTGGCGGGGTCTGTCTCACCCTGGCTGTCGTGTTCCACTGCGACCAGGCCCTGCGGCGAAGCCAGGTCCGACAACCCTCGGAGCGATTCGGCCCGGCCCGCCAGTCGGTCTGCTGGGAGCACAACCAGGTCTGGCCACCCCAGCGTGGAGCCCCGGCCAGTCCCGCGGCTGGGGCCTGGCCAGACCTGTCGCCCCAGCGTTCCGTGGGTTGCGGCCCCTGGCAAGCCGACCAGCCGCGGCAGCCCGCGGAAGCCTCCTGGGGCATTCAGCTTGGCCTACGGCCAATCGGGGGGACCGCTGGGCTCCAGAGACCTCGGCTTCACCACACCCCGCCAGAACTCAGCCCCCCCCTGGAGAACCCGCTGAACGCCGAGCCGGCAACGATCATCAGCCGTGAGTTCCTGGCTGGCGAGGGCTTCTCGGAGCAGCTCTGGCCGTTGGCGGAGCCCGGCTTGGGGCAGCAGCTCGAAAGCCAGCGGCTGACCCGCGAGGTGGATGCCATCCTGCTGGCCACCTTGCTGCTGATGGGGCTCAGCCTCAGCGCTGCGCTCGCCGCGCTGAGCGAACTGCAAAGCCTGGGTCAGCATCGCCAGCTGGCGCGAATGCGCAGGGATTTTCAGACCGATCTCCCCTCCTTAAAAAGCCTTGAATTCGATCTAGAGGAGCTGGGACACGACCAACCGCAGCCGGATGCCTCCACAGCCCTGCTCGTCACGCTGAACTTTCAAGTTCTGGAGCGACAGAGAGCCTTCCTCAGCGACGCCCAGGTCGGCGAAACGCTGCGCCAGGCCTGGGACACCATTCGTCGGCGTCGCACGGACTGGGGCGATCTGCGCTGCTATCGCATTTCCGATCATCGCCTGGCCATCCTCAGTCGTGACGTGCCTGAACCGCTGCTGGCCACATCCAAGGATGCCTGCGATCAGATCCTGCAAACCATGTTGAGTGATGCCAGCCAAGCGACCACGAAGACGTTGCATCTAGCTCTCCAGTGGGACGATATTATCGTTACCGGTCAACAGCTCTCCTCGCACCATGAAAGCAGTCGACTGCTCACCAATCATGCCTTTGGAGAGCGGCTGGCAGGCCAGGATAAGATCGCCTTCAGGATGGTGGAGGCGAATGATGAGCAACGCAGCCGGTTCGATTCCGAAATTAGCAGCAGTCTGATTCAACTGGGAGCACACGATATCGCCTTTCGCTTCCAGCCAATCCTGCTCCTTTCTGATCCAGGACGTTTTGGCCTGGAGCTGCTGCTGCGCTTCCGCCCAGAGTCCCTGGCAAGGGTCGGAACATCCAACGCCCTACGCTTCGCCCACGACCTCGGAATTGCACACGTCATCGACGAGATCGTGATCAGCCAACTGCAGGAAATTCAGGAGTGGCTTGCCAATAATTCCGCCTTGTCTGCCAGGATAGCCTATGTTTCAGTGAACATCTCAAGTGAGTCACTCTCAACGCCAAAACGGCTTGACCACCTGATCGACATGCTCCGCAAGCATGAGATCGACAATGGCCTTTTCTGCCTGGAGATCACCGAAACCGCGGCGACGCATCAGCTACCCGGCAGCAGCCACGTGCGGACAGCATCAGAGCGGTTGATCAAGGAACTGGCGTTCCGGATCTTCATTGACGACTTTGGCTCTGGACTCTCCAACTACCGGCGCATCTGCGAAGCCTGGTACGACACCATCAAACTCGATATCGGTCTGATCAAAGGGATCAGCGATTCCTTCCGATTGCAGCACTACGTTGGCCCCTTCATCAAATCCGTCCACGCCCTCGGCAAAACCGTGATTGCAGAAGGTGTTGAAGACGCCAACGATCTCTGCACCGCCGTGCGCCTCGGCGCTGATTGCCTGCAAGGATTTCGGGTGTCTAAACCGCTGAATCGTGCCTCGCTTGTTGACTTTGTCACCGGTTCCGACTGGGCCAACCCCAGCTGGCTTGAGGCCTTCCTTGAAGAGATCTGCGATTCCGACAGGTTGCTGTCTTCACAGCAGCGCATCGAGGGCAACAAGACCAGTGGAACGCGCATCCCACTGGAGCGACTGCTGCTTCAGAATTGGTCCAAACTACGCAGCTACGAGGAATTTGTGCTGCTGTTTGTTAATGAGCTAAAGCTATGGGGGCTCGATATCATGCGACTTTCGCTCGCCTTCTTGCCCGAAGAAGAGGATATTGATTGCAGTCAATATATCTGGAACTCGCGCGAGCCTGGCGAAGTTCGCACCCTACGAATGGGTCGTGATTTTTTAGAGCATCATGAGCATCGTTCCAGCCCGCTGCATCGGATCGCAACCACTGGCGAAACCCTACGCCGACGTCTGAACCGGACTAGCGAGCCTGATTTTGAGTTGTTGGCAGCCCTGCAGCAGCAGGGCTGCACGGATTACGTCGGCTTCCGCCTGGAGTCGCGAGGCATCTCGATTCCCGTGCTCACAATTGCGCTGCAGCGGCAATGCGTGTTCAGCGATGACCAGGTGAAGCGGATTGAATCGATGAGCAATCTGCTGAGCTTACTATTCTACACCTTTGAAAGTGAGCGCGCCAAGCGAATGGCCCTGCTCGATCCGCTCACGGGGCTCGCCAATCGACGCAGTTACGACTCCTTCCTGCGGGCAAACTTCGCCTCCTGCCGAAGCAACCATCAACCACTAGCGCTGGCCCTCATTGATATCGATCGCTTTAAATCCGTCAACGATCTTATGGGCCACGCCTACGGTGATCGCGCCTTGCGCAAAGTCGCAACTATCCTGGGTGGAAAGCTGCAAAAACGCAGTGATTTTCTCGCCAGACTAGGCGGAGAGGAGTTTGGCCTGATCATGCCGAACACCGATGCTCAACAGGCTCAGGAGCTTTGCTCTTCCATGCGTGAGGCGATTGAATCCGCTGCGATCGACCATCCGCTTGCCGTCACGGGAGGCGTGTTGACCATCAGCATCGGCATCGGCCTTTGGCATCCTGGCGAATGCGACAATTGCGATAGCGACAGTCTTCAGCAGTTGGCCGACGACTGCCTTTATGCCGCCAAAAACGCCGGCCGCAACCGGGTCGAGATGACCAACCTGAAAGAACAAGGTCACCACGCACCCCAGAGCCCTGAATCCCGCTAAGCCCCCCAGGGTATGACCAACTGTCCAGCCACCAGCGGCCCGGTGCGGCAACTGCGGTGGCTGCGCCAGCCCGAGCAGGCCTCCACACTGCGGCGCATCGCCAGCGGGGGATCGGCGGGCTTTTCCAGCGGTCCGGTGGCAGGGTGCCTGATCCAGCTGATGGCGCAGCGCCAGGGCTTGATCCGTGCCGAGGACCTGCGTGCTGACCGGGCCCAGCTGGTGCGGCCGCGGCTGATCCGGTTTCGTGGGCACCCCGTGCTGGGCCTGCCGCCGCCGGCGGGGGGGCTGAGCCTGCTGCAGGCGCCGCGGCTGCTTTCCGAACGGCATCTGGTCAGCCGGCGCATGGGGATCGCCCCCAGCGCCTCACGCCCGCAGCCCGGCTGACCGCCTTGGCTACCGGAACGCCGGAGGGGGGGGGGAACACCACCCATCTCTCGACAACACATCGCCACGGCGGCCTGGTGGCGCTGACCACCAGCCGCAACCTGCCGTTCGGCAACGGCATCAGCATCCCCGGCACTGGGGTTCTGCTGCACAACACGATGGACGACTTCGCCGCGCGGGCCGGCAGGGCCAATGCTTTCGGCCTGCGGCAAGGGGAGCGCCACAACATCGCGCCGCGGGCCAGGCCCCTCAGCTCCATGGCCCCGACCCTGGTGTTCCGGCCCGAGGGCCACCCCTGGCTGGCCCTCGGCAGCCCCGGGGACAGCCGCATCACCAGCGCGGTATTGCCGGTGTTGTTGAATCGGCTCGTGCATGGCCTCAATCTCGCCTCCGCCGTGAGCGAGCCCCGCATCCACAGCCCGTTGTGGCCCGACACCGTGGGCTTCGAGCAGGGCCTCAGCCCCAAATCCCAACGACAGCGGAAGGCCATGGGCCATGCGTTGCAGCCCACCCGGGCGATGGGAGCCGCCACCGCGGTGGAACACCTCCCATTCCCGTGGGGTGACCGCCAGGGAAGCCTTGGACTGAGCGATCCCCGCCGCTCTGCGGGGCCTGCCGTGGGGGAATGAATCCCCACGCCCTGTTCGGCGGAGGCGGCTTTCGTTTTCCTGGCATCGTGGGCCAAACTTGCATGCAGTTCTGAACGGACTGAGGTCCTGGCTAGAGGTCTGATGCTGCAGCACGAGCAACCCGTCACCGCATCTCCCTCTCGGGCCCATCGGCTTTGGATCCTGGAGGACGACACCGAGCTCTGTCAGCTGCTGGTCGACCGTTGTGCACGCCGCGGCTGGACCCTGGAGGCCTTCCATCAACCCCGCGCCATGGAACAGGCCCTGCAGGACAGCAGACCAGACCTGCTCGTGCTCGATCAGATGCTGCCGCTGAAGAGCGGCCTTGATGTGCTGGCAGGCTTGCGCCGCCAGGGGCACCGTTTCCCGGTCTTGATCCTGTCAGCCCTCAACGCTGCTAGTGATCGCATCGCCGGTCTTGAGCACGGAGCCGACGACTACCTGGGTAAGCCGTTCGTGTTCCGGGAGCTGCAGCTCCGGGTTGAACGATTGCTGCGTTCCGAGCCTCAGCCCACGCCCGATTTCGACCCTGGTGGTCAGGACGAGCAGTCCCCAGCCCCCGATTCCCCCTTCGGAGCCACCCCGTTCTGGATCGGGGCCTCGTTGTTCGATCCCGGGCAGTTTTGCCTGCAGGGCCCAGGCGGCAACCTGATCCGGCTCACCCGTGGTGACACAGCCCTGCTGGTGGCCCTCTGTCGTAAACCCGATGCCGTGGTTAGCCGTCAAATCCTGGCCAAGGCTTGCGGCAGCCTGGTTGATGTCAATCAGAGTCGCACCATCGACGTGCGGATGTCGCGGCTGCGGCGCACGCTCCAGGAGCTGGAGCCGCACACCCACCTCTTGGAAGCGTGTCGCGGCTCTGGCTATCGCCTCCATGGCGTCCGTCCCATGGAGCCGCCAATCCATGGCGACGACTAAACGCAACCGGCTCGCCCGCCAGGACTGGGTGGCCCTACTGCTCTGCTGCCTTTTTGGGGTTGGGCTCAGCGGCCTGGTGCTCTGGTTGTTGCTTGCCACCGTGCTGGCGCCCGTGTTGCTGCAGGAGCGTGGGCTGCGCACAAACCGCACCGTGCGTCTGGTGGAGAAAGTGCTGGAGACCACGCCTTCCAGCAAACTGCCCAGCGGGGTGATCATCAACCGCTTGCCGGAGGGCCCGGAGGCCGCGGAAGACGACCTGCGGCGCTTTGATCCGGAGTTCATCACCTACCTAGAACAGCGTTACGGCCTGCGGCGCCAGTTCCGGCGGGATCGGCCGCCTTTGCGCGATCCCTGGGGTGGCTTCTGGATCCGCCTGGAACGTTCCCATCACCGCGGTCCGCCCATCTGGCTGTACCAACCGGAGCGACTCTCCTCCAATGTTTGGTTCCTGCCGCTGCTGCGCATCATGGCCGTGGTGCTGGGTTTGATCGGCGGCAGCATCCTGTTCCTGCGCCAGCGGTTGGAGCAGCCGCTCGGCCGCATGCTGCTCCAGCTCCAGGAAGACCCGCGGCCACCGCTGCCCCTGCTGCCGGAGCAGGGCCTGGCGCCGCTGCGGGAGCTCACCTTCCGGGTCAACCGCCTGATGGAGAGCATCAACGACGCCGATCGGGCCCGTTCCAGCCTGCTGCGGGGCATCGCCCATGACCTGGCCTCGCCCCAGACCCGGCTGCTGCTCCACGCCGAAAGCCTGCGAGAAACCCTTGATGGCGAGGCGCTGGTGCAGATGGACGCCATCGAGAACGACCTGCGGCAGTTGACAGCCATCACCGAGCAGCTGGGCCTGCTGGCCGAGCGGTCGCTGCCGATGCGGCAGCGCACGGCCGTGGGACTCGACGATCTCTGCGCCCGTGTGATGGGCTCCTATCCGGGAGTTCAGATCCAGATGCGGGTTCCGCGACTGATCGTGATCGTGGAAAGACTGGGGCTGGAACGCAGTCTGTGCAATCTGATCGACAACGCCATCGAATACGGCACCCCGCCCGTGCTGATCAGTGCCCAGCGCGAGCGCTCGCGCCTGCTGCTGCGGGTCGAGGATCATGGACCTGGGCTGGCCAGTCCAACCCAGCTCACCATGACGACCCCACCGGCGGCCAATGACCGGCAACGTCGACGCCATCAGGGTTTGGGGCTGGAAATCGTCGATCGCTTTTGTCGCGACCACGGCGGCAGGCTGCTGCTCCAGACTTCGCGGCTGGGGGGGTTGTGCGCGACCCTCGAGCTCGAATCGCGCCCGAATCAGCCGCTGTTCGTCTGAACCCGCGACGCTGATGCCCGGCCCCGGCGGCGACATGCCCCTCCGATCGCCCCGTCAGCACGCTAGAAAGCCCACGGCCCGCCGCAAGGGCGGCCTCCGCCGACAGCGCAAATCCGGTTCCTTGAACAGCGGGCCGTGCCCCGGGTCGGCAGGCTATAGAGCGGCCATCGCCAGCTCCAACCGATGCTGTTTCAGATCCGCCACTCGTTGGACTACACCTACGACCGGCCCGTGTTTCTCGAACCGCATACGCTGCGGCTCACCCCACGGCAGGACGCCAGCCAGCGGCTGCGGCGCCATCGGTTGGAGATTCACACCCCGGCCAGCGGCCAATGCCCCGTCCAGGAGCCGGAGGGTAGCGAAGCGGTGGTGTTGTGGTTCAACGACCAGCGGGAACGGCTGCGGATCCAGGTGGAAAGCCAGGTGGAGACCTGCCGCCACAACCCCTTCGACTGGATCGTGAGCACGGCGGAAGCCCGGCGCCTGCCCACCGTCTACGCGCCGGCGCTATCAGCCTGCCTGGTTCCCTGCCTGGGGACCGACCAGCACCCGACAGTGAGCGGCTGGGCCCAAGCGCTCGCCGCCGAGGTCGATCACGACAGCACGGCCTTTCTGATGACCCTCGCCGACCGGATCCACCACGGATTCCACCACGTGGGCCGCCTGGACGGCGCCCCCCTGCCACCGGAGCAAACCCTGCGGGAGCGGAGCGGTGCCTGCCGCGATACGGCGGTGCTCTTCATGGCGGCCTGCCGGAGTCAAGGGCTGGCGGCTCGTTTCGTGAGCGGCTACTCCTGCCACCATCCGCCCGAAGTGAGCGAGCACGAGCTGCATGCCTGGGCGGAGGTGTACCTGCCCGGGGGCGGCTGGCGCGGGTACGACCCCAGTCTGGGCCTGGCGGTGGCCGATGGGCATGTGGTGTTGGCCGCAGCCGCCGATCCAGCCCTCGCCGCACCCCTGAGCGGCAGCTATCGGGGCACCGGTGCCAGCTCCCGGCTGAGCTATACGGTGAATCTGCAGCTCCTCGACGAGCCTGAGCTGGAGAACGCTTGAGGCGTTAACGGCACTGACTGGCCAGCCGTTGCCAGCGGCCCAGGGCCTGGCCGGCGAGAAACGGCTGCTCAGCGCTGAGGGCCCGCTCGAATTCCCCGTGTTGGGGTGATCGCAGCCAATCCGCCACAAAGCCTGCACAGGCGGATCCGGTTGGGGAGGCGGCAAAAGCCGCATCGGCGCCCAGGCGCAGTCGAAACAGCGGCTGCTGCCCATAGCGCTGACGAAAGGCCTCCACATCGAGGGGCGCCAGGGACCGCTGTCCGAGCGGAGCGGCCTGCTCGGCTGCCTGGGCCAGGGCAGCCGCCGACCTGTCCGAGGGGGTGGCGGAGCCCCCCGGGAATGCTCCGTGCGCAAACCCGCCTGTGCCCACAAGCCCGATGGCGAACCCACCAGCGCTGATCACGGCGTTGCGGCCAAGGGCTGTGAAGATCAAGGCATGGGACCTGTCGACGCCCTCATCCTCAAAGAAGGCTCCCCCGTTGTCTCGCCACAACCGCACCGCCTAGGCGCCGGAAGGTGAGATTCAAGCGAGGCTCGCGCAGGCGCAGCCGCCGCGGCAGTGCATGCTGCCAATGACTCTGGGTGGGAGGGTCCATCACCAGTAGGTCGCCATCGGCCAGTTCGAGGTCGAGAGGCTGGCCAGCACCCCCACGGGGCCGCAGCCGGAAGGTGCGGCTGGCTCCGAGGCTGAGGGAGGCGATGGGGGACTCAGGGTCGAGCTCAGGCTCATCATCCGCATGCCAGCCCATGGCATCGCGACCATCGCGGTAGTAGTTCAGCAACACGCCGTTGAACCCGTGCCCAGGCGCCAGGGCCAGCTGGGCTTCGATCTCCCGGCGCAGTCGCACCAGCGGCGGCGTCCAAGGCTGGGGGGGCTGCTTCAATCCGCTGTAGCCGTAGGCCTGGTGGGGATCGGCCACCCAGCAACTCAGCCGCGGAATGGGCCCTTGGCGGCCATAGACGCTGATGGTGGGCTGCTGCCAAGGGGTGGCTTCCCGCAGCAACCGAAGCCAGCCGGTGGGATCCACCAGCCAGCCACGCCAGAGGCGCACGCGCAAGCCATCATCCCGAAAGGTGTCGTGGACGACCGAGGCTGGCGTGAAGGGCAGCGAGAGCTGGGCAGGCTGGGGCATCCCTGATGGCACCGCCAGGAGCCCCGCAGCATGGCGCGCCACGAAGGCGCAAGGCGGCGTTCACCGCAGATTCAGCCTTTCTTGCGGCTGGGCCAGGATGCTGGCGGCTGCGCAACGCTACTGGCGCCAAGGGTGCTTAGAGCAGCCCGATCTCAGACAGATCAAAAGATGCTCCTCACTGATTTCCCGCGAACATTCGGGAGAAGCCAAGGGGGTGGGCCCATGACTCAACCCCGGTCACTCCCGTATCAACGATCACAGGGGAGGGGCGAATAGCCAGAGCCGATTGAGCAAGGAGCTGCAGGGCGCCCAACCGGGTCCGATTCGCAACAGCTCGGTTCCAGGCCCGGTTGAAACCTGGATAGCCCAAGGGTTGTCCGGTACATTTCCGCAGCAACCGCCTGGCGGCCAAGCCCCGTCCGCTTCTGTTGACCTGCCCTCCCGCCAGCTGTTGAGCATCTCCGCCTGATGTCCACCTCCGCCAGCCATCACCAGGAGCAACGCAACGCCAGGCTGGCGGAGCTGGAGGCCACCCGACGGCAAATCGAGGCCTACCAGACCTTGCTGCAGGAGGTACCCACGGTCTTTGAGCGCAAGTTTCGGGAGCGGTTGCAACCGGTGCTTCAGCGCAATCGCGAGATCGCGGCAGAAAGCCAGCAGTTGCGCGAACAGCTCAGCATGGCTCTGCCACCAAGCCCCGCGGCCGAGGCAGCCGCACTCCCTGCCGGCCTGGGCCACACTGTCTCTACTGCCCTTAAGCACGATCGCGCTGCCGAACAGGCCACCGCGACAACGACAACCGAAGCGTCTCCCCCCGGCGGGCCAGCTCTGGAGGGGTTGCGCAAGCGTGTCAGACCGCCACGTTCCTGGCCCTCACCCTGGCTGAAGGGTGGTGCCGCAATCGCCCTGCTCGGGCTGTCTCTGCTGGCCCTGGGGCCGCTGAGCCGCCAGCTGCCAATGGCTCAGCTCTCCAGGTTCCTCAACCTCACGCCGCAGGATGCGGGGGCGATCGGTCCGGAGGAGCTGCAGCTCATCAGCAAGGGCAGCTGGATTGAGGTGCAAGCCGCCTCAGGAGAGCCTCTTTATGCCGGCATCCTGGAGGGAGAACGGCGCTTCGCGATCGGCCCTGGACTGCGCCTCAATGCGGGCCGCCCCGATCTGGTCAGCTACCGCATCGGCAAGCGTCCGGTCGCGCCGCTGGGCCCGATCGAGGATGTGGGTTGGCGAACCCTCGATTCGCCTCTGAGAAACCCAGCAGCGGTCCCCGCTTTGGAGACAGAGATTCGGCCCTAACCCTGAACGCTCGCCCTGGCCTCGGCAGGGCCAGGACCCTTGCGAGCTTCCCCGTCATTCACCATCCAGTTCTGATCGAACAAAAATCGTATTGGTTGATCATCATTCGAGGTCATCAGCCTGAATTCCCGCGATCCCAGATCAGACCCGATACCCAAATTCACCTCGGATGGGTTGGCGAACAGCCCATGGACCCCGCAGCACTCGCGCAAAGGATATGGTCAGCCGGATTGACATGACAGCAAGTTCTTTGAAGCTGGCTTTTTCGAGAGGTCCAGGGTGAATTCTGCCGCGATCTTCCACAGCACGCACTTTTGCGGCGGTCCAGCCATACGCCGCCGAGCTCGGACCTGCAGGACGTAGCGGGATTCGATGCCGGAACGTGTGCAAACCCCTCCAATGCCCTTGCCTCGGCGAGTTGCCCCATGAAGGCTAGAACAGGCTTTGCAACAAACTTCAAGAACAGCACAGCAGAATCCTGCTGCGCCAAGCCCCAGCAAGGCTTTCACCTTCGCCGAGGGGGCTCCCTGATGAACACCTGAATTCCCAGAAGCTTCTTGCCAACCTCCAGCCCTCCCAGGGATTCCGCCAAGTGGCAGATCCCGATCCAGCGCTTGACGAAAAGCGAGCTAATGGGGAGTGCGGCGGCATGGGGGCTGCCGAAATGAGAGCAATCTGATAGTCACACCGCACCCATTCGTTGGTGATGTTGTGGGGTTGGTGGAGGTGTGGGCGACAGGCTCCTAGGGCTTGCCGCCTCCAGCGGGATCCTCTACCAGCAATAGCCACACGCCGGCGACCAGGGGAAGCCAGACAAGCCAGGAGGCCGAAAGCACCGCGCCACTGAGGTGCAGCAGCGGCTGCAGCAGACACGACGCGAGGCTGGACACCAACAGCACAAGCAGAACCAACGCGGCCATCAGGGATGCGGAGGCGAGGGTTGGGCCATGCCCTCAGGCCCAGGGCGAAGCTGGCGCCATTGGTCAGCCTCCGGGCCTGAGGCCTCGTGCCAGGCCAGCACACGACTGGCCTGGCCTCGACAGGCGGGCCAGGGGAGAGGGGCCAGCAATGGCAGATCAGGAAACGTGCGGGCGGCGGACAGGGCATCCAGTGCGGATGGTTCCCCGGTTCGATTGATGCTGGTCGTGGCCAGCGGGCCACACAGCCGCAGCAGCGATCGGGCCGACTCGCATGCGGGGACCCGCAACCCCAAGGAATGGCCGCCGGGATGAAGCTGCTCGGTGATCGGGCCTGGGATCGGCAGCACGAGGGTCACGGCCCCGGGCCAGCTGAGGGCGGCCATCTCCAGCCAGCTTTCTCGCCAAGGGATGGTCAGCAGCTGTTGGAGCTGGGCCAGATCCGCACCCATCAGGATCAAGGGTTTGTCCATGGGCCGGCGCTTGAGGCGCCAGAGGCTTTGGGCCTGAGCCGGCGAGGCCGCCAGCGCCGGCACCGTATCGGTGGGAAACAGGGCGGCTCCGCCCGATTGCAGGTGCTGGGCCAGGGGCTCCGCCGGCAAGGTCCAGAGAGCGGAGGGATGCCCAGCTGGCCTGGCCGCCGCTGCCGCGCCGCCGTGAAGCCCCGTGGGCTGGGGGGGATGGGGGGATTCCATGCTCAGCGGAGTCAGGGTCAGTCCAAACCGCTCAAACCACCACCCGCGAGCGACGCCCGGCCGTCCGGCCCGGTGGAGGTCCCAGGCCCTGCCGCGGTTGCCCCAGGGGCTGGCCGAACGGCGTCGGGTGGCCTAATGGCGGCCGCGAACCGGCGCACGCCTTCGAGGTCGCGGAAGGCCTGGGGATTGTGCAGACCCGCCGCTTGCATCAGCGCCAGCACCGCCGGGCTCTGATCGTGGTGGTGTTCCACCAGCAGCAGTCCGCCCGGAGCCAACGCCAGCGGGGCGGCGGCCACAATGGCCCGTAGGCAGGTGAGCCCGTCGGCTCCACCATCAAGGGCCAGACGGGGTTCATGGTCGCGGACCAGGGGATCCAAGTTGGCGACGACAGCGCTGGGAATGTAGGGAGGATTGGCGATGGCAAGCTCGAAACGCCCCCACCAGGGCTGCAGGGGCTCCCACCAGCTTCCCCGCAACAGGCTGACCCGTTCGGTCAACCCTTGGGCATCGAGGTTGCGGCGGGCCTGGGCCAAGGCCGCACCGCTGAGGTCCACCGCCAGGCCCTGGGATGCGGGGAAGGTTCTGGCCAGGGCGATCGCCAGGCAGCCCGATCCCGTGCCGAGGTCAGCCCAGAGCGCCGGCGCAGGGCGGAGCTCCAAAGCGTCTTCTGCCGTGCCACCACGAGCTGGAGCCTGGGTGTGGAGCAGCAGCTCCACCAAGAGCTCCGTTTCCTGGCGGGGGATCAGCACACCAGGGCCGACTTCAAGGTTCAGATCCCGCCAGGGGCAGCAGCCCACCAGGTACTGAAGCGGCCCGGCCCCTTGGCGATGGGCACACCAGATCGCCTCCAGCGCCTGGAGGCTGCGTTGCAGCGTCACCCGCCGCTGGGGCTGGAGCCGCAAGCCCTGTAGCTCACTCCAGGGAAGACCACCGGCCAGATCCAGCAGCCAATCCAGATCAGCCCCGGCGCCGCCGACCTGGAGCAAGCGGCGGCGCCAGGCCAGCAAGGCTTCGGCGCTCACCAGCTCCCCCGCGTCCGAGGGCGGTGCTGCGCCACTCCGGGGCGCTCCCGCGACGGAGGAGATGCTGCCGGCTGGGAAGGGCGGGGCCGCGGCCCAGAGCCGCGCGGCCGCGGGGCTACCTACCACTGGGGGCTCTGAGCTCATGACAGGAGCGGGAGGACGTGAATTGACTACAAATGCCGCTGATGGAGTGTGAGCCGCCGGACGAGGCACTGATGCAGTAGAGAATTATCTTACAGCAACGAATCAGCAGAAGCCCCCCTGAAAGCCATTTCTTAGGATTTCCATTTTAGGGGGCTCAAAAATCGCCAGTTCTTACTCACATCCAGCCCAAGACCTATTGCACTGCCTGGGCTCGCGTTTTGAAGGAAGCTTTGGACCGTTGATTGTTCGAGGTGCCCATTGGGCCACGGCGACATGGCGAGCTCCGAGAGACCACGCCAACAAGCCGATCCAGGAGCAACAGGGGCTTCACGGGGGTGGGATACGTGACCCCGAAATCCCTTTGCCCAACAAAGTGGAGCGCCGAGGGTGTTGTCATCGTTATCCAATGCCTTCACTTTATGCCGAAACGGGGCCTACTATTTTTTAGGTTTTCTAGAGACAATCTGATCCGTCACGCTGGTCCTCAGGGCCAAACGGAGCCCGATCAGCCAGCAAGAACCGCACACGCAACCATGGCCCCATGGGAGGCCTGAAGGTCGCGCTTCTGAGCTCGCAAGGCTCAGGTTCTGCTGCATTCCGAGACGATCCAGCAGGGTCTGACGTGAGTTCTGGCGGTGCTGATGCCGCGAGGTCGGGCCGCTGGAGAGAACTTGGAGGCAACCCTGACCCATGGCCCCAACGCATGCCGGGTCCAGCATGTGGTCGGGCCCCTGAAACGATGCGCCGCGCGGCTCTGCGCGGCAGCGTGGCCGGTCTGGAGGCGGGAAACCCCCGCAATGTTCGGAGCCCATGCTCAATCCGTTGGCCGGCGGCTAAAGGATTGATCCGCCAGCCATGTGGGGACCTGATCAGCAACAAGGCTCCACACCCTCAGGCCAAGCACAGTCTTCACAGGAATGTCGGCAGGAATCTGAAAAAGACGCTCCGCGTTGCTCTGCGGAGTTTTGATCCGCAACAAAGCTCCGCAGAGCCAACGATCACTGAATGAGGAATACTCACTAGCACCAATGAGCGCCCAAAAGCGAGGCGCCGGAAGCCATTTCTTGTCCTGCGTCATGAAGCATTCCTCTGATGCGGAGCTTTGTTGCTGATCAGATGCGGAGTTTTGTTGCAGGACAGGCGTGGGGTTGACCCGGCAAAATCCGCCACTGGATGCCCCGTGAAGCTCTGCGGTTGAGGAAGGATGAACTCAACGCGCTCGGCCTCAAAGGCTGCTCCGTTGGCCCCATGGAGGAGCAGGTCTCCACCTCAATCTGGCCATCAAGCTCCGCCATTCTTTTGAGCCCTGGCTGAGCAGGGCGTGCTTGCGCCGTTGACCAGGAGAACCATGGAGTGCCACCCGCGTTCTCCAGCACGCGTGGAGATGGTGCCATGGGCGCCCCCTGCCCATGGCGGCGCAGCAACCACGCGGCCTGAACCGAGGCCGGGCGTCAGCTCCCCCGGCCGACGGCAGGATGGGGGGAAGGTGCGCAGGAATGGCCTTGGCAGATGGCGCGTGCCTCGCCGACGGGCTGACCTGGCTAACACCCCAGAGCTGGGGATGTCGCGGCGGGAGGCGGTCAGCGTGGACGCCAGCACAGGCCGGGCTCGGCGACCACCAGGCCAGCCAGCTCCAAGTCGAGCAACTGGGGGAGGAGGCCATCCGGAGACAGACCCAGCCGCTGGCCGAGCTGCTCCAGCGAGGCTCCCTGGCCCAAGGCCCTGAGCAAGCGGAGTTGGCCGGGCGCCAGAGCCGCAGCCGGGCTGTGGGATGCGGGGGCCGCCCGGGCCAAGGGGCCCGGACCGAGCTGATCGGTGAGGTCTCGGGGTGTGAGCAGGGGCGTGGCGCCCTGGGCCAGCAGGCGATTGCTGCCAGCGGCTGAGGGCCGATCGACATCGGCCGGCACCACCCAGAGCGGCATGCCCTGCTGCCAAGCGAGACCGGCTGAATGCAGGGCACCGCTGGCCGTTGGGCACTCCACCACCACGACCGCGCAGCTCACAGCGACCTGCAACCGGTTGCGACAGGCAAAGTGGGCGGGGTGAACAGCGCTGCCGGGAGGCTGCTCACTGAACAGCAGCCCGGCACGGCCCACCTGCTGCTGCAGAGCCTCGTGATGGCGGGGATAAACCCTCTCCAGCGGGGTGCCCCGCACACCGACGGGTGCTCCCTGGCGCGCCAGGCATCCCTGGTGTGCTGCCGCATCGATGCCTTCGGCCAAGCCGCTGACTACGGGCCAACCCGCCATGGCGAGCTCGGCCCCGAGCCGTTCGGCGATGGCGATTCCCTGGCGGGAGGGACGACGGGTTCCCACCACCGCCACGCCCTGCCGCCGTCCCAGGGCGGGCCAGAGGTTGCCACGGCCACGCCAGTAGAGGCCAAGCGGTGGGCGGTCCAGGTGGCTCAACCCCTGGGGCCAGGCCGGATCCCCCGGCACCAGAACGCCCAGATCGCGGCGAGGATGCCCGTGGAGGGCCGGCAATGGATCGTCCCCACACTGCTCGCGGTACCGCAGCCAGCCCGCCTGCAACCGCGGCGACCATGCCAACTGCTCGCCGATGGCTTGCGGCGGGGCCCGCCAGGCCCGCTCCAGGGTCCCAAAACTTTGCTCCAGGCGTCGCAACCGCACCCAGCCGACGCCGGGACAGCGACTCCAGAGCAGCCACCACAAGCGGCGGGGTTGCGGCCAAGGCGCCGATGCGGAACCGCCATGGCCCGCCGTGCCTGCGGCCTTGGCGCCAGATCCGGCTGCTGGGCACCAGGCCCGCTCCGCATCTCCGCCAGCCCCGAAACGACAGCGCAGCAGATCTCCCATGGCCAACAGCAAGGCCGTCAAAGCACAAATGTACTACGACCAGCCCTCGGGTCCCGCCTCCAGCCGCGCCACCGCGTTGGCCAGATCTGGCGGCAACTGCCGCAACAGCCGCCGGCGACGCGGCCCACCCGAAAGATCCACCAACACCAGATCCACCCTGGCCTCAGCCGCCAGCGCCCCAAGGCTTGTGTAAAAGCGGCTGGTCCAGGGGAAGCGCGGCCCCCGCCGCGGCGCCACCGTGCTCCACACCTCCACGCTGTCTCCGTGCAGCAATGCCTGGCGGTAGTCGATCGCCAGCGACACCACGGGCAGCTCCAGGCCCCGGGCCGAAAGATCGCTGTAGGCCAGACCCGCAGCCGCCAGGGCCTCCACCCTGGCCTCCTCCAGCCAAGCCAGGTAACTGCCGTGCCACATCACCCCAGCGTGGTCGGTGTGCTGGGGCAGCACGCGGCGCCGCAGGCACCAGCCGCGCCGCAGGGCCGGATCCTCTGGGGTGGATTGCATCACGGTGTGCGAGAGGTGAGTAACGAGGCTGACATTTCGGCCATAGGCTGCTGCCGAGCCCCATCCGATCCCGTGTTCCGCAACCTTCTCGTCGCTGATGCCGGCAAAGGCAACGTTGAGGAGATGGTGCGCATGCTGCGCACCATTCCACCCTGCCGTCAGGCCCGGATCAACCTGTTGCATGTGATTCCCGAGCAGGCTGGCGCGGATCTCCAGGAGCACCGCGAGCGGGCCCAAACCCTGGTTCAGGAGGCGGTCGGGCGGATCGGGCTGAGCCCCACCGAGGCCACCACGATCGTGCGGGAGGGGGATGCCAAGCAGACCGTGCTGAAGGTGGCCGATGAGATCGATGCCGATCTGATCGTGATGGGCTCCCGCGCCCTTGGCCGCTTGCAGGCGATCCTCGGCAACAGCGCCAGCCAGTACGTGTTTCAGCTCTCGACCCGGCCGATGTTGCTGGTGCGAGACGATCTCTATATCCGGGCGATCAATCGAGTGCTGGTCACGGTGGATGGCACCGGCGTCGGCGATGACGCCATCAAACTGGCCTGTGAACTGGTCCAAGGCATCCCGGGCGGGGTCCTCACCGGCGTGCATGTCAGCCGCCAGGATCTCACCCCTTCCCGGGGCGGCCGTTCACCCGCCGACGAAGTGCTCGACAAGGCGGTGCAACGCGCCCGGGCCTACGGGGTGGAGCTCAAACCGCTCCACCGCACCGGAGATGTGGGCCGCACGGTCTGCGACGCGGCCACCGAAACCAAGGCCGATCTGGTGGTGATCGCCTCCCAGGACCGACGGCCCCTGGTGGCCAAGGCCCTCGTGGATCTTGACCGCTTACTAGGCAGCTCGGTCAGCGACTACATCCGGGTGCACGCCCCGGCCCCGGTGCTGTTGGTGCGGGAGCCCGAGGGGCGGGGTTGAGCGCTTCAAGGCCTCACGGCGCCGATGGCGCTGGCCGGGCCAAGAGCCGCGTCCGTGAGCTGAAGGGCTGTCGACCCGGATCACACCGCGGACCTGCCTGGCGACTCCGCATCCGCCGATGGGGCTTTTGAAGCCCAGCAACTTCGCCGTGGGGCAGGAGTTGGGAGATCGTGACCTGATCTGGAACCAAGCTCCGCAGAGCCAACGATCACTGGAGGACACCTCGAAAAATCGCTCCTTGCGGAGCCGCAGGCTCAGCCTGGCCCACGCCAGCAAATGAGTCTCACCTGGGTCAGTCACGGGAGACAGGCATTTTTCGAGGTCCCCTGGAGGAGAAAGGCTGACTGGCATCCATGAGCGCCCAAAGGCCAGGAGCCGGAAACCAGTTTTTGCCAGGCAACGTGATGATTGATCCAGGCTCAAGCTGGCAGAAGCCCGAGTTGCCGCAGGCGCATCACGCTCACGTCGTGCGCCCACGCACTAGTTCGCCCAAAAATTCTTCGCTCCCATGGGCTGGCTCGCTGCGCCAGGTCGCTGGGAGTGAACCCACGGGGCCCAAGCCTCAACGTTCGCCGACATCACCGACTTTCAGATCTCTCCCGTCTTTCCAGCACAGCGCCTGGGGGTGAGCCAGGCGGCAATCCAAAGCACCACTTCGAGGAGTTCCCGAGCCAGAAACCAGCGTGAAGCGTCCGCGGCGGACAACCGGCGGAACTGGTTCGGGCTCCGGGTCGGCTCAGATTCGACGGGCAACGCCGATCTCTCACCCCCCGCCATGAAGAAAGCGGGGGACAATGGGCTGCAAGCCTGCGTTTTGCCCCTCGCGAAAGCTCCTTGCAGGACCACCAGGGCCGCGCCGACCGGACCTACCGCGACGGGGTGGGCTGCAAGGGTGATCAGGAAGGTGCTCCAACCTGGATGGGCTCGATCGGCAGGCTCCCAGTGGGAACGACGGCCTCGGGGAGCCGAGGGTTGACCGCGCCGCTCAACCCCAAGGCGGGGAGCCTGAACTCAGCTGCTCTGACGGCTGTTGGTCTGGATGTAAAGGATGATCAGGAAGACCGCCGGCACCAGAACGAACAGCAGGCTGGCGACAAAGCCGAGGTCGTTGGTTTCCATGGGAGCGTGGGAGGTGAGCAGACCGTATCACCGCGAATCCGGGCAGGATCAGGCGTCTTCATCGCTCGTTGCGGAAGCGCCCCCAGCCCCCGGGGCCAGGGGCGCGCTGCCAGCCTCGGCGCCAGCTTGAGCCGCGTCATCAGGCTCCCCAGCGGCCGGGACCGGCCAGCTGGTGGGCCCGGTGGGAAGGGGGCGGGCCCTGGACGCATCGAGCAAACCCTGGCGGTCAGGCAGGTTCACCTGGGGGCGGGTGATCACCAACAGCGATTCCTGCACCAGGGCTTGGCAAGCAAGCCGCCAGTTCTGGGGGCGGCGCCGCAGCTTCTGGTCCTCCACCACGGTCCGCGGGCTGAGGGCGGCGTCAGGCGTGCCGTCGGCCACCTCCACAAAACAGGTGATGCATTGGCCGCAGCCCCCGCAGTTGCCGAGCTTGCCCTTGAGCCCGTAGAGCTCGACACCCTCCCGCAGGGCCACCTCGCGCAGGTTCTCTCCCGGATAGCAGGGGATGTCGCGGCCTTCGCGGACGAAGCGAATCATCGGCATGGCGGCAGGGCGGCTCCGCTCCATTTTGAAGCCCCATCGCGGCGAGGAAGCCAGGGAACGGGTTCAGCAGCCCGGGGGACAAGGGAGATCGGCAGCGACGGGCCGGCTGCGCCACCAGGGGCGTTGGCCGATCCGGCCCATCTCGGGGTGGAGGGCCAACCCCGCGGGGCGCCACCAACCCAACAAAATCGCCGCGGCTGCGCCGTTTTCAGAGCCTGTGGTCGCCGATCCAGTTGCGGTCCGTAACCAGCGAGCTCGGCAAGCGGTCCACAACCCTTACCATCGCCTGGTTCGGATCGGCTTCGCCGGTCATCCAATACGCCGACCTCCTGGTCTGCGTCCACCCACCCCAGACCTCACCCCCTCCTATGGGATTGCCCTGGTACCGGGTGCACACGGTCGTGATCAACGACCCGGGCCGATTGCTCGCCGTGCACCTCATGCACACCGCCTTGGTTGCCGGCTGGGCCGGTTCCATGGCGCTCTACGAGCTCGCCATTTTTGATCCCTCCGATCCGGTCCTGAACCCCATGTGGCGTCAGGGCATGTTTGTGATGCCCTTCATGGCCCGCCTGGGCGTGACCGGCAGCTGGGGGGGCTGGAGCATCACCGGCGAGACCGGCGTCGACCCTGGCTTCTGGAGCTTTGAGGGGGTCGCGGCGGCCCACATCATCTTCAGCGGCCTGCTCTTCCTGGCCGCTATCTGGCACTGGACCTACTGGGATCTCGAAATCTGGCAGGACCCCCGCACTGGTGAGCCCGCCCTCGATCTTCCCAAGATCTTCGGTATTCACCTGCTGCTCGCTGGTCTCGGCTGCTTCGGCTTCGGAGCTTTCCACCTCACCGGTGTGTTTGGTCCGGGCATGTGGGTCTCAGATCCCTATGGCATCACCGGCCACATTGAAAAAGTTCAGCCAGCCTGGGGGCCAGAAGGCTTTAATCCCTTCAACCCCGGTGGCATCGTCGCCCACCACATCGCTGCTGGAATCGTTGGCATCATCGCCGGCATTTTCCACATCACTACTCGCCCACCCGAGCGCCTGTACAAGGCCTTGCGGATGGGCAACATCGAAACGGTTCTAGCGAGCGCCATTGCGGCTGTGTTTTTCGCCGCCTTCATTGTGGCTGGAACCATGTGGTACGGCTGTGCTGCGACCCCAGTTGAGCTGTTTGGCCCCACCCGCTATCAATGGGACCAGAGTTACTTCAAAACTGAAATCAACCGCCGCGTTCAGTCTGCCATCGACAATGGCGCTTCGAAGGAGCAGGCCTGGGCGGCCATTCCTGAAAAGTTGGCCTTCTACGACTACGTTGGCAATAGCCCCGCGAAGGGTGGCCTGTTCCGTGTCGGCCCGATGGTG
The DNA here is from genome assembly GCA_046319055.1 of Synechococcaceae cyanobacterium. Lineage (GTDB taxonomy): Bacteria > Cyanobacteriota > Cyanobacteriia > PCC-6307 > Cyanobiaceae > Cyanobium. The sequence goes on from JBKCTK010000004.1 coordinate 46,980, forward strand.
AATGGCGATGGTCTTCCCACCGGCTGGCTTGGCCACATTGCCTTCACCGACAAGGACGGTCATGACCTCCAGGTGCGACGCCTTCCCAACTTCTTCGAGAACTTCCCCGTGGTTCTCCAGGATCAAGATGGCGTGGTTCGGGCCGACATCCCCTTCCGCCGGGCCGAGGCCAAATACTCCTTCGAACAGCAGGGAGTAACCGCGACGGTGTATGGCGGAACCCTCAACGGCAAGACCTTCTCCGATCCTGCCGATGTGAAGCGCCTGGCCCGCAAGGCCCAACTTGGTGAAGAGTTCGACTTCGATCGCGACACCTACCACTCCGATGGCACCTTCCGCAGCTCACCTCGCGGCTGGTTCACCTTCGGCCATGCCTCCTTCGCGCTCCTCTTCTTCTTCGGACACATCTGGCACGGTGCCCGCACCCTGTTCCGTGACGTGTTCGCCGGTATCGACCCCGACCTTGGAGAGCAGGTCGAGTTCGGCCTGTTCCAGAAGCTGGGTGACCGCAGTACCCGGCGCCTTCCCGAGGGCTACGTCCCTCCGGCTGGAACCACCCTCAGCTGACCGTCGGCCCCCCTTCCCCCCGCAAGGATCCTCCCCATGGAGAGCTTCGCTTACATCCTCATCCTGGCCCTGGCCGTCTCCACGCTGTTCTTCGCCATCGCCTTCCGCGATCCCCCGAAGATCGGCAAGTGAGCTGATCCCCAGCCCACCAGGCCCTGCGTTTCCACTAGCAACCCCTGTCCAGCTGGGCAGGGGTTTTTCTTGTGGCGTCAGCAGAGGGGTGGGCCCAAGACTCCCCTGGCACTCCCGAGGCCCCTCGAATCCATTCCGGGCTTCAACCCGGGGCTGCTGCCAGGGCTGCCTGAAAGTTGCACTTCTGAGCTCGCAAGGCTTCGGTTCTGCTGCAATCCGGGACCTGATCAGCAATAAAGCGCCGCAAAGCCAACGATCACCGGCTGAGGAATGCGGACTGGCACAGATGAGCGCCCAAAGGCGAGGCGCCGGAAGCCCGTTCTTGCCAGGCGTGAGAACGCCTTCCTCTGATGAGGAGCTTTGTTGCTGATCAGAATCCGGGATGATCCTGCAGGAGCTCACGGGAGTCCTGGCGGCACCGAGGCCGTGAGATCAGGCCGCTGCGGAGACCTTTGAGGCAGCCCTGGGTTTGCTGCTGATCTGGCCTGGGACTCTGGGCCGAGCACGCCCGTCAACCGGCATGGCGATGAAAGCCAGGCGCCCCTAGGCAGAAGCCCTTAGGCTGCTTAAACTTGCCTGACACACCCGGGATAGCGGGGATGCAATGCCCCTCCTGCCAGCACACGGACAGCAGGGTCCTGGAATCACGGGCTGCCGATTCGGGGCGCAGCGTGCGTCGTCGACGCGAGTGTCTGCACTGCGATTTTCGCTTCACCACCTACGAACGGGTGGAGACGGTGCCGATCACGGTCGTCAAGCGCAATGGCAGCCGCGAGGCCTTCAACCGCGCCAAGCTTTTGCATGGCCTACTGCGGGCCTGCGAGAAAACCGGCCTTGAGCCTGCCCGGCTCGAACAGGTGGTGGATGACATCGAACTGGTGCTGCAGCAGCGCAGCGGCCGGGAAGTCAGCAGCAATGAGATCGGCGAACTGGTGTTGCAGCAGCTTCGGGAGATGAGCGAAGTGGCCTACGTGCGTTTCGCCTCCGTCTATCGCCAGTTCCAGGGGGTCAGCGACTTCGTCGCCACCCTTGATGGTCTGAGCAAGCCAGCCTCCCAGCGCACCCGCTCCCGCAACAGCCTTGTGGTGCTCAACTGAAGCTGTTGTAAGCCCAGAGACCATCGATCCCCCAGTTGGTAGGATCATCCATCGGGCGTGAGCTGCTGGCGGGCAGGCACGCACTCTCCTTCGTCCTGCCCTTGGCAGCCCGCCGTGTTCCATGACCGTGACTCCGTCCTCCGACCTCGGGGCCCTGAGCGACACCAGCGAGACAGGTTCAGCCGTGGCCGATGTCTTTGTGGACGCGGAGCTGGAGGCGTCCGTGATCGACGAGCTCGACCTGGACATCCCGGAGGAGGTGCCGAGTGCCGACGCCTCGAGCAGCCGCACAAGCCGTCGCGATACGGATGGCGCTGGCTTCACGCTCGATGAATTCGCCTCACTGCTGAGCAAGTACGACTATAATTTCAAGCCAGGAGATATCGTCAACGGCACAGTCTTTGCCCTTGAATCTAAGGGTGCGATGATCGATATCGGCGCCAAGACAGCCGCCTTCATGCCCTTGCAGGAGGTCTCGATCAACCGGGTTGAGCATCTCTCTGATGTGCTTGAGCCCGGCGAGGTGCGTGAGTTTTTCATCCTCAGCGAAGAAAATGAGGACGGCCAGCTCACACTCTCGATCCGCCGCATCGAATATCAGCGTGCCTGGGAGAGGGTTCGCCAGCTGCAGAAGGAAGACGCCACCATCTACAGCGAAGTGTTTGCCACCAACCGCGGTGGCGCCCTGGTGCGGGTGGAGGGCCTGCGCGGCTTCATCCCCGGCAGCCACATCAGCACCCGCCAGCCCCCGGAAGATCTTGTGGCCGACTTCCTGCCCCGGAAGTTCCTGGATGTGGTCGAGGAGCGCAACCGGCTC
>JBKCTK010000005.1:0-1935 GCA_046319055.1 Synechococcaceae cyanobacterium
CTCCCCGCCCGTGCCTCCGCCTGCAGCGCATGTCGCCTCCGCTGCCGCCGCCGCTCGGCCCGCTGCCGAGGCATGGGCTGCTCGGCGCTGCTGGGGCTTCAGCCGCGGGGCACCAGCCGCCGCCCCACCCGGGCCACGTGCTGGCGCAGGGGGTTGGGCAGTTCGTGGTGCAGGGAGAGATCGATGCTCCAGGGGAGCAGGAGGTCATCGAGGGCACCCATCAGCCGCAGGCGATCGGCATGGCACAGGCCCGGGGCCACCAGGGTGAGGTCGATGTCGGAGCCGGGGTGATGGCGGCCCATGGCGCGGGAGCCATAGAGCCACACCTCCCGCACGGTGGGCTCCGCGGTGAGCAGGGCCAGCAGGCGGGCCGCAACCTCCGGCGGCAGACCGGGGATCATGGCGGGGTCGGGGGAGGGTTTAGGCATCGGTCGGTTCGCCGGCGCTGGCCTGCGGCAGGCGCTGGCTCAGCACCTGGCGCAACTCCCGGAAACACGGCAGGTAGCGCACCTCCACCTGCTGGCTCACCTGCTCGGCGGTGCTGCGGTTGTAGGTGTGGCTGGTGAGGTTGCGGTCCTGAACCATGGACAGCCAAGCCTCGCCGTCGCGGATCAGGCCTACCCGGAAGGCCAAGCGCAGGGTGTCGCGCGAACCGATCAAGCTGGCGTTGCCCTCCGCCAGCAGCAGGTCGCGCAGGCTGTTCCAACCCAGCTCAAAGCAGTATTCAAAGGCCTTGATCAGGCCCTGGCGCTCGCGCTCATTCAGCGCGGGGGGCAGGAAGAAGGTCTCCAACTGATCGAGGGCCTGGCAGAAATTGGCGAAGCGCTGCTGCCAGCGGATGTCGAACGGCATGGCGGCGGGGCAATGGCGCCATTCTGGGCTCAGACATGGAGCCGCAGCCGACTGGCTCGCCCCAGGCGACCAGCATTTAGTCGCTCTCAGCCGCCGCGGGCGCCCTGGTCACGAAACCAAGACCAAGCGAGCGCACCGCGGCGCAACTTTGCAAAAGGCGCATGGTTTGATTCCTCTTCATTGAAACTCCTGTCCTTCTACGGTTTAACCCTGCTCGCCATCACCCTGATCGGCGCACCTAGGGCCCACGCGGCCACGACCGTTTGCACGGCGATTTGGAGTGCGCCCAGTGGTGCGCCAGGCGGGACAAAATCAGCCCCCATTCAAGGAGCCAGCCCACCTTGCCCGACCTCTCCCATTACGGTTACGGTAGGCACTGGATCAGGAACTGGGGCGGGGACCATATTTGCGGCCTCGTGGGATTCCCTTTTGCTCTCCAATCAATATCCTGCAACGTCGAATGCTGCCATCATCGTGGGTTCGGCCCCGTTGTCGAGCGACGATGTGAAGATCACATATGACCAATCCGTCAAAAATCCTTATTTTTATGCAGCCGGTTTAACTTATACTGAAAACATCACTTTCTTCTCTCCTTTTAAGATTTTACAGTCGAACGGAGTCAGCGTGAGTGGATCGACGATCACAGGCAGTGGCACCTCCGACTTTAACGTTGGTTTTGTGGCTCAATTCTTGGGGGATTATTCAGAAATCAACTTTAAACACGCCACCACTACAAGTGCCTACGCCGACGGCTTTGGCTTCACCACAGGTGTGACTCCCGCTCCCGGCCCCCTGCCGATCCTCGGAGTTGCAGCAGCCCTGAGCCAGTCCCGCAGGCTGCGCCGCCTGAGCCTCAAGCAGCGCGACCGCCGCTCCCAGCTCGGCTAGGTCGCCACGGCACGGTCCAGCGGGCGGCGCTGATTCAGGCGGCGCTGTCCGCCACCTGCGGTGGTTGCCCTTTACTGAACAGGTCGGGCCCCTGAAATCGTTAACTCTGGACGGGTGGGACAGGGTTTGGCCTCAGTATAGACCGAGTGGGGAGTTCTGCCTCCCAAGGAGCTATGTGGTCTTACATGGCAATAC
>JBKCTK010000006.1:0-2917 GCA_046319055.1 Synechococcaceae cyanobacterium
GCACGACGGCGACGGCGACGGCGTCGACCACCACCGCCGCGAAGGCGACGCTGCAACCAGCGGCCCGGTGCTGGTGGTGGCCGGCACCCATGGGAATGAGCGCAACGCGGTTTGGCTGCTGGAGCGGTGGCGCCGCAACCCTGGGCTGCTGAACAGCGCTGGGTTCGACCTGGTGATGACGCTGGGCAACCCCGCGGCAGTAGCCGCCAATCGGCGCTATCTGGAGCGCGATCTCAACCGCAGCTTCCAGCCAGCGCTGCTCAACGATCCGGGCAACCAGGAGCTGGAGGTGCGACGGGCGCGGGAGCTGCTGGCCGCCTACGGCCCGGGGGGCTCCCAACCCTGCCCCGTGGTCTTCGATCTGCACAGCACCACGGCGGCGATGGGCAATTCATTGGTGGTGTATGGCCGGCGGCCGGCTGATCTGGCCCTGGCGGCGGGCCTGCAGCAGCGGCTCGGCCTGCCGGTGTATCTGCACGAGAAAGACCCGCTCCAGAGCGGCTACCTGGTGGAGCACTGGCCCAGCGGGCTGGTGATCGAAGTGGGGCCGGTGCCCCAGGGGGTGGTGCAGGCCCGCATTTGCCGCCAGACCCAGCTGGCACTGGAAACGGCCCTGGTGCTGCTGGCCGAGGCGCGGCGTGGCGTTCTGCGCCTACCCAGGGAGCTGGTGGTGCACCGCCACTTGCACAGCTTGGATGTGCCCCGCAATGCCAACGGCGAACCCTGCGCCTTCCTCGACCCGCGGCGCCAGGACCGGGATTGGCAACCGTTGCGAGCTGGGGAGCCGCTCTTTCTGAGTGAGGAAGGCCAACCGCTCGGCTGGGAACCGCAAGCCGAAGATCCGACCACGGTGTGGCCCGTGTTTATCAATGAAGCCGCCTATGAAGAAAAGGGAATCGCCCTGAGCCTCAGCCAAAGGGAGGTTTGGCCGGGGGAGGCCACTTGGGCCGAGGCGCTACGGGAATCCCTGAGGATCAACTGAGGCCAAAAAAAAGCCCAGTCTGAGACTGGGCGAGAACAGCACTGATTGAGATCCCGCAAGGGGATTTGAAAGCGTCAGATTGAGGCGGAGATGCGCTTGCGCAGCCTGCGAGTAAAGCCAAAAGCAGCGCCTGCGCCAAGGAGGGGCAAGGGACCAGGCACGGGAGGAATCTTGGGCTCTTGCTCGTAGGAATCCACAAACTGAGTGAGAGTCCCGCTGGTAACGGTCATAGTTCCATCCATGGTGAGAGGGCCCTTCTCACCTGGCAGAGTGTAGCTGTAGGAAGAAGAGGTGCCTCCAGTGCTAGGAACGGAAACAATTCCGCCAGGAGTTGACATGTCCTGGAGAGTCTTGGTCAGCGAGCGTGGATTGCCAAGCTGGCTTGTCGAGGTTTGGTAGTTGATGATGTAAGCGGGGGAGCTCGACACCACCTGAATCTTGTAAGAGTAGGAAGCGTTACTGCCAGGCCCAAAACCTAAGGACTGACCATTGAAGGTGTGAAAACCTAAGGATGGCTCGTCAAATCCGAACGTAGCATTGGTGTTGAAGCCAGTAAAGCTAAAATCCGAAAAAGTTTTATCACCCAAGGTGCAACTGAACCCGGCTGCAGAGAGGGTGGAGGCTGAATAGCCGCCATTCATGCAAGTAACTGCATGGGCAGGTATGGAGCTAGCCAATGGCGAGAGGAAAATAAGTCCTCCCAACACGATGCGCGATTGAAGATTCATGGAAGTGATTGGTGTTGTTGAGAATCAGACACGTAGTGCTTAGAGAATCAAAAAGACCAGAGCAGTTGGTTTGATAACGAATATAAGGCCGATAGGGAACGTGGCAAGCAATAAAAACCAATCGCAAAGGCAAGTCTCGCCACGGAGGAAAGGACTTGGCCCTTGTATTGGGTCCTGCTTGAGACACGAACGCCTTTCCATCTTAACAGGCCGCCCCGGCAAAGGGAAGTTGTTGCGCTTTTCTCAAATGGCAGCCTCTCGAGCCGGAGGATCCCTCCTTTCTAGGGGCGACGGGGGCGGATGCAACGGGGTCACAAGGTTCTGAAGCGTCCCCACCTAGCCACAGACAAGCGTGCTCTGCTCCTTGGTGCAGGGCAGGTCGGTGCGGCTGCCGTCGGCCCAGTAGATGCGCAGCCGGTCGTCGTCGCTGCCCATGCGGAGTGTCAGCGACTTGATCACGCCGGCCGGGGGCTTGCCGGAACGGTCGGCTCCATCGCTTTGCTGAGAGACCTTATTAAGGCGTTGCTCCAGCTGCTGAAGCTTCAGATCCAGCCGATCCAGCCGTTGGCTTTCAGCGCTGGGCTGCTGTTGACAGCCGCTGGCCAGGCCCAGGGTCAGCAGGCAGCCGGCCAGCAGCAGTGCCCGTTGGGGCCGCCGGCGCCATGGCCGGTCGCCTGGGGGGCGGTGCGGGTGGGATTCACGGGCTCGGGCGATGGCCATGGCAGCGGCAGGGAGATGCCTCCCTCTTAGCGAGGGCCCAGCCGCCGCACCAGCCAGGCGGTCGAAGGAGCCGGCCAAGCCAGGGCGGCGGGTCCCTTGACCACGGTCTGTCCGCGGCCCCCAGGTCGCCCTCCTGGCACCAACTGGGCAACCAGGCGCCCATGACAGCCGCTCACCCCCGTGGATCCCCGCTCAGCCTCCCGACCGCCGCAGCCCCTTTCAAACTTTCTTCATGAAAGCCCCTTTACAAAGCCCGCAACAGTCCGTTACCTTTGACGAGTCAGGGCTGAGGCCCTGGCCTTCCTTCCGTCCACGCCTTGGAACTTTTCCTGGGCCGCCGACACAACCCTTCCGTTCTCATGACCGCCACTCTCCAACAGCGCTCCGGCGCTTCGGCGTGGAATCAGTTCTGCGAGTGGGTCACCTCCACCAACAACCGCCTGTATGTGGGCTGGTTCGGTGTGCTGATGATCCCCACGCTGCTGGC
>JBKCTK010000007.1:0-761 GCA_046319055.1 Synechococcaceae cyanobacterium
GCGGTTCTCGGCGCCTGTGGTGAAGGAACGGGAACACCGCCTGGATGGGCTGTTTCAACCGCCCGCAAGCCAGCCGGAGCTGCCTGTGGTGCTCCTGGAGGCCCAGATGGCAGCGGATGGCAGGTTTCTGCGGCGGCTTTATGCCCAAAGCGCCCGACTGTTGGAGCAGGAGGTAGAGATCGAGCAGTGGCGGGTGGTGGTGATCTGCCCCCACCGCCAGCTGAATTTCGGCAGCCCTATCGCGGTAGCGGAGTTTGTGCGAGAGCGCGTGCATTGGGTGGAGCTGCTGCCCGCCGCGAAGGATCCTACGGCGCCGCTGCTGCTGAGGGCTTTGGCCCTGCTGGTGCAAGCGGAGGGAGAGATCCCCGCCAGCAGTGCCGCCCTCCAGTCTGAGGTGGCCGGCACAGGTCAGGCGGAGGCGATCGCAGATGTGATTGCCGCTATCGTGGTGACAAGATTCAATGGCCGGTCGATCCCGGAACTTTGCGCCATGGGCGGCATCACCCTTGAGGAATTCACCCAGAGCGTGGCGTACCGCGAGATCTTTGGGCAGGGCCGTCAGGAAGGCCGTCAGGAGGGAGAGCTGGAGCTTGCCCTGCGCCTGCTGCGCCGTCGCTGCGGGGAACTCACTCCTCAACAAGTGGTTCGCATCCGCGCCCTACCCCTGGAACGTCTAGAAGCCCTGGCGGAAGCGCTGCTCGACTTTCAGAACCCTCAGGATCTCGACACCTGGTTGGGCACCGTGGCCTGACCGTTTTTCA
>JBKCTK010000008.1:0-2781 GCA_046319055.1 Synechococcaceae cyanobacterium
TAGAAAACGTGGGCGTAATTGAGAGCGCCCCGCGAGGTCGCCCAGTCCTTCATCGCCTGGGCCACGGTGTCGGCGACGCTGGTATCGAGCTTGCCGCCCTCCTTGATCGAGCGCTGGATCGACTTGAATACGGCCTTGGGCAGGGCCGACTTCATGCGGTCCAGGGTGAACACATCACTGGCCCAAAGCTCTTCAAGAGGTTCAAGCGGCGGCGTGGCGACAGCGGCGCGGGTTTGGATGATCTGGTAGGCCTGGAGGCGTGCTGGAGCGGGCATGGCGACGCGGGCGATGGATCTTGCGGCTACATAGCGAAGTGATCCACACCTGCATCCGTGCCGGTTGCTACGCGCTTGGCTGGCCCAACAGGAGTTCTGCCGCTGGCAACTGCTTGAATCGAAGTCAGCAACAGGCGGGATGGGATATGGCGGCGGAGTTCCGGAGAAAAGATCAAGATTTCCGATCACGCCAGGGCGAAAGCAGAGCGCGGCTGGCGTCAGAGGCGCTCCCACAGCTGGAGGCAGGCCAACTTGGCCCCGCGCAACCCCCTCCAGCCGGCGCGGTGAAGCCTGGCCCTGGGGCCTGATGCGCACCAGCGGGCGCCAGGACGGGGCTGGATGCCGGCCCTCCGGGAAGGCCAGCCCGAGCGGTCAGCTGGGGGGTGGCGGCGGCGGGAACTGGAGAAGGCGCACCAGGCCTGACATCGTCAGCTGGGTTGAATCCTCCGCTCCGCCAGGCTCCAGTGGGGCGGTTCAAGCTGTCCCCGTGCGCTGGCCGAGCTGGAACTGCTGGCCAAGGCCAGCCGAACCGGGCCAGCCGAACCGGGCCAGCCGAACCAGGCCAGCCAGGCGATGGCGGATCCTGATCAGCAACGAAAGCCCGGGCGGCCACGCAACAAACCCGGTCGCGCCTCCTCGCGAGGCGGCACAGCGGCATGGCGGCAACTCAACCCCACTGGTGTGTTCGACTAAATCTGGCTCGCCAGCGGCTTTGGGCGACACAGCTGTAGGGGTTATGGGGTTGTGCGGCCAAGCAGGTTTTACTTTTACAGATCAACCATTGTTGGGGACGCGATCGAAATTCGGAAACGGAAAATCTCTTATCTTGCTCGGAAAACGAGGCCAAAGCAGCAGCGTCGGTCGACTTTTCAGCATCACACACGCATGGCCTCCGGTCTTCGCGCTGAGAACAGAAGAACGCCTCCGGCTCCAGGCAGAACCGCCCAATCTGCTTGCCCCCCTGGATTCCCCAGCAGCGCAGGGCTTGACCGGCCGCCTCGTGCTGCCAGATCAGCTCACCGCCTGGGTCGACGCTGATCCCTTGCCCGTCGACCAGCCCAGAGCCGTTCTGCTCACCCAGCGGCTGCAGGTCCATGCGAAGAGCGCCTCGATGCTGCGCAGCCCGTTGGCGGGATGGGGCTGAACCACCGCCGCAGGGGCCTGTTGGGACGGCCGGTAGGCTGAGGGATCAGCTGGTGCCCCAATGCCCGCCCGCGCCGCCAAGTTCGTGTTCGTCACTGGCGGCGTGGTGTCGAGCATCGGCAAGGGGATCGTGGCGGCGAGCCTGGGGCGCCTGCTCAAGAGCCGCGGCTACAGCGTTTCGATCCTCAAGCTCGACCCGTATCTGAATGTGGATCCGGGCACGATGAGCCCGTATCAGCACGGTGAGGTGTTCGTCACCCAGGATGGGGCCGAGACCGACCTGGATCTGGGTCACTACGAGCGGTTCACCGACACGGCCTTGTCGCGCCTCAATAGCGTCACCACCGGCTCGATCTACCAGGCGGTGATCAACAAGGAGCGCCGCGGCGACTACAACGGCGGCACCGTGCAGGTGATTCCCCATATCACCGGCGAGATCCGCGAGCGCATCCACCGGGTGGCCGCCAACAGCAATGCTGATGTGGTGATCGGCGAGATCGGCGGCACGGTGGGCGACATCGAATCACTGCCATTCTTGGAGGCGATCCGTGAGTTCCGCGGCGAGGTGGGCCGCCACGACCTGGCCTATGTGCACGTCACCTTGCTGCCATTCATCCGCACCTCCGGTGAACTGAAGACCAAGCCCACCCAGCATTCAGTCAAGGAGCTGCGCTCAATCGGCATCCAGCCCGATGTGTTGGTGTGCCGCAGCGACCGGCCGATCAGCGACGACATGCGCCGCAAGATCGCCGGCTTTTGCGGCGTGCCCAGCGACAGCGTGGTCCAGGCCCTCGACGCCGACAGCATCTATGCGGTGCCGCTGGCGCTGGAGCAGGAGGGCCTCTGCCGCCAGGTGCTCGACGTGCTCGACCTGGCCGATCACCCCAGCGACATGGTGCGCTGGGCCGAGCTGGTGCATCGCCTGCGCCATCCCGGTCCCGCGGTGACCGTGGCCCTGGTGGGCAAATACGTGCAGCTCAACGACGCCTACCTTTCGGTGGTGGAAGCGTTGCGCCACGCCTGCCTGGAGCACAATGCCAGCCTTGATTTGCGATGGATCTGCGCCGAGCAAATCGAGGAGCAGGGGGCCGAGGCGCTGCTGGCCGGCATGGACGCAGTCGTGGTGCCGGGCGGCTTCGGCAACCGCGGTGTGGATGGCAAGGTGGCGGCGATTCGCTGGGCGCGGGAGCAGCGGGTGCCGTTCCTGGGCCTCTGCCTCGGCATGCAATGCGGGGGGATCGAATGGGCCCGCGACCAGGCCGGCGTGGCGGGCGCCACCAGCAGGGAGCTCGATCCGGCCACCCCCCACCCCGTGATCGCCCTGCTGCCCGAACAACAGGATGTGGTGGATCTAGGGGGCACG
>JBKCTK010000009.1:0-2649 GCA_046319055.1 Synechococcaceae cyanobacterium
CACAACCCCCTGGGCCTGCGCCCGCTGCGACCGGTCGCGTTCATGGAGTAGCGGCTGGATCAGCTGCCCCCCTATGCGCTGGTCAGCGGCCGCCCACCGGCGCTCCAGGCCGAGGGCGTCGCCAGCCTCAGCCAGCCTTACAGCCTTCCCGGCACGGCCTGGCGCTGGGCCGGAGAGCCCTGCGTGCTCAGCGACAATGACCAGGTGGGCAAGGCGATCCCGTGGCTGCCCTGCACCCTCGGCGATCCGCGCACGGCGCGGCGGCGGGTGCTGGTGCTGGGGAACTCGTTTTCGGCGGCCTTCGTGGCGGCCTTCGATCCGTTGGTGCGGCAGGACGGCTTCGCCGTCACGGTCACCTCTTCGTGGGCCGCGTCGCCCGTGCCGGAGATCGACAACCTCGGCCCCTATGCCCCGGTGAACGCCCATTACTGGCGGGCGGTGGCACCGGCCCTGATCGCCGAGCTGCGCCCGGGCGACTGGGTGTTTCTGGCCAGCGACATGATGCTGTTCTCGCCCGCCCAGCCCGGGCCCGCCCACCAGCTGGCGTTGCGGCAACTGGAGCAGGGCCTCACCCGCCTGTCGCGCCAACTGGCGCGGCGGGGCGTGCGCCTGGCGGTGCTGCACGGCAACCCCTTTGCCCGCGAGGCCGAGTGCCATCCGGCCAGCGCCATCCCCCAGTGGTTTGCGCCGTGGGGCGGCCCCTGTTCCCTGCCCGATCGCGGCACCTCGCTGCGGCGCCGTGAGCCCCTGGATCGGCTGCTGCGGCGGTTGGAGCGGCAGGGAGCGCTGCGCGTGGTCGATCTTTTCGATGCGTTCTGTCCAGGCCCGCGCTGCTCCTATCTGGGTGCCGATGGCACGGTGCTCTACCGCGATGAGCACTCCCACCCTTCGATCGAGGCGCTGCGGCGGGTGGCCCCGCGGATCCGCAGGCTGTTGCTGCGGCCCGGGCCCCCCGGCCTGCCCCAGGAGCTTGGCTCGGGCGGGGGCTCGGCCGCCCCGACCGCCGCGGCTGCCGTCCCGCCGCCTCCCTGAGCTGGCTTCCCTGAGCCGGCCTCCCTCAGTCGGCCGGCACCCTGACCGCGCCGATGGCGGGGTGGATCTCGCGGCGTCAGAACTCGCTCTGAACCAGGTCGTGGTCGTTGAGATGGCGCGGGGCCAGGGCTTCCGGCCCGGTGGATCGCGGGCGTGTGGGGTGGGCCGGATCTGGCGGCCGTTGTCATTTCTGGCACAGCGCCGTGGTGCCACCGGGGACCCCAGCTCAAAATGTTGTCGGCGCATTGCGCCCTTTCGTGTGAGGACCCCATGAAACTCTTCCAGCAACTCCTGCTGGCCCCTGCTGCCCTGGGCCTTCTGGCTCCCGTGGCAGCCCAGGCCGCGGACATGAACCTCTCCGGCATCAATAAGTACGCCGGTTCTGAGGAGCAAGTCACCAGCATCAGCCAGTTTTCCGATGTCAAGCCCACCGACTGGGCTTACCAGGCGCTCTCCAACCTGATCGAGCGATACGGCTGCGTGGCTGGTTACCCCAATGGCACCTACAAGGGCGGCCAGGCCATGACCCGCTACGAGGCGGCCGCTCTGCTCAACGCCTGCCTTGACCGCATCAGCGAAGTCACCGACGAGCTGAAGCGCCTGATGAAGGAGTTCGAAAAGGAACTCGCCGTGCTGCGCGGCCGTGTGGATGGTCTCGAGGCCAAGGTGGGTGAGCTCGAAGCCACCCAGTTCTCCACCACCACCAAGCTGAAGGGCCACGCCACCTTCGTGATCGGCGGCAACAGCTTCAGTGGCACCAATAATCCTTTCCTCGCCAACACGTTCGTCCCCGGAACCCCAGGCTTGGGTGGCCTGGCTGCGGCTCCAGGAACGATTGCTGCGGCTCTTGGCGGTGGCACCACGCTGGCTCCAGTGGGTCTTGCTTTCACGCCAACACCCCTCCCCACCGGCATCCTACCTGTGCCGACGGCACTGCAAATCTCTGGCGTGCCTGCCTTCCTGCCCGTCAACGCCGGGAACCTCAATCAGGTTGTTAATTCCTCCTTCGCGTTGCTGAATCCCGGCCTCGGCATCGCCGGTGGCACGAATCTCAATCCTGTTCCTCCAGTATTTGCCGCTGGCACGATTGCGAATGGCATTCCTATTGGCGCCATCGGAACCGTGGCTCCAGTTCCTGGCGCCTCCACATCTAACCTCACGGCTGGCGCCAAGGGCCTGACCGACGCGGTTCGCACCGGTGGATCAACCTTTGTCCCGGGTCTCCTGGGTTCCTTGGGCTCAATCTTCGCCCTCTCGTTCCCTGGAGCTGGTTCCACCAGCTTCAACTACGACGTGCGCCTGGGCTTCGACACCAGCTTCACCGGCAAGGATCTGCTGAAAACCACCCTGCGGGCTAGCAACCTGGCCCAGAGCGGATTTGGTTACCAGATCGGCATGGGTGGCTTCAGTGCCACTGCCCTCAACAACCTTGAGGTGAATCCCGGTCTGCTTTGCAACACCGGCGCGAACAGCTGCGGCGACACGGTTTCGATCAACCGTCTCTACTACCAGTTTCCGATCGGCGCCAACCTCACCGCCACCGTCGGTGCCAAGGTTCGTCAGGACGACATGCTGGCCATCTGGCCCAGCGCGTATCCCGCTGACACGGTTCTCGAC
>JBKCTK010000010.1:0-4266 GCA_046319055.1 Synechococcaceae cyanobacterium
GTGCTCGCCGATCGCCTGATCCACCACTCCCTGCTTGTAGGCGTGCGGGCCAGCGGCGCCCGGCTGCAGCGTTTTGCCCACAACGACCCGACCGATCTGGAGCGGCGCCTGGCCACCGCCCGCCGGGAGGGGCCCCGCCGGCGCCTGCTGGTGCTCTGCGAAAGTCTTTACAGCAGGGAGGGCCCCAGCCCCACCCTGGAGGCGATCGCCGCCTGCTGCCAACGGCATGATGCCCTGCTGCTGGTGGATGAGGCCCATGCCCTGGGGGTGCTCGGCGCCGAGGGGCGGGGGCTGGCGCGCGGGTGCGGCGGCGTGGGGCTGGTCTGCGGCACCTTTGGCAAGGCCTTCGGCAGCGGCGGCGCCTTCCTCGCCGCAGAGGCGCTGCTGGGCGACTGGCTGCTGCAACGCAGCGGCGGCTTCCGCTACACCACCGCCCTGGCGCCACCCCTGGCGGCCGGAGCCCTGGCGGCGCTGCATTGGCTACAACGCCATCCCCGGGCCGGGAGCGAGCTGGTGGCGGAGGCGGAGCGCTGGCGCCAGGCGCTGCAGGCGGCCGGCTGGCCAAGACCTCCAGGCCGGGGGCCGATCCTGTCGCTGGAGCTGGGAAACGACCAACGGGCGCTGGAGCTGGAACAGCAGCTGGAGCGCCACGGGCTGCTGGCGATCGCCATCCGCCCGCCCACCGTGCCGGAGGGAACCGCCCGGCTCAGGCTGGTGCTGCGGCGCGGCCTACCCGGTGATGCCCTGGAGCGGTTGCTGAGCGCCCTGGGCGGAGGGCCGGGAGGGGGGTGAAGCTGGGGGCTGAGGGAGCAGCTGGGGCCAACCCCCCAGAGCATTCACAACTGAACGGACTGCAGGAGCCCCTGTTGAATCAGGCGATCAAAATGATCCCAGACATCATCGGCATGGGCGGAACTGCCGAGATGCAGACCCAGCTCGAAGTTCGAGAGCTGGGCGGCATCCGTAAGGTTTGCGCTGGTGACGAGCAGTTCTTCATCGGCCACCACCGCCTTGACGTGACAGACAGCCTTCTCCCGTTCGAGGGAGAGGGAGCGGGGGTCAAAGAACAAGGCGGGAGCTGGTGGTTGAGGCCAGAGGCGTGACCAGGTTTGCTGTTGAAACTTGCGGATCAAGGCCCCAGGGCTGGAGGTGTCGCCACGATCACGGTGGAGATTGCAGATCATGCGCACTTGCAACGTCGGCAGCGCCACCATGCGCTCACGGATCAGCTGGAACAACTCGTTGATGAAGGGGCCTTTGTAAACGGCGTAGGTGGTGAGCAGCAGGCGCTGTTCGGCGCGCTCCACCAACTGACGGATCAGCACTGATTGATCACGGGTGACCGATCCTGCTCCTGGATCAGGGCCCGACCACACCAGTTCGATTGAGCGAGCTGCAGCCTCACGGCGCCGCTGGTCTAAGAGGGCTTGAACGGTCATCAGCAGAGACTCCTGGCTCCCGCCTGCAGAGCGCCAACTCTCGAGCCACGCGGCCAGTGATTGAGGGCCGGCCTGCAGCCCAATCCTGGCCAGGAACGCGGGTGGATCAGCAAGGCTTTCGGCGAGAAACTGAGCGTTGCCTTGGTGGGGATCCAGGGAAGCCAGCAGGGTTTCCAGTTCCGCGGTGCTCAGATGGGGGAAAACCGCTGCCATCAGGGCCCATCCGTGAAGAAGGCTGCATCGTGTTGGCTCAGGGTGGGGACCACCAGGGCGCGATCGAGAAACTCATTGCGGCGTTCACAGCTGGTTTCGGCGATCAGCAGGCAGCCATGGCAGGAGGCGCCATGGGCGTAGCGCTTTTCCAGTTTGTTTTTGGGGTCATGGCTGGCACAGAAAGGGTCGTTGGAGCACAGGGCGGCCCGCTCGAGCGCGATTGCCAGCAATGCATCGATGCGATCAGCCAGGGCTACCAATCCACCGAGAGAGCCCTCTGAACCACTGCCTCCTGTGTAAAGAAGAATGCCGTAACCGATATCGTCAAAGGCATAGATCCTTTCCTTAATCGCCGAGGCTCCATAGCCGCAATCAAGAGCGGCCTCGGTGATCAACAGATGGGCGAGGCTATGCAGCATTAGATAGGCACCTCCGGGCCACTTGAACTTGTCCTCAGTGAGACCATGCTCCTTATTCCAGGTCTTGAAGGCATCACGGTGTTTGGAGAGGTGCTGAGCAGTGCCATCACTCTTGAGCCAGCGGCGGATGGCGTCTGGATCGAAGCTGAGGAAGATGCCTTCACCGAGGTTTTCAACGGCCGGTAGCCAGGTGGCTTCTTTCACATCAATCTTGGCTCGCTTCACCCCCAGATCGAGGGGATCACCATCGATCTGGCTCACCACCGGCTCCAGGCGGGTGAAGCCGAGCAGGGCCATCACCTCCCGCAGCTGGTGCACCTTCAAGACCCGGTTGACGCGCTGCCGGAACCAGGCTGGCTTGGCCGCCAGGTCAAGCTGTTCCGCTTCGAAGCGGCTGTTCCCTGAGCCGCGCCGCAGCCCATCGATGGGACCGACCAAGGCGCGCATTTCCTGTTGCTTAAGGGCCTCGGTTGTCTCCGGCGCAGCTTCACCACCACGGAGGGCTTCGAGAGCCTCGAAGATCAGTGCAGGCGCTGTACCAGCGAGCGGATCCTTGATGTGGTCGGGGGCGAAGTCCTCCAGCCAGACTTCAAGCTTGGCGGCGCTGGTGATCTTCTCAAAGGCCTTGAGATGATTGCTGATCACCTGCCGCACAGCATCAATTGGTTCGGGGATGGAGATCGCCGAGATCAGCTCGGGAAAGTAGGCATTGCTGGCAGAACGTACCAACAATCGATTGGCATAGCTGCCGCCTTTGCCCTTGCCGTTGTCACAGGTTTCCTGGCCGAAGGGGCCAAGCCAGGGGCGATGCCCCTGGCAGAAACCGAGAGCGGGTCTCTCGTCGTCATCGTCTTTCAGTTTCTGCTTGGCCTCTGATAACTGCCGGCGGTTCCACTTCTCCATGCAGGCAGAGTTGGAACAGCGCACAAAGATCTCGGTGAAGTCGTTACCAGCCCCGGCCTCATCAAGCCATAGCGTAGCCCGGCAGGTTGTCTTGCCGCGGTGCACGAATTCACGCCAGTCGATGTCACTGAGATGGCCGTTGGGGCAGCTCTGCACAAAGCGCACCGGTACGACGCGATGGGCCTTCCGATCCGCATCGACGTACTTGCGTTTGTCGAGGCGGGCGCCTTCCACCAGCGGGCGACTCCGGTAGGTCTTGCCGTCAAACGTCTTCGTGCAGTCCAGCTGGGCCACGAACCAGTTGGGGAACTCAGGACTGCGGATGCCGCCGGCACGGCTCTGGCCGCCCGGGCCAACGTCATACACCGGCGGTTTGCGCAAACGCAGGCAGCCCACGTTGAGGCTTTGGCGCAGCTTGGCGATCAGGCGCGGTTCATCGATCTCCTCCGGAGGTTGATCCGGGCCGTACATCCAGAAGTTGAGGCCGCCGATCACCACCGAACAATCGGGTAGATCCACCATGGCGCCTGGGCCATAGGTGGTGATCAGCTGGCTGTGGCGCACTTCCCCCTGGGGGCGGCTGGTGGACTGGCGGGCCATCAGCTCACCTCCCCATCGCCATCGGGGCGTTGGCGGATCAGCGCCGCGCTGGGTTCGACATCGCGCAGGCTCCAGTGGGCCAGGAACTCCTGCTGCATCGCCTTGAGCTCCTGGAGAGCGGGGTCCAGCGGGGTATGGAGCAGGGGGGCCACTTCTCCCACCTCACGGCCGTACTGCAGCAGTCCTTCGTTGTCGCGGGCGATGCGGATCCACTTGTCGAGCAGATTCATCGCCTGCTGGCGGACGTCGGCCTCGGTGTGTTCGCTGCGTGCCTTGCTGGGGGCTGAGCGGCGAGCCCGCTCACCCAGCCGTTGGGCCACCTCAGCCTGGATGGCATCGATCGCCTCCGCATTGCCGGCATCTTGGGCCCAGCTGAGCGCGGGGTGGAGGTGCCTGGCGAGCGCCACGGTGATGGCCGGCAGCCCCCGCTTCAGGGCTCTCGACGACCAAGGGGTCACGCTGGTGGCCTCCACATCGCGATAAAAGACCGAGTGCCAAAAGCTGAAGCGCTCGTAGTGGGAGCGGTCGCGCGGTCGATTGGGGTTGAGCAGCACCACCACCAGGCCCGGGCGTTGGTCGTCGCGGCCGACGCGGCTGCTGGCCTGGATGTATTCGGCGGTGGTTTTCGGCTGGCCCAGCATCACCATCAGGCCGAGGCGGCTGATGTCGAGACCCACCGAGATCATGTTGGT
>JBKCTK010000011.1:0-6957 GCA_046319055.1 Synechococcaceae cyanobacterium
GCCACAGTCCAGGACGAACCCGTCCTGTGGCGAATGCTCACCTTATCGGCATCGATGGGTTCTGGCGGTGAGGAGCAGATTGCGCATGCTCGATCAGACCCCTACTTGAGCAGCTATGTCTCAGGATGGGGATCAAAGAAAGGTGACTTGGGAGTGATTGCCCGAGATGGATTTGGAGACGTGCTTGGGGCAGCATGGCTGCGTTTGGGAGGCGCTGAAGGGCCGTACAAGCTTGGAGACAAGCAGGTTCCTGAGCTCGCCACGGCTGTCATCCCGCAAGCTCGTCGTCGCGGAGTAGGCTCAGTTCTGATCAAGCACTTGATTGCATCCGCGCGGTCATCTTATCCACGAATTGTTCTTTCTGTGCGCGCGGAGAACCCGGCCGTATGTTTTTATTGCAAACTTGGCTTTCGCGAAGTGTCGAGAATGAAGAATAGACTTGGCGGAGATTCACTGGTCATGGTCATAGATTTAGGTCTCGCTGACCAGGCCCAAGATCCAGTGGGCGGGATCCAGAATGCTGAAGGAAGGCATTGCGCAGCCATCCCACCGCTCTCCCATTCGAGGGAGGGAGTCTCTCAAGACTCTCCAAGTAGACGCTGACTTCGCCATGCAAAGTTCTGTGCACAGGAGCCACCACCAAGGACATCTTGTTGGGTTGCGGGCGGGTGGGCGAATCACCGATGGCAAGCCTTAGGCTGGTGACCTATGGTTCGCAATCGTGATCGCTATTGCCTGCTCACGTCAACGTAGTACTGAGCCCTGTACTCATGGCTGCACTGCCCAAGCGCTTGATTGGTGAGGTTTGATGACGTCTGGCATGAAAACGGGGCAACTCGTGAAGTGGAACGATCAGCGGGGATTTGGTTTTATCACGCCGAGTGTCGGTGGAAAGCAAGTGTTTCTCCACATCAGTGCCATCCCCAAAACCAGCCGCCGCCCACGGGTTGGAGACACGATTAGTTATGCATTGGTCACCGAAGCCGATGGCAAAAACCGTGCCTCTAGCGCTTCCATTGCTGGCGTTGTGCTCCAAACTTCTGGCTTCAACAAGACGCGGACTTCGCCAAACCACCGCAGAAGCAAGTCTCCCAGATCGAAAGAACTGGCGATTGGTGCTGGAGTTTTTGTTGGCCTTGTGCTGCTTCTGATGCAATGTAGATCTGGCATAGGCCTTAGCCGCAGCCCAAGCCGCATGCCTGCGTCAATTGAATCCATCACGAAGCCAGGCTGTGTCGTCAAAGGCAATATTTCGATCAATTCAGGTCGCATGCTTTATCATGTCCCAGGCATGGAAGACTACGAAGGCACGATCATCGATCCTGCTAAAGGAGAGCGGTGGTTTTGTTCAGAGGCCGAAGCGGTTGCGGCAGGTTGGCGCAGAGCACCTCGGTAGTTTGATCACGCCAAGCTTTGCGCCAGCGAGCGCCAAGCGCAAGCCACTCGCGTCATGGCCATACCCAGCATTCCTTACCTCCTGAATGGTGCCGTTCCAGCGACTCGCCAGCCTGCGGCAACGGGGCGCGAGCTGATCGCTGAACAACCGCCACCCAGAGGGACAGGCCAGATCGCTGGGACTGATCCTGCACCGCGGCGATCGCCGCCTTCTCAAGACTTCTGCGTCAAGCCCGCCCCCGCTGCTGCCGATCCAGCTTCAGCAAACTCTTCAGATTCAACGACTGTAACGAGGTGCTATCCATCACTAGCGGCAAGTGGCCATTCCACTTCTCGATCGCTTGATGTTGCAGCAATTGGGGTGTGAGGCCGGCCTGCAGCAGCTGTTGGGCCTGGGCTTCGCCCTCGGCGCGGTAGATGTGGGCCGCCGCCAAGCGCCGGGCCTTGGCCGCCTCGTACTCAGCCCGCCGGGCATCCTGCTCCGCCACCTGCTTGGCCTCCACCGCCTGGCGGAAGCGTTCGGAGAAGTCGAGCTGCAACAAATCGATCCCCTCCAGCACCAGCTCGTGGTGGGCCAGGCGGGCGCCGATCAACTCCTCCAGGGCGGTCTTCAGGGCCGCCCGCTCGCAAATCAGCTGCTCGGCCGTGAAACCCGCTACCACCTGCTTAAGGCCATCCTCCAAGGCTGGCGTGATCACGTTGTTTACAATCTCCAGCTCATCGCCGATCGAGCGATACACCGCAGCCACCTTCTCCGGCGGCAGCCTCCAGTTCACCGCGAGCTGGAAGGCCACATCCTGCAGGTCGCGACAGGCCGCCTCGCTGCGCAGGATCTGGGAGCGCAGCCGCACGCTCAGCGGCCGCATCGTCTCCACCAGCGGCAGCACCAGCTGGACCCCCTCCTGCAGCACCCGCTCCTGGATCGCGCCCCAGCGCAGCAGCACCCCCCGCTCCCCCGGTGGCACCACCACCAGGGCGCTGCTAAGCAGGGCCAGCAGCAGCAACACCCCAAACAACCGCAATGCCAATCAGGCCCGCCCCGCCCGGCGGTTCCGCTCCGCTCCAGCAGCCGTCGCGCTGGTCTTCTCGTGGGGATCCGGCGCGGGCGGGGTCTCGCCCATTGCGGCGCTCGCCTGTGGCGCCGCCAGGGGTTCCGCGGGCAGGGTCGAAGCCATGGCACGGGCTGGTGGCACTCTCGGCAGACGCTAGGAATGCCGCTGCTTCTCGCAGCCTTGCGGCACGGCGGGTTTGATCACTGTTCTTGATCGAGCCGACAAAAAATCGTGTTTGTCGGTATCGAACCGATCTGCATAGTCTGCGGGTTGTTCAGGCCATCCGGCCATGGCAAGGCTTCCTTCATGGTGATTCCGCAGGTGCTGGTGTTTCAGCAGCTGATGACCGCTGGCGGTGCCTTCGCGGCCACCAAGGTGGATGACATCGTCATCCTCAGCCTGTTCTTTGCCCATTTGCGCCACTGGCGCCAGGCCCTGCCGCTGCTGCTGGGCTTTGGCGTGCTGAGCGTGCGCATCCGCCTGCTGAGACCGCTGCTGGCCATCGCGGCCGGAACCCTGGCGACGCTGCTGCTGGGGGCCCTAGCCCAGCGCCTGCCGGCGGGATCCCGCTCGCTGGAAACGGTGGGATTGTTCCTGCTGTTTCTGCTCACCTGCCTGCTGCTGGATCGGCTGGTGCGCTATCGCCAATCGCGGCAAGGTGCCGTCGCCACCGAGCAATTCCAGGCGCGGCGATTGGGCCAATTGCGCATCGGCGTGCCGGAGGGGTTGGTGCATCTGGAGGCCCTGCGTCAGCAACGGCGCCTGGAGCAGCGGCTCGCCCCCTTGGGCGTGGCGGTGGAATGGCGCGATTTCCTCTCCGCCTCCAGCCTGCTGCAGGCGCTCAACAGTGGCGAGATCGACTTCTGCGGCGGCGGCGGCACCCCCAGCGTGTTCGCCCAGGCGGCGGAGCTGCTGTTCGTGCGGGTCGCCCGCGACAAATACACCAACCCCGGCGGTGAGGCGCTGCTGGTGGCCAACGACGCGCCGATTCAGCGGTTGGTCGACCTGCGCGGTTGTCGCGTGGCGGTGGAGGAGGGATCCACCGCCCACTACGTGCTGGTGCGGGCCTTGCACCATGCGGGCCTGGAGCCCGACGCCGTGGAGATCGTGTTCCTGCCCCGCTCCGAGGCCCTGCCGCAGTTCCAGGCCGGAGCCGTTCAGGCCTGGTCGGTGTGGGTGCCCTATGCCGATTCGCCGCGGCGCAAGGCCTATCCAGGGCGCTCGATCGCCAGCCTCCAGGATCTCTTCGGCGACGATCCCAGCCTGCACCTGCCCACGCTGTACTACGCCGCGCCGGAGCTGGTGCGCAGCTTCCCCGACATCCTCAAGCTCGTGCTGGAGGAGATCAATGAGGCCGGTGCCCAGGTCAACCGCGACCATTTGGCGGCGGTGGAGTGGCTGCGCGATCAGCCCAAGGTGAGCGATGAATGGCTCGACCGCCTGCGTGGCATCAGCGCCGAACGCTCGGTGGTGCCGCTCGATAGCCGCTCCCTTGATGGCCTACAGCAGCAGGCGGAGGTGCTGCGGGAGCTGCGGCTGATCCCCAGGCGCGTCAAGATCGCCGACGGCACCTACAGCCTGATCATGCGCCAGAACTGGACCTATTGAGCGGATCGGAGCGTGGGGTGCTCGGCGATCGCGTGTGGACGTGATGCTTGTGGGGACCGGGTTTCGGCAGGGGCAGAGGCCCCTGGGTTCCGGTTGCCGCCGCCCCTCAGGCCGCCAATGCCAGCTGGAAGGCGCCGCGGTCGGAGGGCTCCGGCCGCTCGAACACCTTGCAGAACACCTTCACCACCCGATCGCCCGAATCGATCGTTTCGAGAGGGTCCTTGCGCAGGCGGTGGCGCAGGCAGCAGGCCACCACCCGGGCCACGTCGTCTTCCGTCACCTCGCTGCGGCCCTCGAATGCCGCCAGGGCCCGGGCGGCGCGGTTGGTGACGATGTCGCCCCGCAGGCCATCCACATCCAACGCGCCGCACACCGCCGAGATGCGGATACGCAGGTTGTCGTCGATCGCCACCTCGGGCAGCCGCTGCTGGGCCTCCACCACCCGCGCCTGCAGCCCATCCTGGATCCCTTGCACCTGGGTGCTGAAGCCCTCCGGGTCGTCATCGAAGGCGGTGCGCTGATCCACCACCCGCACCCGCAGCTCCGGATCCCGCACGGTGCGCACCTCCACGCTCATGCCGAAGCGATCCAGCAGGTGGGGTCGCAGCTCACCCTCCTCCGGGTTGCCGGAGCCGATCAGCACGAAGCGAGCCGGGTGGCGCACGCTCACCCCTTCCCGTTCCACGGTGTTCCAGCCCGAGGCGGCCGAATCGAGCAGCACGTCCACCAGGTGGTCGTCGAGCAGGTTCACCTCATCCACATAGAGGAGGCCGCGGTTGGCCTTGGCCAGCAACCCCGGCTCAAACGCCCGTACCCCCTCGCTGAGGGCCTTTTCGATGTCGATCGTGCCGCAGAGGCGATCTTCAGTGGCGCCAAGGGGAAGGTCGACCATCGGCACCTGGCGCTTCTCGCAGGGCAGGGTCTCACCGGCCTCGGCCCGTTGCCGCACCTCGCCGCTTTGCAAATCGGGGTCGTTGGGGGAGCTGTTGTAGGGGTCGCCGGCCACCACCTCGATCTCCGGCAACAGATCGGCCAGGGCGCGAATGGTGGTGCTTTTCCCCGTGCCGCGATCCCCCATGATCATCACGCCGCCGATGCGGGGGTCGATCACATTCAGCAGCAGGGCCAGCTTCATCTCCTCCTGCCCCACGATGGCGGTGAAGGGGAAGACCCTGCGCTTCCTGGACTGACTCACGGGGTGGTTGCCGGCTGGTTGGGCGATTGTTTCATAGGCCTCCGGCAGATCGGCTCCGCCAGCAGTCTCTCGCCCTCGGCCCCTCGCCCCCGGCCTATCGCCAATACTTCTGCGCCAGCAGTCCCTCGCCATCAGGCCCTCGCCCTCGGCCCGTCGCCCATGGCCGATCCACAGCCCGCTCTGCCGCGATGCCTTAGGCGAGCCGCAACCCTTCGATGCCCTGCCATCCCAAATACACCGCCAGCCCCAGGCAGATCACCCCCACCAAGCCATCGGCGCGGCGATAGAGCCAGGCCCTGCCCGCCTGCAGCAGCGGCTGCACCCGCTGGGGGCCCAGCAACAGCAAGGCCAGCATCGGCAGCAGCAGAAAGGTGGCGGTGGCCAGGCTGAAGGCCCCAGCGATCAGCACCTCCCTTGCGTGCGCCAGGTGGGCCTCCAACAGGGTGGCGGCGGCCTTGAAGGCCAGGAACAGATCATCGGGACTGAAGATCTGAATCGCGCCGCTCAGGGCGACCAGCGGCAGCAGGGCCATGCTGCTGAAGCCATCGAGGCGGGCGCTCCAGGCCGGCGCCGTGGCCATGTCCCGCTCGGGGCGGCTGATCAGGTTGTTGAGCCCCAGGGCCAGCAGGCCGCCCGCCGCCAGGAGATCCAGACCGGTGCGGTGGTCGCTGCCCTTCGCCATCGACAGCAGCAGGCTGTGGCCGATGCTGAGCAGCACCGCCATCTCCACGGCGGCAATGGCGATCCAGGCGGCCACAAACCAGCCTCCGCGGCGCAGCGGATCGGGTCCGAGCAGCAGCAACAGCAACAGGGCGATGTGCAGCGGGCTGAAGGCGATCGCCAGGGCGAAGCTGAGCAGTTCGGCCAGCAGATGGGGGAGATCCAGGGTCTGAGGGGTTGGGGCCCTCCATTCTTGGCTCAGCTGGCGACGGGTTGGGATGCGCCGCCGCGGCCGTGGCTGGGCAGGAACGGTGGCGGCTTGAGCTCAACCCGTCGCCGATGGGGGCTCCAGCCCCTGAGGGCCCCCGCGCATCAACGCTGCCGAATGCGCCATGAAGACCGCTTCATGAAGGGCGCTTTCTGTTCTTCAAGAGCCGTGTCGTTCCGCCGCCAGCGCCTTGCCTGAGCGGCAATCCGCGGTGATGCTGGTCTCAACAGAAATCGGAGGCTCCAGCCGATGGATGACACCCCACCGCAGCAGATTTCAGGAGTCCGCTGACGATCCGGCCCCCTGCTCCAACATGCTCAACGGATCTCTGACGGTCCTGGTGCGGGCAGCTCTTTCCCCCTGTCCCACCGTCCATCGCATCGCCTTTAGGTGCCCCGGACTGATGGACCCGTCCCACTGGTGACCTGGCCCCAGGTGGCAGCGCCGGCGACTCCGCCCCAAGCGATTTTTGCCTGATTCGATCCATCCATGGGTTCGCGGGCCCAGGAAGCCCGCCCTACATCAGAGACAACGTCCATCGGCGCCTCCAGTTGTTCAGCTAGTGCATCATTTGGCGTTCGATGGCTGATCAACGGCCCGGGGCTTTGCTCCGGGCTTCGTTGTCTGCTGTTGCTGTCGCCTACCGCTCCAGCCAGCCGCGCAACTTGCCGGGAGTGAGTCAACCGGCGGGGTCATGGGCGGCCTTGGCCGCCACCTGATCACTGTCCACCACCTCCAGGCCACCGTCCTCGACCGTGAGCGCGTGGGGGTTGAAGACC
>JBKCTK010000012.1:0-24098 GCA_046319055.1 Synechococcaceae cyanobacterium
GGTTGTGGTTCCAAGACCCACCGCGCAGCAGCTGGGCGACCCGCCCACATCACAGTAACCCCTCTGCAAATGTCACACCGTTAAAGAGACGCCGCCGCAGGCGCCAGGTGTGGCCATGGGCAAGGTGGGCATTCCAGCTCTGCAGGCGAAGGCGCGCCGCCGGGGCGGAAACGGTGCCGCTGGCCACACCCCGCTGCAGGTCGCGCAGGCGGCGTTTGCCCTTGAGCAAGTTGTGGTTGCGCACCCGCACCCGCCCGGGTAGCACTTGGAAACCCACGAAGCAAGCGCCGTGGCGGGTTTGGCGAATCTGGCTTTTGACGGGATGCAGCCGTAACCGCAGCGCCGCCAGCTCGACATCGAGGAGATGTCGAGCCTGGCGCAAGGGTTCGGCATGGTTGGCGAACAGGGCGATGTCGTCCACGTAGCGCAGGTGGGCGGTGATGCCGGGCAGAGCGGCGAGGCGATGGTCGAGAGCGTTGAGGTGGAGATTGGCGAGGAATTGGCTGGTAAGGTTGCCGATCGGCAAGCCTCGGGGACGCTCCAGGGGTGTGAGCAGCGAGTCGCCGGGAAAGGCATCGAGGGCCGGGCCCGAGCTGGCGCCAGTGGCGAGGAGGCGATCGAGAAGCCAGAGGGTGCTGGGGCAAGCTATACAGGCGGCAAGCTGCTGACGCAGCAGCAGCAGATCGATGCTGGGGAAATAGAGGCGAATATCGGCGCTGAGCACCCAGCGATGGCGGCCGCATTCCACCACGAAGCGCCGCAAGGCCTTGTGGCTGCCGAAGCCGCGGCGATTGGCAAAGCTGGTGCGCAGGAATCTGGCCTGAAGAGGCGGCACGATGGCGGCGCACACGGCGTGATGCACAACCCGATCGCGGTAGGGGGCTGCGGAAATCAGCCGACGTTTGGGATCACGAATCTCAAATTGCCGGTAGGGACCAGGTGTATAGGTGAAGCTGCGCAGTTCGTGTTGAAGCTGGAAGAGATGCGCTTCCAGCTGGGCGTTGAAGGCCAGCACGGCGGGCCGAAAACGCTTACCCCGCTGAGCGTTGAGGGCGGCGGCATAGAGGCCGGCGAAGCTGGTGATCTGGGGATAGAGATCGCGAAGCGGGGGCTGCGACTCATGCCGTGGAGCCATGCTGGCGGGTCAGGAGAGTTGCGGGGCCTGGCGCCGTTGCTGTTGCAGCCAGCCGCTGTGTTGTTTAGCGATTTCGGTGATCAGGCGGCTGGCGTGCTCGTAGCGATGCAAATCGATGGCGTGGAATTGATGCAGCAGGCGAATCTGCAGCTGAATTACCACGATCTGGGCTTTGAGGGGTGCGAGGATCGGCAGCTTATCCTGAGCATAGCGGGCCTGCACCAACTGCTCGAGCAGTTGGTAGAGATTGCTGGTGAGCCGATCACCCAAGCCGAACTTGTGCTGACGCGGCAGGCGATTGAGCAAGGGCACAAACCAACGGATGAGATCGAGGCAGGTTTCGATGATCGGCAGCTCTGCACGGGGCGCAGGGCTGGCGCCGGAGATGTCCATGGGGGCGATGCAAAAAATAAAATTTGAGGCGCCTACGGCGCCAAAAGGGGGATTGAAGGAAACCAGGATGGCGGTGGGCGAGTTCAGGCTCAGGGGCACTTCGATTCAATCACGACCTCACGAGCGGGATCAAAAAACAGCCAAGTGTAAAGATATAAAGAGTTTAAGGGTAAAGAAGCAGATCCTGGGGGAGGCAACAAACGCGGAACCCAACATGAAAGCCGCGGCCGTCCGGATGGAGGTTGACGCGGAAGGCCGAGCGGCAGTTCCCGGGGTTGCGGTCCCAAGACCCACCGCGCCGCAGCCTGGCACGATTCTTATCAGTAGTTTGGTCCATCCAGGGTCGGCCATCCTCTGGAGCGCCCTCGTAAGTGTTATGCCAGTGATCAGAGCACCATTCCCACACATTGCCGTGCAAATCATAGAGCCCCCAGCCATTAGCAGGAAAACTGGCTACCGCTGTAGTTTGTAGCCGGTAGTCGCCCTTCGGGCGATCGCCGTAGCGAATGTTGGCATTGTAATTGGCCAACTTCGATGAGATCGTGTCGCCGAAATGGAACGGGGTGGTGGTGCCAGCACGGCAGGCATATTCCCACTGTGCTTCGCTCGGCAGGGTGTAATGCTTACACGTGCGCAGCTGCAGCCGTCGGCAAAACTCCATCGCCTCGTGCCAACTCACATTCAGCACCGGCCGTTGCTCCCCCTCAAATCGTTCGGCATTCTTCAGCTTGGCCACCGGATCCGGATCCAGCTGCAGCGGCCAGGGTTCCTCATCCGCCTCCGGTACCCATTGCGCCACCGCCCGCCATTGGGCCTGGGTAACAGGGGTCTGGGCAAGGAAGAAGTCGTCCAGGTGAACCGTGTGTTGCGGTCCTTCGTCGTCGTAACGCCCCTCTTCCTCCGGCGGCGACCCCATCAGGAAGCTGCCGGCGGGGATGTGGAGCAGGGTGAGGCAGGGTTCAACGCCGCTCGTGGTGGGGCCTTGAGAACGCAGGGGTTCGGGAAATCCTTCCGCCGTACCCCAGGAATACACCGGTTCGCCCACTTGCAGTTGGGCGGTCTGGAAGCGGTACACCTGCAGCGGAATGGGCTCGATCCGCGCTGTGCGGAAGAGCGGCTCCACGGGGTCAGGGAAGTTGTGGAGGAGCAGCGCGGCAGGAACTTCGATTGGCTGGAAGACAAACTGATCAGGGGGGAAGGGATCCGCTTGTTTTCCTTCAGCCCCGCGCCGCAACTTCTCTGCCAGTTGCTGATACGCAGGCCCAGGCAGCCGGGCGATGATCTCCGCGATGATCATGGCGAACGGGGCCATGGCCTTGGACTGATCCGGCGACAGCAATGAGGGATCGGCAAGATAGGCCTGGAACGGCGGCACTCCCTCGCATTGATCCCAACGCGCCTCGATCAACGCACTGACCCGCTGCAACACCTCGGCCGTTTCCGTGACAGACAAACTGTTGAGCAACACGGAGCGCACAGCTGGCGGGACAACAAATTGCGTTCGGTCAATCTGGCGCCAATCAGCCCCCCCGCTGTGGGGCGGCGGGGGATCCGCCGCCACCCGCTCGAGAAAACCACTCAGCAGCACTTCAGCCATCGCCAATGGCCCGCCCTCGGGCACCATCGCCAACTGCAGCAGGCGCATC
Source organism: Synechococcaceae cyanobacterium (assembly GCA_046319055.1). Taxonomy (GTDB): domain Bacteria; phylum Cyanobacteriota; class Cyanobacteriia; order PCC-6307; family Cyanobiaceae; genus Cyanobium. The sequence continues at coordinate 3,175 of JBKCTK010000012.1, forward strand.
ACCGGTAGCGTCAACACCGGGGCCGCAGCAAGCGCGCGCAGCAGGGTTTCAGCAGGCCCCGAACAGCGTTGGAAGTAACGCCGCAGCTGCTGCCGCGCCTGCTCTTCGGCGCTGGCCACGGGCTCACGCTTCGCGGGATTGATGCGCACCTGGGGCCATGCCTCGGGCAGGAGAACGGCGCTGACCGTGCCGTGCCCCTGCCCGAGCACCAGCCGGCTCCAGCCCGCCAGCCCAGCCGCGTCAAGGCGAACCAACGGCACCACAAAGGGGTGGACGTTCTGACGTGATGGGGTGGGCCCAGCGGGAAGCGCCTGGCGGCGGTACAACGAATTCGTGGCCAGCGGCTGGTGATTGGTGATGGCCCCGATCCCGCCGATGCCCAACGCCGTGCGTCGCCACATCCACGGCGGCAGCAGCTGCAGGATCGCCGTCGGCAGGCGCCGGCTGAGTTGCTTGAGCAGACCGTGCATGGCGTCGCCATGCCACCAGTGCTGGCCAGCGCAATCGCTGAGCACCAGCACGATTTGCTCATCAGCGCCGCTGGCCTTGGCAGCGCTCAACCCATCCGGCCGGGCGTGCTCCAGCCAGATCACGCGCACATCCGAGAAGGCGCCGGAGCGCCTGAACAGCTGCTCCAGTTCAGCGGCCAAGCGCTGCCACACCTGCATCGACACGCCACGATCCACCACCAACAGCAGGCGCAGCGGCGGCTCCCGCGGGGAGGCGTAAATCGGCCAAAGCCGCTGGCTGCGGGCATAGGCATCCACCGTGGCCTCCTCATCAAGCCGGCGCCGCGGCGCCGGGCTAGCCCACGGCAACGCCGCCGCCGCCTCGGCAAAGGGCGCAAGGGCCTTCTGCAAGGGCTGCGGATCGCGGATCAGCCGAACGTCTTGCAGGCGCAGGGGCAACAGCGCTTGCACATCGGCCTCGCTGGGCAGGAGCTGATCGGGCAACAGGCCAGCGGCTGCCGCTGGACCGGGAGGACGCACGGGTTCCGCCGGGAAGAACGTGGGGCGGGTACGGCGCAGGGGATCCGGGTCGCTGGGGCTGGCAGGCCGCCGCAACGCTGTGGGCTTGGGTAGCTCACGCCGTCGCTCATCCGGAGTGGGGCTGGGATCAGCTTCAGGATCAGCCGGGGCTGGGGCGGCACGGTCGGCGCTAGCCAGGGAAGGGAGCCGCGGCGCCAGCCACAGCAGCTCCGCCAGCTCCAGCGAGGTGAGCGGTGAAGCCGGCTTGTCATGGGGCTGCCGCATCGCCTGATGGCCTTGCAGCAAGCTCTGCAGCAGATGTTCAAGCGGGTCGGCGGCGTGACCCATCAGCTGGCAAGGCCTGGCCCCTTGGCATCGGTGTCGTCGCTGGAGTCGCTGAGATTGCGGTAAAGAATCCGGCGAAGTTCAGCCTGCTGGAACTGGCTCGGGCCGTCCATGCTGTTGCGGGTGAGCAAAAACAACGTGTTGAGCAACTGGTCCACGGCGCGATCCGTGATCGCGGCTGGCGCCGAGCCTGGGCCATCAGCCTCGCCCGCCGCTCCGGCCGCGTCGAGATGCAAGAAGGTTTGGATCTCCTCCCGGAGCCGGGCCTTGTTGGGCTTGGCGCCCAGGTGCTCCTCGTCGAAGTGAGCCTCCACGATCGGCGTCAGGGCCGTTTCATCCGGTGGCGGCATGCCGACGCGGATGCAACGGCGATGAAACGCCGGCGAAAACTCCCGCTCCCGGTTGCTGGTCATCACCACAATCGGAAATTCAAAGCAACGCACGAACCCGCTGCGAAGATCCACATCCAGCGGCACCTCCAGCAGCTCCTCATTCTCCTCTGTCGCCTTGGCGTCAACGGTGCGGATCGTGTGGGTACCTCCTACAACCTTGCTGGAGCGGGTGAGCTCGCTGATCTCGTAGCGACCCTCCTCGAACAGGTGCAGCAGCTCATTGGGAAGCTGCAAATCAGCCTTATCGATCTCATCGATCAGCAGCACCCGCGGCACGCGCGAGGGCAGAAAGGCGGTGCCCACCGGTCCAAGCCGCAGGTAGGCCTCGATGCGCGGCGGTTGGGGTGCTACGCCTTGCGCGGCGGCGCTGCGGTCGAGATCCGCCTGCTGCAGCCTTGCCAAGGCGTCGTAGCGGTACAGGCCGTCTTCCAGAAGGCGCGAGCGCGGCGTGATCGACCACACCAACACAGGCCCAAGACCCAGTTCGGCGGCGATGGCGTAGGCGAGGCTGGTTTTGCCGCTGCCGGGCAAGCCGGTCACGAGCAGAGGCCGGCGCAGATGGATGGCGGCATTCACCGCCAGCAGGATCCGCTCGGCACTGGCGGTGAGCTGATTGTTGGTGCGCGGCAGGCGGAAGCTGAGACCGCGTTGCTGCTCCCGCAGCGAAGAAGCGCTGATGGCATCAAGATCCCGCCAATACTTGTCATCCATACCTCCCTCAACAGAGGCCTGGCCAGCCGTGCCAGGAGCGGCAGCCATCGGCTGAAAGCGGCGCCAAGGCGGCGCCTCAGGCCAGCGCCAATCGTCTGGATCGCTGGCGGAGGCCACGCATTTGCTGCGGCGGCGCGCTTCTGGCGTGAGATGCCGGAATGCCTCCACGTCGTTACGGAACAACCACCAGGGCTCCTTGCCGTGGCTTGAGGGGTCGTCACCCGCTGGTGGCGGGGTGGTGGACTGCGCTGAACGGGGCATGGTGGGTGCGGTTGGCCTGGGTGGTTCGTGAGCCTCTGGCCTTAGCCAGCAGGAGAAATCAAGATGTCGTCCTGGGGGACATCGACCACATCACCGTCATCAGCCGAGCGAGACCTCTGGCCGGGAGCATAGTCGAGCGGTTCGGGCCAGCGGTCAGGGCTATCGACCAGCAACACCATCTCTTGGAAGGGCTTGCCACAATGCCTCTCAAACTGGCCTTGGAAAACAGTGGTTGCCAAATCAAAGAAGAGCCTCAGGGAATTATCGACAGCGGGATGGTGAAAGTGATCCGTGGCGTGGGGCTTGGCTTGGGCGGGCTGCGCGGAACCAAATGGCTTTATTTCACTCTCTTGGCAGCGAAACTCAAAGCATTGGCGCCGTTGCTGCAGCGTGCTTTTTGCAGTTGGGGGCCACCAAATGGCGACCGCAGGGCATGACCACAGCATCCCCTTTAACCAGGAATCGGCAACCTCTGGCAATGAGCCGAGCCGCTTCATAGCAAACCATTCAGGCCTGACGGCAAAGGCATCAAATGAGGTGCGCAAGCCATCCTTGGCTTTGATCGTGGGTGAGTGGGTCAACTTGGACGTATCATGCCACCAGAAGATCGGGCTCTTCGATAACAACTTGTCCCACTTGGCGGGCAGATGATTATTGAGAGCGCAATTGTTTGCCGCCTCGTGAAGGAATTGAAAGCGGTCAGACGACCTCAGCACGATGGGATATTCTCTGCAAAGTTCCTTGCTCTCACCCATTGGGAGCCGAAGCTTGACCCGTGAGCCGATAGGACTGTGGAGGAAGCGAAGAGGCAGAAAGATCTCAATCAGCAGCCCTCCAGTCTGTGATTTCATTTGCTTTTTGGCCTTCGGAAGTGCCGCAACAATCAGCCTCTCGAGATCCAGCTCCCAGCTGTCGTGGCGAATAGATGGCTCCACACTCTTCTCATCAATCCGCAGCCATTGATCGGGACCGCTGCGTTCATCTGGGCAAAAGAAGGCACGGAAGAAATAGGCTGGACAGTCTTTGCTACTCGATGGATCAAGCGATGGATCACGAGGCGGCAGCATCATCACCAGCAAAGAGGAGATGGGGGCGCTAGCCTGGGCTGGCTGAGAAGGATTCAACAGGGCCTGCTCTAGCGCAGCGAGCAGCGCATCTTCCAAGCAGATCTGATGCTGATTCACTTTGGCAAACAGATCTTGCCATTGGCGAACTGGCACTTCAGGCTGCAGCAACTCATCATAAGGCGGTGGAATATCGCGGTCTGGGAAACGTGCATGCAGGGCTTCACGCACAGCACTCTGCAAGGCTTTACCTTTGACATCAGGGAAACGCTTCGACAGAGCCTGCAATTTTTCCCGCTGGACAGGCTGGGCTTTCTCAAGCTCTGAGGGTGCGTCTGTTATTAATGATCTCTTGGCAGCAGCCGCGTCCTCAACGGCTTGTCTATAAGCGAGGAAGCAGCGGTTCAAATCCGACCAGACCACAAGACTTTCAAACTTAAATTCAAGCACTGCAGCAAAGTGATCCAGTCCTCCTGAATGGAGTGCACACTCGTCGAGAAGCCTCTTAAAAGCATCTTCCGGTGGGCCAGCGAGGCTCACCTTCTCCAAGATTTTGGAGCCTGGGTCATCTACCTTCAAGTCACTGGCGAAGTCATCCAGTGAACTGCCGCCCAAGGCCTGGATGAGCAGCTGGACAAGATCTTTCCTGGCCTTGAGGATCTTTGCCATCAGCCGCCTGCAGCCTTTCGTGCCGCCAGGATTTGAGCCAGCACCTCACGGAAACCTTCCTGGGCCTGGCGATCAAAATCGCGGGGCTCACACTTGTCTGTCAACAACTCCAGCATGTCAGCGGTCTGCTGTGAAAACTGCAGGATCAGCCTGTATTTAGCATAGCTGACCTCACCCATAGCATCCAGCCCACCATTGCTAAGTCGAGCCTCAAGATCACGTTTTTGTTCCAGCCAATGTTCACCCCTGGCTAATTTGTCTCCAGTGGTTCGCAGCTGTGCATCCGGCAGGATCAAGGGAATCACGCGCTTCAAGAACAGCTCCTCATCTTGCTTGGCGTGCTTCCAGATCTCATAGAGCTCAAACATGCAATACTCTGACTTGAGATAATGATCGCTCAGCACCACCAGGATCAGATCACCTTGGGCCAGTTCCTTCATGAAGGCACTGATGCGATCACCCGGCTTGACTTGGTCGCGATCCCGCATGACGGTGATACCAGCCTCTTGCATCGCGTTGCAGAGATCATCCGCCAAGGCGCCGCGCCGTTGGCCTTCGGGTGTGGAGTCTCCCCAGGCATAGGAGATGTACACCTTCTGGATACTCAGCTGCAAGTGGGCCAGCAGGGCACTTAACGCAGCCTCCAAACCTGGCCAAATGCTGGTTTGGCCCAGATGCAGCTTCAAAACAGCACGCAGTTGCTGATGTCCGTTGGGATAGCGAAGACAAGTGCGGATCAGCTCCACGCACTCCTGGCGAGGGGTGTTGCGACGAGGAAGATTCGCTCGGATGGTCTGACCTTCAGGCCCTGTGAGTGCCAGATCAGCCACCACCACGGCCAAATCGAGGCTGTGATCGCTGAGCGCGGCGACCAGCGCATCCGCAAGCGCATACTGCTGTTGCAGGGAATCTGGCATGGAAGCTCCCAGCCGACTAGTCAACTTACGGGCGATTGTAATGCCTTAGCCGGTGGCGGGGAACCCGTTCCCTGCCGCAGCAGATCGATCCCCGCGGATGGAGAGGATCGGTCAGCTTGAGGCGAGGGGCTCATGGCACCGTTGTCTTGTCGGTGACCGGGACACGAACTTTAGCCCAGATCACAACAGGTCGATCGCAGCGAACTCTCAAATGTAGGCATAAAGCAGTTAATTCGCCGGCAAACAACAAACACGAAAACCAAGATGGCCATCCTGCATCTCCGGAGCCTCGAAATGGCGGGAGGCTGATCGGCAGCTGGAAGCATGGAATCCCCAGGCCCCGCCGCGCAAAAGTTTTAGATGCGTTTCCGAGCTGCTCGATCCCGATCCCCTCGCCTCGGTAGCCTCAACGCTGGGTGGCTGCAAAGTTCCACCCGCAGCCATAAGACTATCTACAGATATGCTGCTAGCTTCAGAGATCATGGTGTCTGCTGACCTGGAGCGATTCGATTGCTGTGACCCAGGCATTGTTTGCAGGTCTTGGGTCAGCGTGGTGCCGAGCTTGGGCTCTGACCGGCTCAAGTTTTGATCGGCGACTTGTGTCGCGGGCCTTACTGATGCTCTCCAGTCATACTTCACCAAGCTTGTGTGGGTGGTCAGGTCATCAGCACACCACTCCCACACATTCCCGTGCAGGTCGTGCAACCCCCAGGCGTTAGCGGGAAAGCTGGCCACCTCTGTGGTCTCTTGGCGGTTCTCGCCAGGTGGACCATCGCCAAATCCCTGCCTGCCATCGTAATTCGCCAACTCTGATGTGATCGTCTTGCCAAAATGAAAGGGCGTGGTGGTTCCCGCCCGGCAGGCATACTCCCACTGCACTTCACTCGGTAGGCGGTAGTTTTTGCCCGTTCGCTGCCGCAGCCGCCGGCAAAACTCCTCCGCCTCAAACCAGCTCACGCGCTCCACCGGCCGGTTGGCCCCCTTGAAGAACGCGGGATCCGGGTCAAGCTCCAGCTCCCAGGGCACCTCGCCCGGGCCTGGCTTCCATTGCGCCACCGCCCGCCACTGGGCTTGGGTGACGGGGGTCTGCCCCAGCAACAGTTCTGCAACCGTTTGCCGCTGCGGCTCTTGTTCATGATCGCGGCGGCCCTCCTCCTCCATGGGCGACCCCATCCAGAAGCTACCGGCCGGCAATCGCAGCAACGTCAGCGGCACGCCTTCAGCCAATGTCTCTCGGTAGGCCGGCATTCGGGCATTCCACGCCATAACGCGCCACCTTGCGGCGCTGGCAGCGGCCGCCACTGCCGGTTGATTGGACATGGCTGGCAGACATGGCCTTCGGGTTCAACCTTATGGCCTTCGAGGCACCATTGGTGTTGCGCGTCTTGCCTGGCCGCCATCACCTCTGGCCACCCCAGCCGCGACGGGATAGCTTGCGGCAGCGCCACGCGCCAGGCCCGACCAACAAGCGCTGCGGCAAACCAGGTGCCGCCGCAAACGAGGCGCTGCGGCAAACCAGGCGCCGTGCCAACCCATGCGCCGCGCCGCCCAGCCCCTCCGCCGCGCGCCAGGCCACATCAGGGCGCGCTGCGCTCGCGCCGCAGCCACTCCACTCCCACCCCTGCCCCCCTTCCCCATGCCCTTTCCCCTCGCCCCCCGTTCCGCCGGGATCCTCGGCAGGTCGTTGCTGGCCTCAGCGCTGCTGGGCGGCACCCTTCTGCTCACGGCGGCGACAGCTCCCGCCAACGCCGCCTGTCGCTTCCTGAAACCAATCGGCGGGGCCGGTGAGCCGTGGGTGCAGAAGCGCATCAGTGCGGATCGCTTGGTGGGACGCACCAACTGGAACACCGATTTCGTGGTGGATCGCTCCTTCGGCAGCTATCGCGTCAACCTCCAATCGCTGTCCACCAGCCGCGGCACCTTCCCCACAGCGGTGTTCCTGCGCTTCAGCGATGGCAGCAACCTCCAGCTGGCCAATGACAACCTCAACCTCGAACCCCAACAACAACGTCGCCTCGGCCCCTTCCCGGCCGTAGCCGGCAAACGCACCAGCCAGGTGAATGTGCGCGTGGGATCCAGCGCCATGCCCGGCTCCACGGGCTTCAGCTATCGGGTCTCGGTGGAAGGCTGCCCCTAAAGCCTTGGAAAGGGCCTCAGCAGCCCACGGCGGCAGCACACAAGCCCACCATGCCGAAGCGGCATGGGCTGGAGAGGACTGCCGCACAACCGGAAACGCCAGCAAGATCGTATGCCGAGGATATGCAGCACATTGCATCAACTCAAGAGGCCTATGTCACTCGATGAAGCACAGCATGCGCCTTCCAAAATCGCATTAGAACTCTGCTGGGGATCACCAGGCTGACTGGCCCCTGGGCAGGTGCAATCTTGATCAGATCTGCTCCCTGCCTCTCATTCCTTACTTCAGGAGGCAGCCATGGCTGTGGTCTTCAGTCGCTGGGCATCGGTAACTCCCGCGATCAACGGCTCCTTCGCGCCCGGAGAATGGTCCGGAGCCGGAATCCTGCCGATGCCTGGTGGGAGGATCCTCGTCCAGAACGATAGCAAGTTCCTTTACCTCGCCATTGATCTCGCAGCCGACACCGGCAACTCTCCAGGGGTAGGGGATTACTTCTGGATTAGTTTTGACAACACCCGTGATGGCAAGATCACACCCAGGAAGGATGTGAATTATGGCATTTATCCCGCCCTGCCCATCCGCATCGCCCGCCAGTACTATCTCGGCCCAGGCACCTGGACCACCATCCTCCCCGAAGCCAGCGACTCCCTGGCGCAACAGGGCTTTGCCGCTTCATCGATCTCTGCCACGCCCCATCGCATCTGGGAACTGCGCATCGCCCTCTCTGAAATCGGCCTGCCGCTGCTGGGTGATAGCACCGCACCGTTCCTGCGCTTTGGCTTGCGGGTGGCATCTAGCACGCCGAGCCTGGTCACCGATTTTCCGGCTGGCTTCTTCAACTCGTTCGCCGGGCTGCACGAGATCCGGCTGGCCACGTCGCCCGCCGCTGCATATCCGCCCGGAAGCGCCGGGCCGGTGATCGCTGGGGTGGGGTTGATTCCCACCTCCAAAATCACAGGCGGCCGGGCGTCCACAGCCTACCCCTATCAACCGACGGTCACCAATGCGGCCTTTGGTGGTGTGCTGAATTTCATCAGCAACCGTGCCACCATCACCGCCCAAATCGGGGCGGGCGCCACCCGCTATCAAGTGCTGCACCGCAATGCTCCCGGTAGTCCGTTCACACCATTGCGGCGCAGCTGGGCGAACTACCGGCGAACGGGCGGTTCCGATGTGTTGGAAACATTTGGCCCCGATGCCAATGACGCCTATCCGCTTCGCGATCCCTCCATCGAGTACTCCACCCGAGACCTGCTGATTCAACTGGACACTGCCGGCAGCTTGGGTTATCCGCCCCTGAGCACTGGCCTGCATGAATTCAGGGTTGTCTTTCTAAATGCCACAGGCGGCGTTGTCACCTCACCAGCGCAGACTGTACTGCTGTATATCGACAACGTACAACCGGAGCTGCAGCTGTATGAGATCACCTACAAGGGCAGCGTGGTTGCCCCATGCTCGATCATTGAAATTACGGAAACTCCAGAGCCGGTGCGGGTGCATTTTCGAGCCTTTGATCCCGAAGGCAATCTCGCCAGCTTTGGGCTGAATGCCTACTATGGCGGTCCGTCGACGCCGTCGATCAAGCTCTTACCCACCGGCATGGGCTCCTACCCGGGAGGCAACTGGCAGGGCGTCCCCGAGCAGTGGATTGATTGCCCGACAAGCCCGAAGTTTCCGCCCACCTCCTGTGCCTATCAGTTCCGGCTCAGTGCCACGGCGCGTGTCACAAACGGCTATGGCTATCTCGGCTATTCGGAAGTCAGCTCCCACGTCACCTTCCAGCGTGCTGGAGCACCACCCTTCGCCACAGCGAAGGCCTTGATGATGCCCTTCGGCTTCCAGGCCGGCCCCGACAACCTCTATGCCGTTGGCATGAGCTGAACGGCAGCTGGGGAAGGGCAGCCCCCAGCACTCCGGGGGGCTCAGCGCCAGAAAACGGCCATCCCTTGGCGGCAAAATGCACTAGCACGTTTCCCCAGTCTTTAGCCGCAAGACCGCTCCAGAGTCCACAACGATTCTGGAGCGGCGCGCAGCTCAAAGCCTGGATTTGGTTATGCCCGTATCCACGTCGGCGGGCGATATCAGTAGCACCCACAAAAAAGCACCACCAGCAAGGCTGGCGGTGCGTGATCGAAACCCAATCGCTTGAGCCGGGCCCGCCAAGGCGGGCCCAGTGGATTCACATCGCCGCAGATCCGCCCACCACTTCCAGAATCTCCTGGGTGATGGCCGCCTGGCGAGCCTTGTTGTAAACCAAGGTCAGCGACTTCGCGAGAGCCTTCGCATTATCGCTGGCATTGTTCATGGCCGTCATCCGGCTGGCCAGTTCGCTGGCAGCGGCCTCCTGCAGGGAACGCAGCAGCTGGTTGTCCAGATACAGCGGTAACAGGGCATTCAGCAGCTGCTCGGGGGTCTGCTCGAACACGAAGTCGGAGGGAAGGCTGGGTTGGGCATTGGCCACATCCACTGTTTCCACCGTGAGGCGCCCGTCCTTGGTCACCAGACGGAAGATCTCGTCATCCGGATCGGCGATGTCCTGGGCATCGAGGGGGAGCAGGGTTTGCACCACCGGCGACGAGCTCACCAGGTTAATGAACTTGGTGTAGATGATTTCCACCCGGTCGGTGCTCTCCGACAGGCAGGCCGCCAGCCCCTCTTGGGAGATTTTGCTGGCATCGGCAGCGGTGGGAACCTGCTCCAGGCCCGTGAAGGTGGCCCGGATCGTGTACTGCGAAGCGCGGTTCTGGAAATAGGTGATCGCCTTGCGACCCAACAGCACCAGATCCACCGTGAAGCCTTGCCCCTTGAGCTCCGCAACGCGTTGCTCGGTGCGCTTGATGATGTTGGCGTTGTAGCCGCCGCACAGACCCCGATCGCCGGTAACCGCCAGCAGGGTGATGGTGCGCACCTCGCGGGCATTGAGCAGCGGGGCGTCGGCCGATTCGAAGGCCATGCGGGTCTGCAGGTTTTGCAGCACCCGCGCCAACCTGTCGGCGAAGGGCCGGCTGCGCAGCACTTGCTCCTGGGCCCGCCGCACTTTGGCGGCGGCCACGAGGCGCATGGCTTCCGTGATCTTGCGGGTGTTTTTGACGGAACTGATCCGGTCGCGGATCTCTTTGAGGTTTGCCATCGATCAACCTCAGGCTGCGGTGATCGAGGAAACCACCTCCTTGATGGCCTCCTTGAGGGTGGCTTCGCTGGCATCCGAGAGCACCTTCTCGGTCTGCACCTGGTTGATGAACTCGGGCTTGTTGGCCTTGAGGTATTCGCGCAACTCACGGGCGAACACCGTCACCTTCTCGACCGGCACGGCGTCGATCAGACCCTTGACACCGGCGTAAACGATGGCGACCTGCTCGGCCAGGTTGAGGGGGCTGAACTGGGGCTGCTTGAGCAGCTCGCGAAGCCGCTTGCCCCGGGCCAGCTGGGCCTGGGTGGCGGCATCAAGGTCGGAGGCGAACTGGGAGAAGGCGGCCAGCTCGTCGAACTGGGCCAGCTCCAGCTTGAGGGTGCCAGCAATCTTCTTGATGGCCTTGGTCTGGGCAGCGCCACCGACCCGACTCACCGAGATACCAACGTTAATCGCGGGCCGCAGGCCGGAGTTGAACAGGTCGGAGCTGAGGAACACCTGGCCATCCGTGATCGAAATCACGTTGGTAGGGATGTAGGCGGACACGTCGCCGGCTTGGGTTTCGATGATCGGCAGGGCGGTCATCGAACCTTTGCCCATGGCATCGGAGAGCTTGGCGGCGCGCTCCAGCAGACGGCTATGGCAATAGAACACGTCGCCGGGATAGGCCTCACGACCGGGCGGACGGCGCAGCAGCAAGGACATCTGGCGGTAGGCCTGGGCCTGCTTGGTGAGATCGTCGTAAATCACCAGGGTGGCCTTGCCCTTGTACATGAACGACTCGGCGATGGCGGCGCCGGTGTACGGGGCGAGATATTGCAGCGCGGCAGACTCAGAGGCGTTGGCGGCTACCACAATGGTGTAATCGAGGGCGCCTTTCTCGCGCAGCACCTCCACCACGTTGGCGACGGAGGCCGCCTTCTGGCCCACGGCCACATACACACAGACGACGTCTTCACCCTTTTGGTTGATGATCGTGTCGACGGCGATGGCGGTCTTGCCGGTCTGACGGTCGCCGATGATCAACTCCCGCTGTCCCCGTCCGATGGGGATCATGGCATCAATCGCGGTGATGCCCGTTTGCATGGGCTCATGCACCGACTTACGCTGAATGATGCCGGGCGCCATCGATTCGATCAGGCGCGTTTCGCTGGTGGCGATGTCTCCCTTGCCATCCACCGGTTGGCCCAGGGCATTCACCACCCGACCCAGCATGGCGTCGCCCACCGGCACCGCGGCGATCTTGCCGGTGGCACGAACCGTGCTTCCCTCCTGAATACCGCGTCCCTCGCCCATCAACACCGCGCCGACATTGTCGTCTTCCAGGTTGAGGGCGATGCCTTCGGTGCCATCTTCGAACTGCACCAGCTCGCCAGCCATCACCTGCTCCAAGCCGTAGATGCGGGAGATGCCATCACCGATCTGGAGCACGGTGCCGACATTGCTGACCGAAACCGACTTGTCGTATTCGGCGATCTGTTGCTTGAGGATCGCGCTGATCTCGTCGGGGCGGATGGAAACCATGGGAGTGAATCCCCGGAGGGGAGGCGGTGGAGGACGAAGGAAGGGGGAGGGAGGCTGGGGCGGGCGTCAGCTGACGCGTGCCAGCTCCAGACCGAGGCGGCGCACCTGGCCGGAGAGGCTGGCGTCGATCACCTTGGAACCGACATTCAGCACAAAGCCACCGATCAGGGAGGGATCAACCTGGAGGTTGATTTCCACCTTGTCAGTGCCGGCAACAGCCTTGAGCTTTTCGGCGACAAGGGCCTGCTGACTCTCCGAGAGGGCCGTTGCCGAAGTGACGGTGGCCAGAGCGATGTTGTTTTGCTGGCGATAAAGCTCGAGCAGCCGCTCCAACACAGCCCCGAGGATGCCGATGCGCTTGCGATCCGCCAGCAGCTTGAGCAAGTTCAAGAAGGTGGGGGACACCTGATTGGCAAACAAGCTCACCAGCGCGGCCTTCTTGGCATCGACCTCAAGAACGGGGGAGCCGAGCGCCTCGCGCAACTCAGGCGAGGCTGACCAGAGCTCCAGCAGGGAACGGGCCTGGCCGATCACGACGTCTGTTTCACCGGCGGCATCGGCCACCTGCAGAAACGCCTCGGCGTAGGGGGTGGTAACGGAGTTAAGGAGCGGCATCAGGCGGGACCCAGGGACTGGATGGACTGGTCGATCAGACGGCTCTGGGCAGCATCGTCAAGCTTGGCGGGCAAGCTCGCGAGCGCTTTTTCAATCGCCATACGGGCAGCTTCGCGGCGCAACTGATTGCTCACCCGAGCGGCCTCGTTGGCGAGATCAGAGGACGACTCGGTCTTCATCCGGGCCATCTCCTCGACGGTGCGGCGCTCGATGTCGAGACGCACCGCCTCGGCACGGGCCTTGGCATCGCGACGAATCTTCTCCGCCTGACCCTGGGCGTCAGCCACCTGTTGCTGGGCGATGTTCAAGGCGGAGCTCGCGCCAGCCAAGCGCTCCTCCGCATCCTTGAGTTCGGCCACGATCAAGGCCTTGCGGCGCTCCAGGATGCCGCCGAGGAATCCGCGCAAGAAATAAACCAAACCGGCAATCACGATTGCCAAGTTGATGATGTTGGTCTCGAACGGATCGAAGTTGAAACCGAAGCTGCCGTGGGAGGCGAAAAGTGAGTAAGTCATCAGGCGGCGAGGAGACGGTCGACGATCAGGCCGGCAAGCTGGTCGGCGTCGCCCTGAAGCTGGGCCAAAGCACGGGTTCGCTCGCCATCGATCTCGCGGCGGGCCTGCTCCCGGCTCGCAATCGCCTCGGCCTGGGCCACGGCGATGGCTTCGCGGTAAAGCTTGTCAGCGTCCTGCTCGGCTTCAAGGATCAACTTCTGGGCTTCCTGGCGGGCCCCTTTCAGCTGTTCGCGCAGATCGGCTTCAAGCCGTTGGGCCTGGGCCAGCTTCTGCTTGGCATCGGCGCGGCTGGTGGCGATGTAGCCCTCCCGCTCTTCGACGGCTTTGCCAACCGGACGGAAGAACAGGGAATTGAGGATGAAGGTGAGGATCACCACCTGAACCGCCATCAGCGGCAGGGTGGCGTCAAGGTCGAACAGACCTCCCTCGGGAGTTCCTGCGGTCGCGCCTGCCTCGGCAAGCAAGAGCCAGCTGGTCATGGTGCGGGAGTGCGGGCGAGAAGGCGGGAGGAAAAAGGATCAGCGGTGCGGCCGGAGGGCTGGGCGGCGGCAGTGCCGCGCAGCCCAGCCAGCTCCAGGTCTCAGCCTGCGAACGGGTTGGCGAACAGCAGCACCAGGGCCACCACAAGGCCGTAGATGGTGAGAGCTTCCATGAAGGCCAGGGAGAGCAGCAGGGTGCCGCGGATCTTGCCTTCGGCTTCAGGCTGGCGAGCGATGCCTTCAACGGCGCCGCCAGCCGCGGTGCCCTGGCCGATGCCGGGGCCGATGGCGCCGAGGCCGACAGCAAGACCAGCAGCCACAACGGACGCAGCAGAGGTGAGGGAATCCATGGGGGAAAGAAAGGGTGGGCGCCGGGAAAGCGCAGGGAAAATCCGGACAGAGTCGCTGGGGGCGGTGCCGGAGTGGTCGGGGTCGGACCTGGCGCCTGGACATCTCGCAGGGGAGATGGGCCCGGTCAAAGCCGGACCTGCGCGCCGATGAGTTTGCCAGAGCGCCTCAGCGCCCCCGCAGACAAGATTTAGTGATGCTCTTCGTGCACCGCTTCACCGATGTAATAAGCGGCGAGGGTGGCGAAGATCAAGGCCTGAATGGCTGAGGTGAAAAGGCCGAGGAACATGGCGGGCAGGGGCACGATCAACGGCACCAGGAAGGCCAGCACCGCCACCACAAGTTCATCAGCAAGGATATTTCCGAATAGACGGAAGGAGAGGCTGAGAGGCTTGGTGAAATCTTCAACGATCTTGAACGGGAGCATGATCGGAGTCGGCTCCACGTAATACTCGAAGTAACGGAATCCCTTCCGGCTTAGACCTGCGTAGAAATAGGCTAGGGACACCAAGAGGGCGAGGGCGATCGTGGTGTTGATATCGGCGGTGGGGGCACCGAGTTCGCCACTCGGCAGATGGACCAGCTTCCAGGGAATCAGGGCGCCGCCCCAATTGCTCACAAAGATGAAGAGGAACAGGGTGCCGATGAATGGCAGCCAGTCGCGATAGGCCTTCTCACCGATCTGCTCCCGGGCCAGATCGCGGATGTAATCCCACAGAAACTCCAGCAGGTTCTGCACGCCGGCGGGTTCGCGCTGCATCTGGCGGGTACCGACCACGACCACGGCCAGCAGGGCGCCGATCACGACCCAGGAGCTAAGGAACACCTGGCCATGGATCTTGAGGTTGCCGATCTCCCAGTAGAGGTGTTGACCCACCTCCAGTGCGGCGAACGGCAGATTGAGAAGCGGCGGGAGCATCGAGAAATGTCCTGGCGGGATGGCGGGACCGCCGAAGCGGCAGGGAGACTATCGCCCGGGCGAAACCCCAGTGGGTCGTCGCCTCAGGCGTCGAGCAGGGCCTGGACGATCAGGGCCGGCTTGTAGAGCAGGAAGCCGATCAGGGCTGGCAGCAGCTGCAGGGCAGGAATCCGTGAAGCGGCCAGCACCAGTGCCACGGGCACCAGCAACTGAACTTTGCCCAGGGACTTGGAGGCCACACCCAAACGGCTGACGCTGCGCGCCAACAGGCGCAAATACAGCAGACCGGCAAGGGCACCGACCAGGACGCTGGCGGCCGTGGCGCGATCGAACAACCAAAGGCTGAGTGGAACCACCAGGGCTGAGGCCAGCAGCGTGGCCACCAGCAGACGGCGCTGCAGCCGCTGGTAGGCCTCCATCCCGTGATCCGAGATGGTTGCTTGATCGGCATCAGAGCTGAGCTGGCCCAAGGTGGGCCCCTCGGAGCTGGCTCCTGGGACAGGCACCGACCCGTTCACGGAGACCAGTCCGCCGGAGGGCGAGCTGGATTCCAGTGGGCTGGTGATCAGGGCCTGCAAGGCGTCCGGGACTGTCTAAGCGGACGGAGATTATCACGCAGCGTTACGGGAGCCGGCCGCCCCCAGCCCTGGCCGCCACTGTGCATCCCCTCGGGACAAACCCGAGGTCGCGGCCAACGCCCCGCTCCCCCCGGCATTTCCACCGCTTCTGAGCGCAGCGCAGGCCCCACCCCCGGCGGCACCAGCACCAGCCCACGGCCGATGGCGAGCCACCCCCACGGGCTGGGATGGGATGGGATGCCCGGGGGCCCCAGCCCTCGTTGTCCCGGGGCGGTTCAGCGCACCGCCAGCAGCACCCGCTGACCGAGCAGGCGCCGCACCCGTTCGGCTCGCTCGGGCGCCTCCATGGCCAGCGGCAGCGCCGCGAACGGGGTGCCCGCTGGGGCGGCCTCCAGCGCCTGCATCAGCTCAAAGTCGCCAGGATCGAGGCTCAGGGGGTGCAGATCGGGATCGAACAGGCTGGTGGAGGGCCAACCCCAAAGACAGCGATTGCGTTCCCCCGCGGCGGTCAGCAAAGTGGCGTCGTCGCAACGGTCGGGGTGCAGCCACGGGGTCGCCTGCACGGGGCCGCGGCTGAGGAAGAACTCAAAGTGGCTGATGTCGGGGTCGAGGCTCTCCACCAGAGCCCACTGCTGCCGCAGCGGCAAGGTCCGGGCCCGATCCAGCAATTCGCCCTGCAGCACCCGGGCCGGATCCCACACCTGGGGGTTGGAAAAGCCGGCGAATTCGAGGCCCGCAGCGGCGATGAAGCCCAACAACCCTTCGAGGTTGTAGCTCGTCTCCTGGGGATGCAGGTACATGTCGGCGAAGTTGGCGTCTGCGGCGGTATCGAGCGCCCAACGCTGCTCGTGGTGGCGGCGGATCCGGTTCGTCTCCGGCAGGTCCTGGAACAGGCTTCGGCCCAGCCGCAGCCCTTCAGCGCCGCTGCCCACCCGCAGCAGCGCCAGGGCCCGCTGGGCCCGTTGGATTTCCCAGCGACCGGCGTCCGCGTACAAAAAAAGGTGCAGCAGCCCACCGGGTCGCAGCAGGCCGGCCAACGCCTTGAGGCCCGCCTCCGGATCGCGCAGGTGGTGCAACACCCCCACCGAGTTGATGTGATCGAAGGGGCCCTCCCCCTCCAAATCGAGCAGGCTGCGCTGCTCAAGGCGCAACTCCGCCACCTGGTCGGCGGCGCCGGAGCGGGAGCAGCGCTCCCGCGCCACCGCCAGGGCGCCGCCGCTGATATCCACCGCCAGCACAGAGCTGCCGGGGTTGAGATGGCAGAGGTAGTCGCTGCTGACGCCGGTGCCGCATCCGGCGTCGAGGATGCGCCAAGGGCGGGGCGGCGGCGGCAGGCAGCCGTGCACCGCCGCCCGCACGCTGTCGACGCACCAGCGCCAGTTGTATCCCGGCGGTGGCCCGTCCTGCAGGGGATCGCCGGGATAGGGGAAGCGGTCGTAAAAGGCGCTCACCACCGGGGTAGCCCCGTCACTGGGGGCCGCGCCGTCGCCCTGGTGGGGGCGGTCGGCGGCCGCGGCGGGCTCGGGGGAGGCGCTCATGGGCGGCAGGGGTGCTTGGCCGAGTGTGTCAGGGGGCGGGCGCCGGGCAAGACGCCACGGCGGTCGGCGCTGCAAACATTTGTTCAGGCGCTCCCGGAGGCTTAGGGCGTGCGCCGTAGGGTTCCGGAGCCCGGCTCGCTCCCGTTCATGTCCGTGACCGCCAGCAGCGGCAGCACCAGGGTCGCCCCTCAGCTCTACGACACCCTGCCGCTCTCCAGCGTTCGTCAGGCGGAGCAGCAGGATCGGTTCCCTGATGGCGGCGAACTCGCCGTTTTGACCTCCTTCTTTCAAAGCGGTGTCGCCCGCGTCGAAGCCGCCCGCCGGATCACGGCGAACGCCGACGCGTTCGTGGCCCGCGCCGCCAACCGGATCTTCACCGGCGGCACGCCGCTCTCCTATCTGGAGGCGCCACTGAGCACGGCCCCGGATGGCACGCCCCTCGCTGCCGACCAGGTCGCCTTCCAAACCTCGGTGAAAACCTTCGCCGGCGGCACCGCCAGCCGCGGCAACCTCTTCACCCGCCTGCTGCAAGGCGCCGGTGGCGACGCTGACGTGCGCGTGGTGCTGCCCTCCGGCTTCTCCGCGATCAGCGTGGGGCGCTACGGCACCGAGCGGATGAAGAAGTCGATCCGCGACCTGGCCTGGTTCCTGCGCTACGTGGGCTACGCCCTGGTGGCCGGCGACCCCAGCATCCTCGCCGTCAACACCCGCGGCCTGCGGGATGTGCTCGAGAAGGCCTGTTCGTTGGCGGCCACCAACGTGGCAATCCAGGAGATGCGGGCCGCCGCCGCCGGCCTCTTCCAAGACGATCCCGAGACCCGCAAGCTCGTGATCGACTGCTTCAACGTGCTGCTGCGGGAGCTGGACGTTCCCACCCCCTCCAGCCGCCAGCGCCTCGGCAGCCCGGTGAACCAGGGGCTGCAGCTGCCGGCGATCTATGCCTTGGCGGCCGAGGGAGCCCAGCGCTTCATCATGAGGCCCCGCCTTTCGGGCGCCCAGAAGGCGGAGGTGATCCGGGCGGCATACCGCCAGGTGTTCGAGCGCGACATCGTCAAGGGCTACTCCCAGGTGGTCTGCCCGGTCGAAGCCACCCAGGCGCGCCAAGGCCAGATTTCGATGCGCGAGTTCATCCGCGCCCTGGGTCGCAGTAAGGAATATCGCCGCCAGTTCTATGGGCGCTTCTCCAATAGCCGGGTGGTGGAGCTGGCCTTCCGCCATTTCCTCGGTCGCGGTGTCAGCTCGATCGAGGAATTCCGCACCTACTTCGCCATCGTCACCGCCAAGGGCCTTCCCGGCCTGGTGGATGCGTTGGTCTACAGCATGGAATACGCCCGCGTGTTTGGCGAGGAAACGGTTCCCTATCTGCGGGATCTAGGCGAGGAGGCCCAGGAGAGCGCTGGCTGGGGCTCGAACCGCAAGCTGTTCCGGTTCAGTGCGCCCTTCGAGGGGGCTCCGCAGTACATCACCCTTTATGCCTCCTACCGCCAGCCCTATGCCGACCAGCATCCCTACGGCGGCGGCAACGACCCCCTAGCCCTCACCTACGGCGCCATCTTCCCGTCGGGAACGGCGTCGGTCGCCACCCGTCCGGCCCCCTTCAGCTACGACAGCCGTCGGATCCTGATCGGCAACGGCCTCGCCCAGCCGGGCCAGATGGCCAGCCCCCAGTTCCGCAGCTCCAGCCCCCGGCGCGTGGGCCCGCGGGTGCTGCGGCTGAGCCAGATCGCCACCGGCGGCAGCTCGGTGCCCCGCCGTGGCGGCCAGCCCAGCGTGCGCAACACCGAGGCGGCCACCCAGGCGGTGATTCGTGCCGTGTACGTGCAGGTGCTGGGCACCGCCGGCTACGCCGGTGAGCGCAACACCGTGGAGGAGATCAAGCTCGAAAACGGCGATATCACCCTGCGGGAGTTTGTGCGCCAGGTGGCCCGCTCCACCGCCTTCCGGCGGCGTTACTGGAGCGGTCTTTACATCTGCAAGGCGATCGAGGTGATGCACCGCCGCATCCTCGGACGCCCCACCTTTGGCCGCTGGGAGATCAACGCCTACTTCGATGTAGCTGCCCGTCAAGGCTTCTACGGCGTCGTGGATGCCCTGATCAACAGCCGCGACTATCTCGACAGCTTTGGCGAGGACACGGTTCCCTACGAGCGCTTCGTCACCCCGGCCGATCGCAACGCCCGCCGCGTGCCGGCTCTGCGCCGGCCGCTGGACACGGCGGCGATCGCCGATCTAACCCGGCAGCCGCGGCCGGATGTGGCCGCCGCCCAGGCGCTGCGCACAGTGGGTGACCTCACCCCCCGCAATCTCACGCCGAGGCCGGTGGTGAAGGGGGGTTGGTCGGCGGCGATCAGCGGTGGCGAAAGCTTCGCCAGCCCGAGGGTCCAGGCCGAGGGTCCAGGCAGTGTGAAGGAGCTGCCTGCCCCCCCACGGCGCTGGAGCCAACCCCGCTGGCAGAGCGGCGGCGGCGCCGCCGTTTGGACCAGCCGCGCCGGGGCTGCCACCACCGTCGTGAGGCCCGGTGCCGTCGGCCGCGTCGGCGTTCCCACCAGCGTGCCCGCAATCGGTGGCGTCTGGCGTCTGCCGGTGGCCAGCGGCTACACCACCAGCCTGCCCCAGCAACCAGGGGCGGCCATGGAGAAGGCGCTGCGGCCTGGGCCCCCCCAGGGATTTGCCCGACGCGCCAGCTTGGGTCGGCCGGTGCAGCTGCTCAAGGCTCCCAGCCAGGATCAACTGGAGGAGGTGGTTCAGGCCACCTACCGCCAACTGCTCAACCGCGAGCTGGTGGCGGCCGATCGCCTCACCGACCCGGAATCCCAGCTGCGCGACGGCCAGCTCAACGTCGCTGAGTTCGTGGCTCAGGGGGCCGGCAGCGATCTATTCGTGGAGCGGCTGGCGCGGCTGGCCCCCCTGCGGGCCGCCGCCGCGGCCTACCTGGCCCTGCTGGGTCGCGCCGCCCAGCCGCGGGAAACCAGCCAGTTCCTCGCCACACGGGTGCGCCAGGGTCTGCCCGCCGCGATTGAGGCCTTGCTCAACAGCGGCGAGTATGCCCGGAGCTTTGGCCAGAACACGGTGCCTTACCTGCGCGGTCTCAACACCGCCGATGGCATCCCTCTGCCAACGGTGAATCGCACGGCTGCGCTGTATGCCGGCAATGCCGGTCTCACGCCGGCTCCCCGCGGCGCCATCTGAACCCACCAGCGTCCCTGCGGCCTGGCCCGTTCCGGTCAGGCTGCGCGGACGCCGGCAGCCGGGATCAGCCGGCTATCTCCCAGCTTCAGTCCAAGCCGGTGGCCCGTCTCCTCGCCTGTTGTGGGCGGGGGGACGGGCCATCTGGGTATCGGCAGGTCGTCAGGCTCGCAGGCATGGGTTGGTTGGCGCAGCTGCGGATTGCGTCAGCAGCAACCGAGCACGGCTCGGCCTGTCGGGGAGAATCTGACATCAAACGCAATGACGAATAGCCGCTTGGGACAGTCCCGAACCCGGCAGCGTGGCGGCTACAACAACAACAATTGCTGCAGACGCTTTCTATCAAGAACGACCCTGAAACTCATTGGCGGAGCTGGGATCTGCGCCAGGATGCAGCCGTGAAGAACTGTTAACAGCGCCTGGGTTGGCGCGGGGCGCTGCCACAGAATGATTCGGCAGTCGGTTCGCCGACCGCATTCCCTTCACCACCGGATGCCGGTCTCCTTCAACGGCGGCCGCTTGTTTCGAGGCAGAACTGCATGAGCATCGTCTCCAACTCGATCATCAACGCGGACGCCGAGGCCCGCTATCTCAGCCCTGGCGAACTCGATCAGATCAAGGCCTTCGT
>JBKCTK010000013.1:0-17779 GCA_046319055.1 Synechococcaceae cyanobacterium
CGCACCATTGAGCTCCAGCAGCAATGGGGAATCGGTTTCATCGCTGCCTCGCTGGCGACAGTGGTTGTCGATGCTGAATTGGCGTCGAGATCCCGATTACGAGCAGCGCAAGATGCAGTTCGAGCAGCGCAAGATGCAGCACGCGTGGCGGATGAAGCAGCTCGCGAAAGATATCGAACAGATCAGGAAAGACAGCGAGCAGATCGAGAACGAAATCTTGCAGGTGAGGAGCGACTGCGAGCAGATCGAGAAAGAAACCGAGCGGCTGAGGCAAGAGAACGCCTGGCTGAGACAGCAGCGAGCCAAAGAGAAAGCCTGGAGGACATCCGTCGAGCAGTTTTTCTCTCAGCCCGAGTCCACCTTGACGCCACAGGCAGCAATCGAGCCCGGCTCCAAGCCTTCCTCACCCTGATGGACGAGCGGCCGACGGGAGAAGATAGAGGAGCTTGAGTCGTCTGTTTCTGTCGCGATCCCAGCCAGTCAGCCCTCACAAGACCTGATCCCGCGGACGATCAGCTTTCAGGGCTGACATCCCTGCAGCGGCAGGAGCTGTGACCGATGGTGGCATGGATTCCACAGGAGCCTCGCCGCAGAGCCCCGCCCGCCAAAGCCACACCCCCGGATGCCGTGTCGCCATCCCCACCCGCAGCCCAGCCTCCACCCGTCGACGCCCCGGAGGAGCGAGACGCGCCAGAATCGAACTCACTACCCCGCCGCTGGCTGGGCCTCGACCACCTCAGCGTGCTCCAGGTGCTCGGCGGCCTCGCCATCAGCCTGATCGCCCTCTTCTCCTCCTATGACCATGTCACCCTCCTCGGCCGCACCATCGCACTCCAGCAGCAGTGGGGAATCGTTTTCATCGCTGCCTCGCTGGCGACAGTTGTTGTCGATGCTCAACTGGCGTCGCGATCCCGATTACGAGCAGCGGATGCTGCATTTCGAGCAGCGCAAGATGCAGCACGAGTGGCGGATGAATCAGCTCGCGAAAGATATCGAGCAGATCGAGAAAGAAACCGAGCAGATCGAGAGAGAAACCGAGCGGCTGCAGCAAGAGAACGCCAGAGGCAGGCAACTGCTCGCCTCGATCGATGCGCTCTGCTTTCGGCCCGCGTCCAGCTCGACCCCATCGTCAGCAACTGAGCCCGCCTCCAATCCTTCCTCGCCTTGATGGGTCAGCGACCCCTGGAAGATGAGCAGGGCATTTGAGGCATGAGCCGCGCTCCCAGCTACCCGGCTTGGCTCGCCCCCAGCAAGCCCTGGCGAAAAGACTGACCGCGTTTCGCCCTTGGCACCACCCACCTTGACACACAGCCTGTGCGCACATGGACTGTGTCAACCAATGGGTACATTATAAACATCACGCTTTTCGCCGACGAAAAAATCATCGAACGCGCCCGCAAGGCAGCGCAAAGCATGGGCAAAAGCCTCAATCAGGCGGTACGCGACTACCTTAAGCAACTCGCCGCCGGCGAAGAGGGCCTGGACGCCGAACTTGAAGTGCTGCGCAGCCTGGCCGGGCAAGGCAACTCGGGCGGCCAGCGCATCCGCCGCGATGAACTCTACGCCGAGAGCCTGGAGCATCAGCGTGGCGCGTAGCTTCATCGACACCAACATCCTCGTCTACGCCGACGATGCTTTCGACCCGCGCAAGCAACAGCTTGCGCTCCACCTGGTGGTGGATCTGCGCGTCCGCCAGGAGGGCGTGTTATCGACGCAGGTGCTGCAGGACTACTAGGTCACCGCAACGCGCAAGCTGGGTCTGGAGGTGCACATTGCTCGCCAGCGCGACACGCAGTTTGGACGCTTCGAACTGATCCAGCACACGCTGGACATGCTGCTGGCTGCCATGGATCTGCAACAGAACCACGGCCTCTCATACCACTGCCTCTCATTCTGGGATGCGCTGATCGTGCACACGGCGAGCGCAGCCCGTTGCCCTGTGCTCTACAGCGAAGCTATGCAGGTCGGGGCAAGGATTGGCGAGGTTCTCATCGTCAATCCCGTTACGTGACTACCTTTCGCGAGAGACGCTTTCAAACGTCCACTCCCCATGGTCGTGGCCAGCCATCCATTCGATGAGAATCACGGCCTGCTTCCGCGCAGTTGTGCGCAGCGCCATCTTCAAGGGCGATGAAGAACTCAAGGCCGGCCCGCAGGCGACCACCGGCCTGGCCGGGGGCGCGTTGAGCTACTCGCAGCGACAACGAATCCACGCAGCCATGGATCGAGAAGAGCGGTGCTGAGCTTGTAGCCATCCAGGAACGGGTGGTTGATCGCCAGGCTCTCCAGCAGCCCAACCCCAGCAGAGGCTGTCGTCTTGATCAACCTTGACAAGAATGGTGTCATCACACGACAGCGAGGACGTGCCCTCTGCTGCCGGTTGGTGGTATCGCGCAGCTCCGCAAGCACCTCGGTGCTGCTTGAAAGGCCATGGCATGAAGCATGTGCAGTGCTTGCCGTGTACACTACTTCTTGCACGCAGATCCGCGTTCCCGCCCAGGAGAATGCTCATGAAGAACATCACACTCAGCGCAGACGAAGGCCTGATCGAGGCGGCCCGGGCCCAGGCGAAGGCCGAAAACACCACCCTCAACGAGCAGTTCCGATTGTGGCTGGCCGCTTATGCGCGCAAGCAGCACATGCAACGGTACGAGGAGGTGATGGCGGGGTTGCGCGGCAAGGTGGTGGTGGGTCGCAAGCTCACACGGGACGAGATGAATGAGCGCTGATCTCTTCCTGGACACCAATGTGCTGATCTATCAACTCGACATGCGTGACGTGCGCAAGCATCAGATCGCCGAGAACCTGATCAAACAGGCCCTCGCCACCGAGGGAGCTTGCATCAGTTTTCAAGTGGTCCAGGAGTGCCTCAACACCGTGCTCCGCAAGGCCGAGGTCCGGCTGGATGTCGTCGATGCCCGGGCTTGGCTGGACACCGTGCTGGTGCCGCTGGTTCGTGTGGCCCCCACCCCCGCTCTCTACCGGCGCGGCCTTGATGTGCAGGAGCGTTGGCAGTTCGGCTTCTACGATTGTCTGATCGTGGCGGCGGCGTTGGAAGCCGGCTGCAAACGGTTACTCAGCGAAGACCTGCAACACGGCCAACGCATCGAAGGGCTGCGCATTGAGAACCCTTTTGGGCCTTGATCCAACTTGCGGCACCACCATCAGCCATCCCGACGCCGACGGCTCACCAGAGCAGGCGGCAGGAGAAGGCGGCCAGCCTCGATCCAAGACGCAGTCTGCCGCGCCTGTGGCGGCATTCACAACAATCGAAGACGCTGGGTCGTGGATGGCTGCGTGGGCGAGGCTGGAGAGCTTCTCGGGTTCCACCCACCACCAGAGCGGGGCATGGGTGTCCAGCAGGAAGGACGCGGCCATCCGCAGGGCAACGCGGCCCTTGTTTCGCTCACAAGCTTTACCCACAAGGATTCACGCCGATTGCGTTGGTTGCAACCCCAGATCTTGAACAACAGCCAGTGGTGTCATAACATACTGACAAGCTGAAGAAATGAACCACGGCACTAACAACAGTTTCGGCGCGAGACTTTGCGCGCGACCTCGCTAGCGCAAAGAAGGCCGCCAATTCCGGACCCGTGATCGTCACCGACCGGGGGCGGCCGATCTACGCGCTGCTCAACATTGAGGACTACTACAAACTGGCCGGAATCCAGCGGCAGAGCCTGCTGGCCGTCATGGATGCCAACCCCGGGGGGCACTTCGCCTTTGAGCCGCCACGCCTGGCGGGAAACGATCTGAAAACCGTGGACCTCAGCTAACAAGGCATGTTTCTCCTTGGCACCAACGTGATCCCAGAGTTGCATCACGGCAAGCCGCATCAATCGACAGCCGTCCGCTCCTGGGCAGAAGAGCAACCTGTTCAACAGCTTTACATGTCCTCAATCACGGTCTTGGAATTGGAGATGGGTGTGTTGCGAATGGAGCGCAAAGATCGCTCCCATGGCAAAGACTTGCGCGCCTGGGTTGAAGCGGTTTTCCAGCAGTTCGATGGCCAGGTTCTCCCGTTTGCAGTGGAGACCTCCCGGCGCTTCGCCGTGGTGCACGTGCCGGATGCGAAGAGCATGCGCGATTCCATGATCGCAGCCACAGCCCTGCAACACGGCCTCGCCCTCGTGACGCGCAATGTGGCGGACTTCGAAGGAATCAAGATAAAGTTGATCAATCCCTGGAAGGCTCAGGCTTAACTCATTCATGGTCAGCCACTGGGCATTGAATTCCCCGTCGAGATCTACCACGTGTCCTGCCTCGCGGATGTGCAGCCCGGACTGAATGAACAATGACGCCCTGTATGACCCTGAACCATGCGAAGATAGACTGCAGGCATCACTCTCCTTGTAGTCTGTTGCACCGACCGTGGCCGCCACTTTTGACACTCAACTCCCATTCGACGATTTGCATTGGAAGAGCTTTGAGAATTTCTGCCACGATTTGTTGCCATGCCTGTTTCCAGATGCAACCATCAACCAGTACGGCGGTGAAGGGCAAGATCAAAAAGGCATCGACCTTGAGATGCGATGGGCAGATGGCAAAAAATGGACTTTTCAAGTCAAGAGGGAGAGGCGGTTCGGACCAGCCAGTATCAAAAAGGTCATTGAAGAACATAAGATTGCTTCGCAGAAGAAGATCATTCTTCTAGCCAGGATCGCTTCTCCGAAGGCGAGAGATGCACTCTGTAATCATCCGGACTGGGAACTCTGGGACCAGCAGGATCTTTCCGTGAAGTTCCGCCTCATCGATCCATGGGATCAACATCGGCTGATTGACATCTATTTCCCAGGACAATATTTTGCGCTAACAGGCAAACTACGATCTGCAACGTGGCTGAGCCCAGATGAGTTCTTCTCCCATTTTCTGTCGGATCAAGCGCTCTTCCACCATTGCTGGGAGGTTGTGGGCCGCAGTGCCGAGCGTCTACGACTTCGTGAGGCCTTGGTAGATCCGTCCGTACGGGTGATTGGCCTGATTGGCGGGCCTGGTGAAGGGAAGACTCGCTTGTTGCTCGATGGACTCAATCACATCACAAGCAGCAAGCCTGAGACCCGGATTGTGATCGCCACTGGCCAGAGAATCGACCCCGCAGATCTGACACTCCTGGGGGGGAGAGAAACGCTAATGGTTGTGGATGATGCCCAGGATCTTGAGAGTCTGGATCCCCTCGGCCGCCACCTTCTTCAGAAACCAAATGCACGACTGCTGTTGGCTTGCCACCCCGCCAAGGCTCCTGCGATTGAAACCAGCCTGTCCCAGTTCAATCTGAATGGGGCCGCCTACCAAGCGATCACCCTGGAGCGGCCCAGCCAGGATGATGCCGAAGTGTTGGCCCGCCAGGTGCTGGCACGCCACAGTGGTGATCAACGCCTGGCGCCACTCATTGGCAGCCTCTGCCAAGACAGCCCCTTGGCCTTGGTGATTGGGGCCCAGCTGGTGGCCCGGGAGGGGCTGGATCCCCGCAGGTTCGCCTCCTCCCAGGCCTTTCAAGCCACTGTCTGGTCTCGCTATATCCGGATGATCAGCACCAGCGTGGGCGATGGCGCTGCTGGCGGGTCCGATGCGGATCGGGTGCGGCGGATGCTGTTGCTGTTTGCCTTGCTCCAACCCCTCGATCCCGATGCCGCTGGAGTGTTGGATCTCCTGGAGTGCCTGCACCAGATTCAGACCCCTGAAGCCACTCGGTTGACCAAATCCCTATTGCTATCGGGTGTGCTGGTACAACGAGGTCCCCGTTATAGCCTTTCGCCTGATCTGTTGGCCGATGCCCTGATCGTTGAATCTTGCATCACCGCCCAGGGCGCCTTCAACACCTACCCCGAGCAGCTATTTCATCGCGCCGATCACCGCTACAAAGGCCAGCTGCTGTTCAATCTTTCCCGGCTGGATTGGCGGCTGCGGGTGCAAACCGTGGTTCGCCAGCCGCGGCTGGAATACCTCTGGAGCCTGATCGATAGGCCAATCTGGCCTCAACCAAGCCTGCTGAAGGCCGCTATCGCCGCGGCGTTCTATCAACCCCAATGCGCCATGTCCCTCGCCCGGCGTTGGATCGCGGCCGGCCAGGGTTCCCATCCCGATGTCTGCCGTTTAATCAAAGGGGCTGTCTCCTCAGGAGAACAGCTGGAGAGCGCTTGTGAGCTGCTCTGGGAGCTGGCCCGATCGGATAGCCGCGACACCCAGCATCACCCCAACCACCCACTGCGCGTGCTGCAGGAGTTGGCCCGGCCCGTGGTTCTCCACTCCCAGCACAACGTGAAGGCGGTGGTGGCCTTCGCGTTGCGGCTGCTCCCCGCAGCGGAAAGCTGGACCGGCATCTCCACGCCCTTCGCGATCCTCAAAGGGGCGTTGATCACCACAGCGCACCACCTCCAAAGCAACCCTGGGCGGCCCATGGAGATCGTGACGCAGGTCTATCGCGTCAACCCTGAG
Source organism: Synechococcaceae cyanobacterium (assembly GCA_046319055.1). Taxonomy (GTDB): domain Bacteria; phylum Cyanobacteriota; class Cyanobacteriia; order PCC-6307; family Cyanobiaceae; genus Cyanobium. The sequence goes on from JBKCTK010000013.1 coordinate 6,436, forward strand.
GCGGTCCGCCCCTTGAGGAGGAAGGTGATCGACGCAATTTTGAATAGCCTCAGCAGCGTCAACCGGCGCCAGGCCTTCGCCGCTGCAGACCTGCTCGAACACGCCGTGCGCTATCCAGATGGATGGCCAGAGCTACCACTTTCTGATCTCGAAAAGGCGTCCTGGACGGAGGAATTCCAGGACACCCTGCAGCGCCTAAACGCGATGCTTGATCTTCATAATCTGCCGGCGCCGGTTCTGGTTCGCGTCGCCCAGCCCGTGGCTCGTTATTCCTTCCACACCAAAGGGCATCTGCCAAACCCTGTTTTGGCTCCAGCGGCTACCGCAGTACTGGTCCGATTGGATCGGGATCTGCCCACCCGGCTCTGCCGCCATCTGATGGATGGCTGGTGCTATCTCACCTGGAATCGCAACGAACGAGATCACCCCCGCCTGCACGAAAGCTTGGCAACCGTTCTCGAACGGGAGCAGCCGGATTCCAAAACGCTGATGCAGGAGATCAACGCCGCCATGGCAGAGATCGCTGCCTACACCCCTCACGGCTGGCAACAAAGGGCCAAACCTTTCCTCGACATTCTGCTCTCTCGCCACCAGGGGCATGCCTGGGCCCTCCTCGCCCTGACACGCTCCGATCCCTCCGCCCCCCTGGCCGCCTTTTCCCCGCACGCCTTGGCGATCGTGCTCAGCAGGGCGCCCTTTCAGGCCCATGCCTGGATCGAGAACTCCTCGACCCAAGGCGATAACCACAGACGGCTGATCGCCGCCGCCTATGCCCAGGTTGGCTTCGAGGGGCGTGCACTCCTCCCCCAGGATCGGGCATGGTTGGAAGCCATCTTTTGCAGCGATGATCCCGAAACCCTCAGCCAACTGCCACGCATCGTGATGCGGCTGGGACGGCCAGAGCCTCAGCTCGCGATCGACTTGATCACCTCAGCGCATCCCGATCTGCTGTCGTCCAACAACCAACGTTCCCACGCAACCGCCGAGATCCTGCTTTGGCTGGGGGATGAGGAGCTTGGCATCCCGCTGGAGCAGATCAGCCAGGACGATGCCGAACGGCTCCTGCGGCTGATGCAGGCACCAGCCGACCTGGACGATCCCCACTTCCGTGACTTCCTCAAGCGTTTCGCCCCGCGCTGGCCCGAACTGGTCGTGAACCTGGCCAAGACTCGACTGGAGAAGTGCCTGCAGCAGCCGGAACAGCTCTCCCTTCCGTTTTGGTACCAGCACCACCCCAGCGACTCCCTTTATCTTCTGGAGTTGCCGCAAGGTCCGGCACTGCTCAGCACCTGCCTGGATTGGGGCTTGCCCCGCGCGGATCAGGCCGCCTTCGGCGCCGTCTGGGCGAACCTCGTCGCCTGCCTGTTCGGCTGGCGCGAACCGCAGCTCACCACCTCTCTTTGGCGCTGGTGGCAAGACGCCCCCCAGCCCCGCTTGGCCCATCTGCAACTCTTGGCCGCCCTGCTGGCCGAGGCACCGGAGCGCTTTCCCCTGGAGCAGCACACCTTCGTGCGCGAGCTGCTGCTCACTGCCGCCGTCATGGACCGCACCAGCAGCGATTGGCTCGTGGAAAGCCTGTCGGCGGCGGTGCGTCGCCCCCTGCGCCTGCGTGCCTTCGGTGAGCCTTGCCCGCAAGAGCTGGCCCTGGCTGCGGAAGTCCAGCAGTTGCATGATCGCCTGCCACCCCGCCATCCCGCCAAGCGGCTTTACGCCAAAATTCGCGATCAGGCGCACGAGGCCATCGCCACCGCTGAGGAAGCCGACAGAGCGCGGGTGGAGGGGTAGGGGAAGACACCCTTCAGGGGCGTGGCGGCGGCCGGTGTGGCAGCTGGTGGCATTGATCTGCTGGGCCCTTTCGTAAGGGCCCACCCGCCAACGCCACACCCCCGGGTGCCGTGTCGCCATCCCCACCCGCAGCCCAGCCGCCGGCGACTAGCGCCCTGGAGCAGCCAGACCCGCCAGAATCAACAGCACCATCCCGCCGCTGGCTGGGCCTCGATCGCCTCGGTGTGCTCCAGGTGCTCAGCGGCATCGCCCTCAGCCTGATCGCCCTCTTTTCCTCCTATGACCACATCACCCTCCTCGGCCGCACCATCGCGCTCCAACAGCAATGGGGAATCGTTTTCATCGCTGCCTCGCTGGCGACAGTTGTTGTCGATGCGGAATTGGCGTCGGGATCCCGATTACGAGCAGCGCAAGGATGCGGCGCGAGCTGAGGATGAAGCAGCTCGAGAACGAAATCTTGCGAGTGAGGAGCGACAGCGAGCAGATCGAGAAAGAAACCGAGCAGCTGAGGCAAGAGAACGCCAAAGGCAGCTAACTGCTCGCCTCGATCGATGCGCTCTGCTTTCCGCCCGAGTCCAGCTCGATCCCAGCGGCAGCAACCGAGCCCACCTCTAATCCTTGCTGGCCTTGACGGATGTCCCGGGTTAACCCCTTTGGCTGTCAATTTCCTCAATAGATGGTTGCCAGTCTTGATGGTCGCCAGCTAAGTTCTAGACGCTTATGCCCAGGCATTAGGCCTCAGCTCGGCTTTGGCGGAGTTCATGCGAACCACCGGTCATCGATTGGTTTAGGTTTACCGCTGATCCACCGGCACCGTTGTTGGTTCTGGCGGCAGGTCAGGCCCCAGGGGGCCATGTCGGGTCCGCCCCCACTGGGTGGGCCCGGCCTCGGACCGCGCCATTGGGCCGGCCGCCTCAACGCAACGTCTCGATCGGGATCCTGGCGATTCGATGCCCCCGTCTTTACACCCCCCTCCTCCATCTTTCGGCTCGCCGTTGTTGGCCATCTCTGCCTCGATCCGCCGCAGCCGTTGCCCGTGCAGGCGCCGCTGCAACGTGCGCATCTGGCGGTCGCTGTAGCGCTCCTGCTTGTGGGCCACCAGGCGCTGCATCAGCTCCTTTGAGCTCAGCAGGGGTTCGGTTTCCAGCCAGCCCCCGATCAGTTCCACGTCGGGTTCAAATGGATCCGGCCTTGAGCGTTTCCCTCGGCTCTCCTGTGTCAGATCCGCAACGGTGGCTCCTGTTCTCAGGCCGGCGTCCTGCTTACCGCTCGCCAGCAACGCCAGCTGGCCCTGGCAGCGACGAATCGTCTCCAGCAGCATTTGTGGATCCGTTCCTCGCTGCAACTCCCTCAGCTGGGCCCTCTTCTCCTCGCTCATCTGGCCGTGGTCAGTAACCGCTGGTGCGGCGTCCGCGGCGGGTGCTGCTTCCGCTTGATGCGGCCATCGTCCCGTTCACTGCTTTTGAGCTTGAATGAGTGCTGAAACAAGTTGGTGATCAGGCGCAGAGCGCCGTAGAGCTCCCCCAGCACCTGTGCTGCCCCCAGACTCACCAACCACTGATAGCTGTCCACGTCGACGCAGTCGGCCGGAGGGCCAACCACCGGGTCGTTATCCGCATCGATCCCCCGCAGCGGACAAGCCAACCCGGATCGTTGTGGTCGGCCCAGCCCTTAAACGTCCGCACCGGTCCCCGCCTGCTGACCTCGCTTTAGGCCCGAGGCGGACGGCGCCAGCCTTTACCACCGCTCTTCTTGCGGATTGGGCCCAGCAACCGATCGATCGTGGCGCTGCTCATCGCCAGCAACAACTCTCCGCACCTCGGGCTCGAGGCTCAGGTGCCCATGGCTCTCGAGGGACGCCACCAGCAGAGGCAACAGCGCCTGCAAGCGCTTGCTGCACAACTGATTACTCGCCTCCCACAGCGGCACCAGGCCCACAACGCCATCAGGGTCGTATCGGCGGCGGTGATACGGTTTCGCATGCTCGTCAGTTGCTCCGCCTAGCTCCGATGGCGGGACAGAATCCGGGCGGTTCAGGAGCCGCAGCAAAGACTTGCGGTGATATCCCGTGAGCTCCTGCAACTCATTGAGCCTCCGATTTCCTGCAGCGCTGAACGCCCCCATAGCGTCGACGGCTGCCTCAAGGGCCAGTCGACGACCTAGGCGATCATTGCCGGCTGCCTCGGGCGGCTGCGTCCGGAGGTCAGCGGTGGTTCGACGCCTCGACACCCGATTTCATCTCTTGATGCAACAACACTAGGCTGGTAATGCTCTTAACGATGCGATGCGTCGGCCAACTTCATTGCCGGCGGCCAGGAAGACGAAGTTTTCTCCGCAGGAGTACGTGCTCACAGGCCAGAGGTGATCCAGCGCAAGATCACTGGTCTGCTAAGAAGCAGCTGGGGCGTGCCATCAGCCAATGGCGCCCTCTGTCGCAGCCGCCTGCTTACCGTCCCCACCAATTGGAAGCAACTGGGCCATGATGTGTGGGATTCTCTGGAGCAGGCCTGGATTGCCCATCACCACGGTGGCGTGATGCCTTCCCCGCCGCCGGATCGCTGAGCAGCTGAGGTCACACCATTCGTTCTACGATCTGATCTTACTGAGAGATGCCAATCAGGGGTGGATTCACGCTGCCAATTTCACGACCCCCTCAATGATACTTCGTGAAAATGCTTGATCAGATTGCGGGCCTCGTCGGTGGTATGCTCATTCATTCATGTCACCATCCAGCACGGTGGGTTGATGGCACGTGTCTTCCTTTCCCATTCCAGTCGCGATGGTGCTGCCGCCCTCTGGTTGGCCGAGTGGTTGCGCCGCAATGGATTCGAGGCCCCGTTTCTCGACTTCGACAAACATTCCGGCATCCCACCCGGCGCCGATTGGGAACGCACCCTCTACCGCGAAATCGCCACCTCCCAAGCGCTGGTGATCGTGCAGAGCAGCCATTGGCTCGCTTCGAAATGGTGCTTTGCCGAATTTACCCAGGCTCGAGCCCTGGGCAAGCCCATCTTTCAGCTTCTGGGAGTTCCTGGGGTCAGCGATGGCGAAAACGACGATCCAGCCTCTCGGGTGCCCATCACCTCAGACCTGCAGCAGCTTGACCTTCGTCAGGATCAAGAGGCTGGTCTGACTGCTCTGGCCCGAGAACTTACCGCTCTCGCCCTCCATGAAAGGGGCGGGTTTTCCTGGGATTCCGCCCGATCGCCCTACCCCGGCTTGTTGAGTTTTGACGAAGAGGATGCGGCCATCTTCTTTGGACGCGACGAGGAAATTCGCAGGCTGATCGAACAGCTGCATATGCTGCGCATCCAGGGGGCGGCTAAGGTGGTCGTCTTGCTGGGGGCCTCGGGATCCGGAAAGTCTTCCCTGCTGCGAGCAGGGGTCTTGCCCCGCTTGAAGCGCGCCGGGCGCCAGTGGCTTCCTCTTCCACCCATCCGACCTCAGAGAGCCGCTTCGGCAGCACTGGCCCAGGCTTTCAGCCTCGCGTTCGCGGATGGACGCGACTGGCGCATTTTGCATCAGCAACTCCGCGAGGCCGATGCCAATCATTCCCTCTCTCCCCTGCTGAGCGGTCTCGCTGCGGATCTTCGCCTGGCCCGGAAAACACCAGATGCGCAGATCCTGATCAGCGTGGATCAGGCAGAAGAGCTCTTCAACGAGGGCAACCCCGAAGAGGTCAGGAAGTTCTTCGCCGGCCTGAGCACCGCTCTTCTTTCTGAAGCTGGCTTCCAGGTGGTGATGACTCTACGGTCCGATTTCCTGGGCTGCCTTCAAGCGGCCGAAGGCCTTGCCGTGCCCCTTTCCGAGGTGTCGTTGCCGCCCCTGCCGGGCGAGCGGATGGTGGAGATCATCAAAGGGCCCGCCGAGGTGGCAGGCCTGAACGTGGAGGAGGCGTTTGTGCAGGCGGTGATTCGCGACGTCCGCACGGACGATGCCCTGCCATTGCTGGCCTTTGCCTTGCGTGAAACCTACGACCTGGGTGGAGCGGATCGACTCCTTAGTCTCTCGGACTACCAGACTCTTGGTGATGCGGAACACCAGCTTTCCCCCCTGGAAAATGCGGTGCGACGCGCGGCGGATGGCGTTCTTCAACTGTGGCAACCCTCAGATGCCGAAATCCTGGCCCTCCGCGATGCTTTTGTCCCATCGCTTGTACGTGTCAATGAACAGGACTTTTACACCCGTCGTCCCGCCCTCTGGGACGAGCTACCGCCTCAGGCATCAACACTGCTCAGCCATCTCGTGCAAGCCCGCTTGTTGACCGTGGAGCAACGCGACCAGGAGCGCTGGGTGGAAGTGGCCCATGAGGCCCTGCTGCGCAACTGGCCTCTGCTGCGTCAGTGGTTGGACGATGCCCGAGAATTTCTTGTGGGCTGCCAGCGCCTAGAACAGGAGCTGCGCGACTGGCAGGAGGCCAGCAAGGAGACTAGGACCGCCCATCTGCTCAACGGAGTGAAACTTACGCGGGCGCAAACCTGGTTGGAAGATCGTCCGCAACAGATCTCCACGGAGCTCAAACAGTTTATCGAAGCTAGCGTCGCCAACCGTGATCAGATGCTTCTAGACCAACGACGCAAACAACACCTGATCATTGGTGGGCTCAGCCTCCTGAGCCTGATAGCTGGTACGGCCTGGGCGTGGGGGCAACTTCAATCTATGGCCGCCTACGAAGCGCAAACCCGCCAGTACCAAAGCGTGCATCTCTCCATGCTCAAGACAGACCCGCTGATCAGCATGGTCTACGGTTTAGCCGCCATGAGCAGTTTGCAGCATCAGCCCAATGAAGCTGTGCCACTGGCCTTGAGCCTCCGCGATGCCGCGACGAACAATCATTTTCGTGGTCACTTTCTGAGCCACCAAGATGAGGTTTGGAGCATGGCTGAGACCCCCTCGGGTCGACTGATCAGCGGGGGGCGAGATGGCACCCTGCGCTTCTGGTCAGCCGAAGGCCAACCGCAGCCCGATGTGGTCTTCACTAAGCATGTCAACGGTGTTCGTGGGATCGTGGCGATCAACGAACAGGAGTGGTGGACTGCGGGTGCTGAAGGCCTTCTGCAACGGTGGCGCGCTGGACAGCGCCAGGGTGAGCCGGTGGCCACAGGACATGGATTGATCCGGGGCCTGGTACGCACGGCGGATGGCAACCTGCTCAGCGTCGGCACCGATGGGATGGCGCGCCGCTGGAACAGGCTCACCGGACGCGCTCTCGCTCCACCCCTGCCCACGGGCCATGTCGAGGTTTGGAGTGTGGCGGTGCTGCCCAACGGCGACTGGGTGACCGGAGGCAGGGAAGGCAATCTCCAATGGTGGCATCAAGGCCGTCCAGCGGGATCGCCTGTACCGAGTCAGCAAGGAGCCGTCAGCGCGTTGGTTGCCCTTCCCTCCGGAGAGGTGATCAGCGGCGGAGACGATGGCAGCATGCAGCGATGGTCCAAGAACCGACAATCGCTGGAGCGGACAAACAGTCACCACAGCAGCATTTTTGCTCTACTAATCAGGAGGAATGGATTCATTCTTAGTGGAGGCAGCGAGCGACTGGCGGCAGGCAACAACAACTTTATTCGGATTTGGTCGGCCCACCTAGGCCACGTCAACGGCATCCAACCAAATCATATAGAAAGTCTCAGTATCATTCAATTATGCAACGGTGATCTGATCAGCGGTGGCAGCGATGGCGCCCTGCATCATTGGAGAGGTGGAACGAAACTGGATCATCCCATTCTGACAAAACATCGGCGGGTCTATGGCCTTGCCATCTTGCCCTCAGGCGATCTTGTCAGCGGGGGAGACGATGGATATTTTCGGATCTGGCGAAATGGCCAGCCTGTTAGTGAGGCCCATACCCATCAAGGCGGTGTCACAAGCTTGCTGATAGACGCCGATGGAACCTTGTTCAGTGGCGGTCGCGATGGCACGATTCAGCACTGGACCTTGAAGGATCGTCCTCGCCTCAAGAGCAGTATCAAAACGCCCCATGGAGCGGTTTGGGCGATGGCTATCCTCCCCAATGGAGACCTTTTGAGCGGTGGTGATGATGGCTATTTGCGGCGGTGGCACCAGAGCCAGCCCATGAAGAATCCGATCAAAACTATCCACACATCGGTGGTCAGCATTATCATCCGCCGCAACGGAGACTGGGTCACCGGAGGAAGTAGCGGAGATCTACAGATCTGGCGCAACGGCCAAGCTCTAGGCGAGTATTTTCATGTCCCATCGGGAAGTGTATGGAGCCTCGCGGAGTTGCGCGACGGAGCCCTGATCAGCGCCAATGGGGATGGCACTCTGACGATTTATCCAACTTCAAACCAGGCCATTCAGGAAGCCTGTCAGTCACTCAGCAAGAGCGGTTCGGTTCTGGAGATTCATTCAGCGGCGGCCCAGGCGGCGCGAGAACTCTGCAAAGACCATCAGCCTGGGCGGGACCAAAACCTCCACCAGTCGGCTGCTCCCTCATGACACCATCCACGTCAGAGGGACGCTGACCCTGCAAGACCTGACAGGGGCTAAACATCAAGAATTCCAAAGAATCAGCAATTCTGGTAGGACCACCTACAATTAGAATTGAGCCATTAAAACAGGGAGAGCAGCTGAGAAGTGTCAGCCGAATCCAGCCGGAGCGCTGGGCAACGGTCAGGACGATCGAGCTTCTCCACCAGAACCGCCAGGCTTCCCCTGGCCACCAGCTTACCCAAGAAAGGATCGAGACTCCATGCTTCCACGCCAACACCGCGTCATCCGAGTGGCGATCATTGCCGCAGCAGCCTGTCTTGCCTGTCTGCTGTTAATCGGACTCCTGCATCGCCATTTCACCAGCGTCGCAACGAGTTGGAGCATCTCGCCAACATCGCATGTCAGGAAAGGCCCAGGAAACACATATCAACAATCTTATCAATTAACAAATGAAATGGCGCCAAAGGTCCAAACCTCACCGGATAAACGCATAGAGATTGGCGTACAGATTGAAAATATTTATGATTTATCCATGAAGGATCGCGTGTTCAAAGTTGAGGGCTGGTACTGGCTCAAATGGCCAGAACTAATCAATACAATTATCAAGGAGAATGGCATCCAACAAGAGAAACTGATTGAGCTCACCAATCAAGTAGATTCTGACAACTTATTAGTTGAAACTGAACAACCCAATCCCGAAAGACTAAGCGATGGCAAATACTGGCAGATTTTCCATTTTTCAGGCACATTCTACATCGACAAACTACGACTAAGCGCGTTTCCATTTGTTGAACTGACATTACCAGTTGGTCTTGAGCTGGGCCCTGATCTTCTATCCTGCTATCCCGGTAATAAATATGGTTGCATCGGTCTCGATACCGATCAAAATACCAACAATCACATCCTTGGCCAATATGCTGATATTAATGGCTACACCTTACTTGGCGCAGAAATCAAGGAATATCTTCATCAATATGCAACAAACTTTGGCTACACAAAGCCCGGGGCTAACAGCGCTGTCACAGTCCATATTCTCTATCATTCAAATTGTAGCGCAGCCTTCTGGGCGTATATTTTCCCATTGCTGATCTTGATTGGAATCGCGATTATGTCACCATCTTTGCCTGGGTCTTTGGGCGACGTGCGCCTCGCCATTCCAACAACGATCTTGTTAACACTTATTTTTCTGCAGATCGGCTACAAGACAGACCTCCCCGCAATGGATTATGTTAGCTACTTAGACTGGCTTTATATCTACGCTTACTTCGTATCCGGCGTTCTCTTCTTGCTGTTCTGCTGGAGTACGAATCTGCACGCCAAAGCCTGCAACGACAACAATGAGGGAAAGGCGATCCGGAGCATCCGTCGGGTTGACATGATGGTTCAATCTTGCGCTTTTGTTGGCCTGCTGCTGGCTTTGGGCTCAGGTTTACTGTTTCAGCCTTGAATGGTTCGTTTTTGGAAGCATGAGCGGTCGCCGGCTCCCGATTCGCGAGCCGGCGAATTCGCTGGTCAGACAGGAAGTCTGTAGCCAGTGCACAGGCCAAGAAGCGCCTGATTGTGAGCTGGGAGGCTTTGAGCACGGACTTGGCGCTGAAGGCTCCGAAATCCGAGGTTGCCAATCCTCAAGCTGCGGCGCCTGGCAGCAACACCAATCATCTCAATTGCTTCTTGCCGATCAGAAAACTTTGGGAGATGGGGACTGGTGGACTTCCCATCGCCTGGCCATTCTGGGGTAGCCCCAACGCATTCCCCCCCGCCCCGGTGGAAGCCCCCGCCCAGACCAGCCCCCAGCTGCTGGAGGGTGCCGTGCCCTTCGCGGCCTCCCGGCTGTGGCACCTGCAGCGCCAGTATTTCGCCCAACTGGGCCGCCATGCCTGGCGCGATGGCGCCGTGCCCCACTATGTGACCACCAATCCGGCCATGGCGGCGGCCACCGCCGAGGTGCTGGTGGCGTTTCGGCTCGACCGCCTGCGCCGCGATCCGGCCGCCGCGCCGCTGCTGATCTGCGAGCTGGGCGCCGGCTCCGGGCGGTTTTCCTATCACCTGTTGCTGCAACTGCTGGAGCTGTGCGAGCGGGCCGGGCTGGATCCGGCGGGTTTTCGTGTTGTGCTGAGCGATTTCTGCGCCAGCAATTTGCAGGCCTGGGCCCACCATCCGCGCCTGCAGCCGTTTTTTAACTGCGGCCTGGCCGATCGCGCCCGGGTGGACCTCACCCGCAGCCGTGAGCTGCGGCTGGAGCACAGCGGCCTGCGGATCGGGCCCGGAGAGCTGAGCGAACCGCTGGTGCTGATCGCCCATTACCTGTTTGATTGCATCCCCACGGAGCTGCTGCGCTTTCGCCGCGGCAAACCCGAGCGTGGCCTGCTGAGCCTCCGCAGCGCACTTCCCGCCCAGGGGGCCGATCCCGCCGCCCTGCTCAACGCCCTGGAGCTCAATTACAGCAGTGAGCCGTTGCCGGCCGCTCCCTACGACGATCCCGGCCTGGATGGGCTGCTGGCCACCTACCAGCAGGCCCTGGCGGACGTGCCCGACGCCTGGCTGCTGTTTCCGGCCCCCGCCCTGCGGGCGCTCAACCGCCTCGGTGCCCTCTCCCAGCAGGGACTGCTGCTGCTCAGCGCCGACAAGGGCCACAGCGCCCTCGCCAACAACGTGCGCCCCGAACCGCCGGGCCTGGTCCATCACGACTGCGTGTCGCTGAGCGTGAACTACCACGCGTTTTGCCAGTGGGCGGAGGCCGCCGGTGGGCTGGCGCTGCGGCCCGAGCCGGGCCACCAGGGCCTGCATCCGATCGCCTTGCTGCTGCTGCCCGATGCGGCTGGGCACCGCGCCACCCAAGCCGCCTGGCGCCGCCATGTCGCTGCCTTCAGCGCGGCGGATTATCTGGCCCTGAGCCAGCAGGCACGGGCCATGGCCGAGGAGCTCAGCGCCCCGGCCCTGTTCGCCTTCCTGCGCCTGGGCCAGGCCGACAGCCATCTGTTCGCCAGGCTGCTGCCCCGCCTGCAGCAGCTGGCGCCAACGCTCAACACCGAGGAAAAACAAGCGCTGCTGCAGCTGGTGGAGCGGGTGTGGGCAGGGCACTTCCCGTTGTTGATCAGCACTGAAG
>JBKCTK010000014.1:0-4458 GCA_046319055.1 Synechococcaceae cyanobacterium
CGTGGACGAGAAGGGCCCCGTGAGCACCACCCTCACCGCCCCGATCCACCGCGAGGCCCCCAAGCTCACCGAGCTTGAGACCAAGCCCAAGGTGTTCGAAACCGGCATCAAGGTGATCGACCTGCTGGCTCCCTATCGCCAAGGAGGCAAGGTGGGGCTCTTCGGTGGCGCCGGTGTCGGCAAGACCGTGTTGATCCAGGAGCTGATCAACAACATCGCCAAAGAACACGGCGGTGTGTCTGTCTTTGCCGGCGTGGGCGAGCGCACCCGGGAAGGGAACGATCTCTACGAAGAGTTCAAGGAATCCGGGGTGATCAACTCTGAGGACCTTTCGAAGTCGAAGGTTGCTCTCTGCTATGGGCAGATGAATGAGCCCCCCGGAGCCCGCATGCGTGTTGGCCTTTCGGCACTCACGATGGCTGAGCACTTCCGTGATGTGAACAAACAGGACGTTCTGCTGTTTGTGGACAACATCTTCCGCTTCGTGCAGGCTGGCTCGGAAGTGTCGGCATTGCTGGGCCGCATGCCTTCAGCTGTGGGCTATCAGCCCACCCTCGGCACCGACGTGGGTGAACTGCAGGAGCGCATCACCTCCACCCTGGAAGGTTCGATTACCTCCATCCAGGCTGTCTACGTGCCGGCCGACGATCTCACCGATCCGGCTCCGGCGACCACCTTTGCTCACCTGGATGCCACCACAGTTCTCAGCCGCGGCTTGGCCTCCAAAGGGATCTATCCGGCCGTTGACCCACTGGATTCCACCAGCACCATGCTTCAGCCCGCGGTTGTTGGTGAAGATCACTACCGCACGGCCCGCGCTGTTCAGTCCACCTTGCAGCGCTACAAGGAACTCCAAGACATCATCGCCATCCTTGGCCTGGATGAGCTGTCCGAGGACGACCGCCGCACGGTCGATCGGGCCCGCAAGATCGAAAAGTTCCTCTCTCAGCCTTTCTTTGTTGCCGAAATCTTTACCGGTATGCCTGGTAAGTACGTGAAACTCGACGAAACCATCCAAGGCTTTAATCAGATCTTGGCTGGTGAACTCGATGACCTACCGGAGGCCGCCTTCTATCTGGTGGGCAGCATCGAGGAAGTGAAAGCGAAGGCGGCCAAGATCACGGCTGATGCCAAGTGATCGCCGAATCTAACCGGAGATTCTTCCCATGACGTTCAACTTACGGGTCTTAGCGCCTGATCAAAGTGTCTACGACGGCACGGCCGATGAGGTCATCCTGCCAAGTACCACAGGCCAACTGGGTGTCCTCACGGGCCATGTCTCGATGCTCACGGCCCTCGATCCTGGGGTCGTGCGCCTCCGCCAAGCAGGCAACTGGCAATCCATCGCTGTCAGCGGCGGATTTGCTGAGGTGGATGCCGACGAGGTCACCGTGCTGGTGAACGAAGCCCAGCTGGGTAGTCGGATCGATGTTGCTTCCGCTGAACAGGATTTGGAGAAGGCGCAGCAGTTCGCTGCTGGATTTGATGGCCAGCCTTCCACGCCCCAGAAGGTGAAGGCCCAAATGGCCCTCAGCCGTGCTCGGGCACGTGTCTCTGCAGCCAAAGCCAACTAAATCGGGTTGCAGCTAGCCTCAGCTCACTGTTCAATCCATCACTCCACCCTCCTTGCCGCAAATTAGGGTGCACTTGATTGATTAATGTCGATCTCCTAAAGTCCCTCTCCATCAACCATAGAGAGGGGCCTTTTTGTTTGGCAGACCGCTCGCCCACTGACCAGGGCCGCAAGGTTGACAGCGTGGGGTAGGCAGATGGTGTCTTGAGAAGAATCGATCAGCCCGCCATTCCTCGTGGCATCAGGCTTCGAGATGCGATCGGGATTCCACATTCGTGCTATCGCATCCAGTCATCATCCAGCCGTGAGCCGCAGTAACCCCTGCCAAGGCAAGCCGTCTTGTCTCCAATGGCGATGATCGATTCGGGTCGGACTCAATGAATGTCAGGGCAACGGTGTATGTAGCCAGTTTCCCAAGAGCAACTCTTTCCTCAAGTATTCATGATCTGGATCTAGGGATTAGTTTGGAGATAGACGTGAGAGGCGGTAGGGATGTTGGTAGCCCCTCCAGCGAGCCAATGCTGGCACTGAGTGGTTTCATTGGTCGGAAAGGCTCGGATCCTGTCTCGTTCGGCTTGCCCAGTCCGAAAAATTCGAGTGCGAACCGTTTGAACGCGAACACGCCAGCTGGCGAACAGCGCAAGTGCTAGTGGTGCAAGCGTCAGCCCAGCCTTCTTGATGTGAACTTCAACCCACTGGTGGCGAGAGGGCTTGTCGTCAGAGCATCATTGATTGTGATAATTGTGCTTGCGGTAAGCCTGATTCGTGATTCATTCTTCTCGTCATCGTGGCTAAGTCGCGTTGTCGGTAACTCCACGAGAACAAGCAAGGGCAGGCAAGGAAGAGGCGTGCGACACTATTCATCTTGCCAACCATGGATGCAATCTGAGGTTGTGCTTGTTGCGGCTTGCCTAAAGTGATCTGTTGCTTGTTGGCATCAGCCTGCGGGCAGTCCATCCAGACTGCGGCGGTGGTCCGCTTCCCAATCGATGAGCTTGCGCCTGTTTCTCGATACAGCCGATGTGCAGGCCTGGGAGGAGTGGATGCCTTCTGGCCTCTTCCATGGGATCACCTGCAACCCCACTTTGTTGCGCCGCGCCGGCCATTCCTGCAGCCTCGATCAGTTGGCCAGCCTGAGCCAGAGGGCTCTTGCTCTCGGCGCGGCCGAGCTGCACCTGCAGGTCTGGGGCGGGGATGCCCGCGCCTATGCCGCCTGCGGCAAAGACTTGGCCGCCCTCGCCCCCGGGCGCGTGGTGGTGAAGCTGCCAATCACCCGGGACGGGGCCTTGGCGGCCCGGGAGCTCATTGACGGCGGCGTGTGCGTCACCTTGACCGCCGGCTACGAGCCCCATCAAGTCGTGTTGGCGGCCGCCTTGGGTGCCACCTACCTGGCTCCCTATTTGGGTCGCTTGTTGGACCTGGGCCGCGATGGGCATGGGCAGCTGATCCAGATGCAGCGCTGCGTCGATGGCCTGGGAGCCCCGCTGCGGCTGTTGGTGGCCAGTCTGCGGCAGCCCTCGGACCTGGCGATCCTGGCCGCCGCCGGGCTGGACACGTTCACCATCAGCCCCGCTCTTGTTGAGGCCCTTTTCGCGGTTGAGGCGACGCTGGCGGCGGCTCAGCAATTCGAGGCGGATGCGTTGGCGGAACCCCAATGAAGCTGGCGCGAACGGTTTTTATACCTAGTCTTTTGTGGAGGCATCATGATTCCCGGCATTGACAAGGGCGTAAAAAGCGCCTAATTATTCCATGAACATTGCTTGGGTCTTTGCGATGGCTGCTCTTGCAACAACAGCTCCTGCTCTTTGTTTGGCCTGGATACGATGCAGCCAGTTGATGCACTTACGCCGCAAGCGTGGCTGGCTTCTTGGCCTGGCCGCCCTGCTGGGATTCATTGCGGCGGCACCAGCGCACGCGGTGCGGGTGAGTGCAACCCACATCAACCCCCTTGCTCCCCACACGAACACGATGTCGCTGGCTCCCAAGCTGGTGATCTTCGACCCAGGCACGCCCGCCTTCATCGGCGCCCCGTCCTTAACGGCTCCGGCAGCTCCAGGCAGCGTTAGCGATACGGTTGCTGGCTTCACATTCGGCACCCCTTCCACCGCTGTGCAAATCAGTGGTGATGCGATTTCCAGCATCACACGACCTGGCCCTGCACCGATCTTCAATCTTGATCTAACGCTGACCAACTTCAGCTTCAGCAGCATCAGTCTGCCTGCTAATGAATATGTGTATGTGAATCTCTGGGAGACATTCACCAGCCTGCCCATCGCGTCGACCGCCTCTTGGACCGGAGTGGCCTCGATTACAGGTAGCTTCAACAAAACCAGCCTCGGCGACGGCCTGTTCATTGAACCAATTGTGACCGCCTATGACGCTACGCTGACGAATTGGGTAGCGGCCTCAACCTTTTTTGGAGGCCTTGGTCCAGGGCTTGCTGGACCGATCGCAGCCTCAACGCCAGTGGCTTCCTTGTCTTCCTACATCGACCCGTTCGGCAATCTCAGCGTTGGCTATGAATTTATCCTGGGCCTCAACAACGCTGATTCGATCGGAGGTGACCTCATCAACTTGCCTACCAGCTTGGAGCTCAAACTCCGCTACGACGCTTCCTCCTCGGGCGCCCCAGTTCCAGGTCCTTTGCCGCTGCTGGCAGCCCCGGTGGCCTTCAACTTCAGCCGGCGCCTTCGGCGGCGCCGCGATCCGCAGCCTGAAGAAGCCAAAGGCTGAGGTCCGCCCTCGGTGGTTCAGCCCTCGCCGGTTCAACCACACTCAACCAACAAGGTCGTGGCATCAGGGGGCGGATCCCGATTGGCCGGTCGGCCCGTGCTGGTCAACCGCACCGGTCAGCAGCGCCACATCCCCATCCGCACCCTTGCGGG
>JBKCTK010000015.1:0-7102 GCA_046319055.1 Synechococcaceae cyanobacterium
AGCTGGCGAGCAGTCCCTGCCAGCGCAGCAGCAGGGGCGGGGAAACGGAGAGGGGGGACTGCATCGACGCCTGGGGCAGGGGCGGCCGGAGCCGTGGCAGGGCGCCGGCGTCCCGGGGGATTCAACTGCTGGATTATCGACGTCTGTACCGCCTGGGAAGCGCCGTTGCTCCGGCTGCTCGCCGCAGAACTCCAGACCGGGGCACCCCCGTGTGCTGTCCTGCAACCACGCCTCGCGTGCCCTGAGGCCTGCCTGGTCCTCAGGGTGAGATACCGGAAGACAACTCGGCCAGGCCGGGCGGGCCGCGATCCAGCATCAGCCGACGGGATGGGCTGGCCGTGTTCTCCGCCGCCCCCACCTCGGCGCATCTGAATCCGCGCTCGCAGCCTGAAGCACCGGGCCAGGCCAGCCAAGCGGCGGCACCTTGTGGCAGCCCCGGCGCTGAGGAAGGGGCCCTGAGGCAGTGATGCTGGGGAAAGGGCGGGTTTGCCTCAGCCCTGGGGCTCCTCCGCGCCGCTGGCGCCGCTCGGGCCCCGCTCCAGGGCCTCCAGGGCCTCCAGGCTCGGCACCGGGTTGGCGTTGCGGTGGTAGAGCAGCCGGTACACCGGCAGGCCCTGGCGCTGGGCATGGATCTCCCGCTCGCTGGCCACCGGCAGGGGATTGGCGTCCTGCCAGGGGTGAGCCTCACCCGCCGCCCGGCCGAAACAGCCGCTCGCCTCCACCAGCTGCCGCATCGGTGCGATCACCGCCTGCACATCGCTCTGCAGGAACAGCTCGCCACCGGGGGCCAGGGCGGTCGCCAGCTCACGCAGCAGCGGCGGCCTGAGCAGCCGCCGCTTGCGATGCTTGCGCTTGAACCAGGGATCGGGAAACTGCAGGCTGACCAGCTCAAGCCTTCCGGGTGGCAAGGCCTCCAGCCAGCCCGGCAGGCTGATGTTGGCGTTCGCGAACACAAATGCCAGGTTGGTGAGCCCTAGGGCCCCGCGCTCCGCCTCGGCGGTGGCCACCAGGGGCCGGCGGATCTCCAGGCCGAGGTGGTTGCGCTGGCGGTGGAGTGGAGCCAGCGCCAGCAAGAAGCGACCGCGGGCGCTGCCGAGATCGAGGTGAAGCGGCAAATCGGGCGCGGCGAACAGCTCCTCGGGCGGCGGGAGGGACCGGGGCAGTTGGTAGAAGCGACCTAGCGGGTTGACGTGCTGACGGACCATGGAACCGCCTGGCCTTAGGGCGCGTCCGCGGGGTCAGCCACCAGAAAGGCCCAGCTGGCGGTGTAGCCGTGCAGATGGGTGCTGAGGCCGATCGGTCCGATCTCGCCGTTGCAGAACACGCCGCTGATCGGCAGGTCGGGGAAGGCCTCACGGCAGAGGTTGACATCGCCATCCGGCTGGCCATAGAGCCCCTGGCCGCGGCCTAGGCAAGCGAACAACAGCGCCATCAAGGGGGCGGAGTGCTTCCGGGCAAGGCGATGGAGCAGCTGGCGCGATTCGCTGCGGGAGGCATCGGCGTCGCGAAGCTGGAATTGCACCTTCTGCCCCACCCGCATCCGATCCCCCACCGCCACGGCGCCATTGCGGGGGTCGACCCCGAGCAGGTTTCGCACCAGGAAGGGTGTGCTGTCGTCCGCAAGCGTGGCGGCGTCGCTGGGATGGAGATTGAAGTCTTGGCGGCCGACCCCCAGGAACAGGGAGTGCTGCACCTGCTCGCGCTCCGCCGGCGTTAGATCGGTGAGGATCCGTTGCAACGCCGCCACGGGGCTGTGGCGCTGCTCGCCACGGCTCACCTGCAGCACCACATTGCGTTGGGCCTGCTCCACCTCCAGCACCGGTCCAATCGGCCGACAGCCCTGGGCCACCACGGGTTGGAGCCGCCAGCTGCCGCCGATCGCGCAACCCACCGCTCCGCCGCAGACCTGGTCATCGAACAGCAGAGAAGGGTGGGCTGCGCTGTGCTGACCGGCGATGCCGCCCACCTTGGCGGCCTGGGGGAAGGCGTAGTCGAGGCCGCTGATCAGATCATTGATGGCGGTGTAGCCGGGATCCACCAGCAGCAGGAGGGAGCGGGTGGCCTCCACCGAACTGCCGAGCCTCTGACACCACGGTTCGGCAGGACCATCCAGATCCGGTAGCTCGCCGGGATCCAGCTGGAAGGGGTGCAGCTCCACTCCAGGCAGGTGCAGCAAGGTGACGCTCAGGGCCGGCTCGTGTTCGCATTCATGGGCCTCCCCAGGCCTGGGGCTGCCCCCCCTGGTGCCGATCACACCTCCCCCCAGACAGCCCAACCAGTGGCGGGCGCTCAAGCGCCGCCGCAGCAGGGGCAACAGTCGGGGCAGATCACTGGCGTAGGCGCTGGAGGCGAAGACCAAGGCCAGATCGGCCTCACCCCAGCCGAATAGCTGGGCCTCGATCGCCTCCACGGCCCCCTGCAGCGAGATGTCCTGGGCCAGGGCCGTGCGGCACCAGGGGGAGTCCTGACGGAGGGCCAGCCAGGGGAAGGAGGGAAGGGCAGCCATGGGATCGAACCCTATCGCCCGCGGGGGCATACGGATAATGGCGCCATCCCGACCTGCCCGCCGTGCCCGATCTGCTACTCCAACCCGGGCTGTATCGAACCTTGGTTTGGCTGGATGTGCGGCTGGGCATCCTGTTTGCCTTCGGCCTGCCGTTGGTGCTGCTGATCTGGTCGTCGTGGCGTCAGGAGCCCGCCCTGCTGAGGCTGCTGGATGTCTACTGGAAGGTGGCCAGCCTTTACCCCATCGCCTTGCTGCTGCTGGCGGACAGCCGATCGGCGGGCTTCATGGTGCTGTTGGCAGCGCCGTTGGTCACCGCCTTGAGCCTGTGGTTCTGGGTGGATTTGAACGAGGAGCTGGCCGATATGCCGCCCTGGCGCGCCCTGCCCCTCACCTTGCGGATCTGGCGTTGGGCGCTCACCTTCCTGGCGCTTCCCTCCATGGTTCTGGCCACCACGGCCCTGGGCTGTGCCGGAGCCCGGCGGGGGGCGGTTGGCTGTCAAGTGTGGCTGGAGGCCCCGTTGGCCCTGCAAGGCCAGCTGTCCCAACTGCTGGCGTTCGTGTTTGGCGGCACCTGGACGCCAGGGGTTGCCGCCTTCGTGGGCTATTTCGCCCTGGTGGCTTACGTGGTAGGCATCTTGCAATGGATGATCGTGCGTCTGCCGCGCCAGGGGCGGGTGGCGGGAGGCTTTTAGGGCCGCGGTATCGCCCGGTCCCCCCGCGCCACCCGGGGCCAGACCTGGGGCAATTCCAGGGGCCCTGGCCCTCGCCGGGGATAGCCCAGTGCCGCCTGGAGGGCCAGCCTGGCACCGGCCGCAAGCCTCACCAGCTCCGATGACCCCGGAGTGGGCCTGACGCCGAACCAGCGGCACACCAGGCAGCGAATCGGAGATCTTCTGGCCCCCGTGATTGTCCGCGGATAGCCCTCAATGCCGATCTGAATTTGTTGCTGGTTTTGTCGCCGTCTTGACCCCAAGGTTGTTGCTGTTGATCACGCCTGCCGGGATGGCAGCCCCGCTCCGTTCATGGCGCCAGGCCCAGCCCCTGTCAGGGTGCTGTTGTGATTCCGCCGGCCTTCTTCACCGTGTCGCTGTCCGCCGCCGCCCTGCTGGCTCGCCTGGAGCAGCTCAGCCGCAACCGACCCGACCGGGTGCTGCGGCTGCGGGGTGTGTTGCCGGTGTGGCGCGAGGCGGGCGCGGCCGCCGAGCCCACCCGTGCCGAGCCAGCGGCGGCAGGCGCCATGGAGCCGTTTGAACTGCTGATCTTCCGGGGGTTCTCCAGCAGCATCACCCACCCCACCGGCTTCGACCCCGACCAGCCGCTGCTGCCGGAGGGCAGCCGCATCGAGGCGGCGGACCTGCTGGCCGGCCCCCTGAATCCTGCGCGCGAGCAGGTGTTGGTAGGGCCGGAGCCGGTGGAACACTTCCTCAAGGAAGAGAACTGGGGCTGAGCAGGGTTTCACCAAGCCGTTGCGGCGGCCTGGGCTGGGGGCCTTGGGCGCTGGCGCGCTTCAGCTGGAGGCGGAGGTGTAAGAGCGCAGCGCGAACAGCCAAAACGCCCGACTGATCGCCAGGCTCAGGCTGGCGGCCACCAGGGCCCAGGCCACGCTGAAGCCGCTGACCCGGCCCAGCAGCGCTTCCGCCGGCACCGTGGTCATGAACGCCACCGGCAGCACGGCGGTGAGCAGGCTGCGTAGCAGCGGCGGATAGGCGCTCACCGGATAGCGGCCGGCGGTGAGGGCGGAGCGCAGCACCTCGGTGGCGTTCCAGGTCTTCACGAACCAGATCGTGGTGGTGGCCAGCAAAAACCAAACGCTGTAAAGGATCAGCGCCGCCGCCAGCAACAGCAGCGGCGCCACCAACAGGGTGGCGGGAGACGGACGGGCACCGGCCCGGGCGGCGGCCCAAAGACTCAGGCCGAGGCCGGTGGCGATCTCCGGCAGGCCGGCCGGGGCCAAGGTGCGGGTGGACACCCAAAACTGGCTGTCGATCGGTTTGAGCAGCACGAAGTCGAGCGTGCCCTCGCGCACGTGGCTGACGATCGCGCTCAGGTTCGGCCGCAGCAGGGCGCTGGAGAGGCCATCGAGCAACGTGTAGACCCCCAGCACCACCAGCGCCTGGCTCCAGCTCCAGCCCCCCAGGCCGCGGCCCTGGCGGAACAGCAAGCTCAGCACCAGCAGGCTGCCCGCCAGGTTGCCGGCCATCACCAGCACCTCCACCGCCATGTCGGCGCGGTACTCCAGCCGGCTGGCCAGGGCTGTGCCCCAGAAGCGCCGCAGCGTGCGGCCGTAGCGGCCGAGCAGCAGGTGGGCCATGGCGTTCAGCCCCCCATCGCTGTGTAGCGGCCCACGCCGGCGCGCCAGATCAGCACCGCCAGCGGCAGCAACAGGGCGATCCAGAGGGCCAGCACCGCAAAGCCCTGCCCCACATCCAAGCTGGGATCCAACGCCAGCACCCGGGCGGGGAAGGCGAGCATCCAGGGGAACGGCGTGGCCTCGGCGAAAGCCCGCAGACCGGGCGGGAAACTGCTGAGCGGCGCCAGCAGGCCTGAAAGGAAGAGGTGCGGCAGCAGGATCAGCCGCTCTAGGGCGCTGGCCCGTTCGCTCCAGAAGCAGAGGCTGGCGATGCAGGCGTGCAGCAGGAAGTTGAGTGTGAAGGCCAGGCCGATCGCCACCACTCCGGCCAGCAGCCGCGGCAGCGGCGGCAGCCAGGCGCTCTCCGGCCGCAGCCAGAACACTCCCGCCAGGATCGCGATCACCACCGGCAGGCGGGTGGCCTGCTCAGCCAGATGCGAGGCGAGGTAGCGCCATAACGGCGCCAACGGCTGCAGCAACTGCAGCGAGAGGCGGCCATGCAAGGCATCCTCCTCAAACTGGTACACGAGCCACACCACCGTGAATTGGCGGGTGAGGAAGGCGCTGAGGAAGTAGCGATCGAGCTGCTGGGGGTTCAAGCCGGCGCTGCCCGCGGCGGGCTCCAGCTGGCTCCAAACCGCCAGCATCAGCAGCGGCAGCACGCCGGAGAGCGCCCAGAGCAGGATTTCGGCGCGGTATTCCGTCATCTCGGCGTAATGGGTGGCCAGCAGCACCCGCGCCAATCGCAGCCGCTGCCGCCAACCCCAGGCGGCCCGCGGCTGGCGGCCAGCCAGCGGCGCAACGCGCGGCGCCGTCGGCGGCGTCGGCACAGCGTCAGCCAGCCTGTCCGAGGCTTTGCGGGGGGTCATGGCGGGGTCCTGGCGGGTCATGGGACCGACCCCTGGCGGAACAGGCGGCCGATCAGCTCCTCGATCGGCGGATCGCGGATCTCCAGGTCTTGCACGGGCAACTCGGCCAGCAGCCGCTCCACCGTGGCGGTGAGGCGCTGCCGCTCGATCAGCAGCCGCACCGCCCGCCCATCGCACGACTCCAGCTCGCCGTAGGCGGCCAACCGTTCCGCCAACACCGGTTCGGCCAGCTCCAGCCGCACCTGGCGCCAGGGGGCCAGCCGCGCCGTCAGCTCGCGCAGGTTGCCGTCGTGGAACAGGCCGCCGTCGTGGATCAGCAGCACCCGTGGGCAGAGGCTGGTGATGTCGGCCAGGTCGTGGCTGGTGAGCAGCACCGTGGCGCCGTGGCGGCGGTTGTAGTCGGCCAGGAACTGGCGCACCCGGGCCTGGGCGTTGATATCGAGGCCGATGGTGGGTTCATCGAGGAACAGCACCCGCGGGCGATGCAGCAACGCGGCCAGCAACTCGGCCTTCATGCGTTGGCCGAGCGAGAGCTTGCGCACCGGGCGGGTGAGCTCCGATCCCAGCTCCAGCATCGCCGCCAGCTCATCGATGCGCGGGTGGGCCTCACGATCGCTCAGCCCGTAGACCGCCGCATTCACCCGCAGGCTGTCGAGCGGCGGCAGGTCCCAAATCAGTTGTTGTTTTTGACCCATCACCAGGGTGATTTGCTCCAGAAAACCCCGCTGGCGGCGCCGCGGCTCGTAGCCGGCCACCTCCGCCCGGCCGCCGCTGGGATGGAGCAGGCCGCTGAGCATCTTCAAGGTGGTGGTCTTGCCGGCGCCGTTGGGTCCGAGAAACCCCACGATCTCGCCCGGCTCGATCGTGAAGCTCACCTCCCGCACCGCTGAGACCAAGCGGCTGCGGCGCCGCACCAGATGCCGCAGGGTGCCGACCAGGCCGGGCTGCTTGTCGGCCACGGCGAAGCTGCGGCTAAGCCGCTCGGCGCGAATGATCGCTGTGGAGGCTGGAGCCATCGCTGGGCAAGGCCGCCGGTAAGGCCATTGTGGCCGCGTGAGCCAGGCGCCGGTGGCCAGGCTCTGGGTGCAACGCGCCGGCAGCCCGCTGGAGTGGCAATTGTCCCCCTGCTCGCCCCGTGGGCGGCGGGGACGAAGCCGGTATCCCTACGGCACCACCCGCATCCGGCGCTGGGACAGCGAGGTCTACAGGCAAGGCCCCAACCGCTTGTCCCCGCCACGAACGCCGCTGTGCACCGGTTCGGGGTGCCAGGCATCATTTTAGGTCATCATGCTTTTGATCGCGGGGGGAGTAATGCTTTGCGAAACCGAGGATAGGCGTAGATTTCAGAAAATACGCAGATTGCAATCGTAATAAGAG
>JBKCTK010000016.1:0-14550 GCA_046319055.1 Synechococcaceae cyanobacterium
CGGCTCCGGCTGGTCGGGTTCCTGCTCGCCTTGGGGCGGGGGCGGGGGCTCCAACGGTTGCTCGGGGTTGGGCGGGGGCAGTTGCAGGGCCCGGGGCGCGATCACCAGCCGCACCGCCACCTGCAGATCCTCGGCCTCCACCCGGTCGGGACCGCACAAAGCCGCATGGGCCCGTGCGACCCGCAGGGCATAGAGCTCGCTGCGATGCCCCTCCACGCCACCGCGAATCGCCTCGTTCACCAAATAGACGATCTGCTCCGGCGCGATGCGCACATCCGGCAGCCACTGCCGGGCCAGCAACAGCTGGGTGGCCAGGGCTTCGGTGTCCTCGCGATGCCGCTCCCGGAAGGCCCGCACCGAGGCGCCGTGGTCGAGCACCGAGCGGGTGATCGCCACCCGTTGCTCCACATCCAACAGCTGGTTCGCTGATAACGCCATGGCGAAGCGATCCAGCAGGTGGTCGCGCACCGCCCCCTCCTCGGGGTTGTAGGTGGCGATCAGCAGGCAGCGGCAGGGATGGGACAAGCTCAACCCCTCGCGCTCGATGCGGTTTTCGCCGCTGCCCACCGCCGCCAGCAGCAGGTTGCTGATGCCGTCATCCAGGAGGTTGAGCTCGTCGATATAGAGCACACCGCGATGGGCCTCCGCCAGCAGGCCCGGCTGGAACACCGGCGCACCGGCCGCCAACGAGGCGGCCACATCCACCGAGCCCAACAGCCGGTCTTCGCTCACCCCCAGCGGCACCTGCACGAAGGGCGCTGGCACCACCTTGGAGGGGAGCAGCGCCGACGGGTCTTCACCGCTGGGATCGGCACCGAGTTCCAGCAGCCGCTGCCGCGTCGCCGCGTCCCAATCGTCCGGCCGCTTGGGGTCGATGTTCAGGGCCGTGCCCCCAGCTCGGTCGCCAAGATCGAGCACATCGATGGCTGGCAGCAGCGCATGCAGGCCCCGGGCCAGCACCGATTTGCCAGTGCCGCGCCCACCGGCGATCACCACGCCGCCCAGGCCCGGATCCACGGCCGCCAGCAGCAGCGCCAGCTTGAGGGTGCCATGGCCGGTGATCGCCGCCAGCGGGAAGGCGTCGTCGGCGGCGCTGGCGTGGCTGGAGGCGCTGCTTGAGCGGGCGATGGCGGCGGTTCCGCGGACGGGCATGGAGGCGGACGGGCCCCGGAGGGGCAACGGCTGGGGGCAGTCTCGCTGATGCGGGGGTGGGGTTGACCGGTGGGGGGCTTGGCCGGATGGCGAGGGCGGATGGCGGGGTGGCTTGGCCGGGGGGCGAGGCGGTGGCTGGGGACGTGGCAGGGCGCGTCAGGGCCTCTGAGAAGTCGCTTTGAGCGCCCGATTCCGTCGGCTCTCGCCCTCCCAGCCGGCGCCGCACCCCCTTGATCTCGTGAGTCAGGGCGGCGAGGCCCTCGGTGATCGATCAGATCCCATCCACTCCCAGGGTATTGATCGCCAGGCTGCGGTGGATAGCCAGGATCTGGACGTCATTGACATCCCGTTAGTGATGCGAGAAATCTCGCAACTTCACGTTGGGGAGCCGGTGCCAGCAGGTCTTATTTGAGCAGCGGTCTGGCACAAGCCGCAGCAGCTCATGGGCTCTGGTCCGCAGGCTCGTGGCGTCGTATCGGATCTCAACGATTGGCTTGCCATTTCGGATGTCTTGGCGGCGCACCGTGAAGATCGTGGCATTGCCCGGCCGCTCCACCACCAACCCCCCCTCAGTGGGGGGCCACCGCCTGCAGAGTCCCGGTGATCTATGCGATCGCCACGCCCAGCGTCTGGGACAAGGCGCTCACCTGGGCGATGAAGGTTGCGGGGCTGGAGTCGGTCTAATCGATCGAGCTTCGGCGTGTTGCGGTCACAGGCGCAGGTCCCGAGCCCCTCGGCAACAGAACACCGGCTGGGCGGCCATCCAGTTACGGGGCATGCCTTCAAGGCAAGAAAGCCAGGTCTAGCTGGGACAACAGCAGTCCAACGGTCGAACCCACGGTCGAATCCGATGGAGACTTGCTGAAATCGGTGGCCAGCAGGTTGTTGAGCATCTGGAGGTAACGCTCGGTCACATGGCACTTGGCCCCCAGCGAGCCCGAGTCGTTCAGGATCGCCACCAGCCGCCTCCACCACTGGGGGACGCGAACTTATCTGCGCACGGCTATTAGGCCAGACCCTTGAGGAAGCTGATCAGATCTCCTGTCGCAGCAGGATTGATAGCGTGGTTATGGGAAAGAAAGACAAGAGCGGCTCCCGCGCAAGACACTCACGCGAACGCAACTGAGCCAGGCCTATTGGAGCAGACTTCCCATAGGCCTGGCAGAGCTGGGGCTTACGGAGCTGGAGCAGGCGTCGGCGCAGGTCGGACAACTTGAAAAATCCACTCACTCCCAGCGCCCGTGTTTGACATGTTGACTCCACCTGGAACGTCGGCACGATTCAAGCAATCATCCTTGAAAGATCGCAGTCTGATCTTATTGCCCTCGATGACTTCCACGGTCCATTCGTCCCCGCCACCACTGGATCGGGTGGTGACTCCATTGGGCGCTTGAGTGGGATATAAAAAGTCCTTTGGATCGTTCGTGCGATATAGATAGTCGGCCCTCCAGGTGCGCAGGCGGATCTTGTTGCCAGTGATGACCTCCACGCTCCATTCATTGCCAATTCCCGTAGACCAAGTCGCGACTCCTGGCTCAGCCGGGCGATGCAAGAAATCTCCTTTGTTGGATTTCAGATTGATGACTGTGCCTTGCTTGAGCGTAGCTGGTAGCATCGGGGTAGGCTCCTCAGGCAAAGGGAACTCCGCATACGCAATCAGCCCCTTTGAATCGGACGTCATGATGATTGACGCCATATAATCAGGTAGCATCAGATCCTATTGCCCCCAATACTGTAAGAGAGAATTTACTCCCGCGAAGAGAGGATGGGTCGGACTCGTCACCGGAAGTACGCCAGTAATATCGTTGTAGGAGGGTTCCAAGCGAAGCCCAAACGCAGCGAGCAGTTGATTCCACCCAGCGGCCTCTGATTCGCTCCCGCCTTGACCAGTGCCAGCAATTAAACAAACGCTACCACCTAGCTTGATGTAATCGATCAACATCTGATTGTCAACTTGCTCTCCGCCAACGAAAACAACTTCGTAGTTGCGCAGAGTATTGAGATCGAGCGATGCTGAGCGATCCCTTTTGAAAGCATAGGGGGGAGATGACAGGGACTTTTCCAGTGCGGTGCCTTGAACCGTCGGATTTGTTGTGTAGTACGTGGAGGCGTCTAAAAACCGGCCGCCCTTGGCGTCGGTTAAAAGCTTGGCAATATTGTTGATAAATGTCACAGTGCCTGGGGATTGTTCTATGCCATGGTCGCTCAACATGTACTCATCGTGGATCACTAGAAGTTTGCCTGTACGAGTTGAAGGCATTTTGTGGGAAAAGAGAGGGAGAATAGGGGGCAGGCAATAGATGGCTTTTTTGGTCAGCGTCATCATATCTGCTTGCCAAGATCTAACCTAGCATCAATTGGCACGGGCAGCAACATGTCGCCAGGTCAAGACGTGTGTACCTGCACCTGGATGTGCTCCAAATGCCCCCACCCTTGCAGGCGTCAGGGTAACGCGGAGATCATCTCTCCGATGTCCAGCTTCGCGTCGGGCTCCTTCGGAGTTGACACCGGTCACTCAGCGCAGGCGAGATCGGTGCTTGTGCACGAAGGAGGCCTTGAGCAGGTTCTCAGACAGGTCACACGAGAAGTCCTGCTGAGCTTTGTGCCTGAGCTGGTTCTCGCCAGTCCGGCTCAGTCCGTCAACCTTTGATGTCGTGGATCAAGGCGGCCAGCGCCTCGGTGATGGAGCAGAACCCACCCAGCCGCAGCGCGTTCGTGACCAAGCTCCTGAGCGTGGCCATGATCGGAACGCCGTTGATTGCGCGGCAGAGGTGAGCGTCTTCGCCCAGTTGGGTGTCGCGAGGTGATGCCAGGAGTTTTTCATCGCGTTTGGCTGCCGCGAAGCAGTTGCTCCCGCGATCACGCCTGTGGCTCAGCAATGCCGACCGCAAGCGGAAGCGCTTTCTCCATCAGCCACTGTGGTGACGGCAGGCCCAGGAGGGTCCAAGTGATGTCGCGGCCGTGACGGCCCTCGCGCTTGCTGGTCTGTAGGGGAGCCCTCTTGCCATAGGTAACATGATCCCTGATGACCTGAAACCCCGAGTGCCTTCGGCACGCTGGCCTGAGGCCAGGTAGGCGGCGGCGATGTTTTACGGCGATGAGGAGATCGGCGCCTCGCTCCACGAGGTCGAGAACGAAGGCGGGGGCGATGACGGGGGGCGAGGGCGAGGCCAGTGGGCGGTTTGCATGCAGCGCGTCCGCCTGCACCAGCAGCCCCTTGAGCTCTACCGGATCCAACAGCTGCCTTAGCGCCGCGATCTCACCGCGTGCATTGGTGGCATGGGTGTTCTGGTCCAGCGCCACTCCCAGGATGTTGGAGCCAAGACTCACTTGGGCGATGGTGACGAAGTCGGCCGGAGGCCCTCCCGCACTGCGCCAGAAGCGGTTTCATGCATCGAACCCCTAAGCGTTTTGCCGCCACAGACCAGGGTCTCGACGGGGTCGGCGAGGCTGATCTGTGTGCGCACCCAGTCCTGGAGCAGGCGCTCACAGATCCCGCCGCCGTGAATGGCGACTGGGATGGAGTTCTAATGGCCTTGTCACCCATCCACCTTCTTGATTGCCAGTTACTATGTATCTGCCACTCCTCTTCAAGGAGGGTTGTCAACGACTCCAACATAGTCTTGTATTCAGGTATATAAACATGAGAGGGCTCCAGCCCAGGCATTCCCCCAGAAGCTATCCGGCTCATGGGGCAGTCTGGTTTTCTAACGTGCTCGGTCTGTCCAGGTTAAGCAGTCACATCTAGCCTTGTTGACGCATCATCTTCGCTTCGCTTTGGAGGGCTGCCTCCCGTTAGTGTGAATCATGGGATGCAGTGAAACAGAGTGATGGAGTTGTCATGCCCAGAATGGATCATGCTGGGCATGATCCATTCCTGCCTTTGGCATGATCTCTGGTTAGGAGATCAGAGCTGTTGTCGTTTCAAAAAGATATATCACTTGTTGCTTCTTGCATTTCGGTCCGCTATTTACTCTGCAGAGATTGCATAGAAATAAAGGCTGAAACGCGCATCTATCGCTAAGCATGACTGTTGTAAGTGGTCTCCGGTCTCTGCGCTAGTTGGGGCATCTTCTAAGCCAATATTGACGACGTCATCAGTAGGTATTGTTGCGTGGTCATGCTTCAATGATGATGCTCGATGTATGGTTGTCGAAATCTAAAAGTGTGGCTGTATCGCTGTAGAGGACCTTGGTTGGCCCTTGAAAATTGAAGTCCCGATAAAGCGTAACTTTATATCCTGGCGGTACTTTAACTGAGCTGATGCGATCATGACCAAAGCTAAGCACATTATGATCGTAGCTACCGACATCAAGGGGCTGAAATGCACCTGAGTAGTTGTCGTTTTCGTAGAAGACTGGCAAGGCTTCAATGACGATGCTCGAAGTATGGTTATCGAAATCTAAAAGTGTGGCTGTATCGCTGTAGAGGACCTTGGTTGGCCCTTGAAAATTAAAGTCCCGATAAAGTGTAACTTTATATCCTGGAGGGACTTTAACTGAGCTGATGCGATCATGGCCAAAGCTAAGCAGATTATGATCGTAGCGACCAACATCAAGAGACTGGAATGCACCGGTATAGTTGTCATTTTCGTAGAAGACTGGCATCACCTTGCCTTCTGGCTGTAGAGGAACCTCCACATAGCCAATCAGTCCCAGTGAATCGGACGTCATGATGACTGACGCCTTGGAATCGGGGAGAAGCTCAATTGTTTGCCCCCAATACTGAAAGAGAGAATTTACGCCGGTGAAAAGAGGATGGGTTGGGCTCGTGACCGAACGTACCCCCGTGATTTCGTTGTAGGAGGATTCGAGGCGCAGACCAAAAGCATCGAGCAACTGGTTCCAGCCAGCGGCCTCTGATGATGCGCTGCCGCCATGGCCGGTACCGGCAATCAAACAAACGCTACCACCTAGCTTGATGTAATCGATCAACATCTGATTGTCAACTTGCTCTCCACCGACGAAAACAACTTCGTAGTTGCGCAGAGTATTGAGATCGAGCGATGCTGAGCGATCCCTTTTGAAAGCATAGGGGGGAGATGACAGGGACTTTTCCAATGCGGTGCCTTGAACCGTCGGATTAGTGGTGTAGTACGTGGAGGCGTCTAAAAACCGGCCGCCCTTGGCGTCGGTTAAAACCTTGGCGATATTTTTGATAAATGTCTCAGTGTCTGGAGCTTGCTGAATGCCATAGTCACTCAAGATGTACTCATCGTGGAGCACAAGAAGTTTGCCTGTGCGAGTTGCAGACATTTGAACGTAGAGTGGAAGGGAAATTGGGACGTGTTGGAGATGGCTATGACTAGTAGCCTCATCTTATCTGCGATCCCAAATTCAATCTAGCTGTATTCTGCCAGGGCAGCAACAAGGTGTTAGCACCAAGACACCTGCACTTGCTCCTCGATGTGCTTTCGATGCTCCACCGCTGGGGATGTCAGGGCGATGCGGAGATCAGCTGGCCGATGTCCACGACCTGGCTGGGTCCTTCGCAGTTGACACCGGTTCATCAGCGCAGGCGAGATCGGCGGTTGTGCACGAAAGAGGCCTTTATCAGGCTCTTCATGGCTTGACCAGCTGCCATTCGCAAAGCTGCGCCAGCGGCACCGCCAGAACAGCACTACGGGGAATCTCTTCCATCCTCGTGGAGGCGATGGGCATCTCCAAAGCGTCTTTCCAATGGCCTATTCGATTGAGGGTTCCGCAGCAATCCAGGCCGAGGCCAACACGGAGTGGCCGGACGCCATGGGCTTTTAGGGCCAGCTTCAGCTAGTTGAGTTGGTTGCCCTGTACTGGATAGGTTGGGGATCACAATGGGCTGGATTGTGTCTTGCCTGTTCATGAAACCATCGGTGCTGGACAGGAGTTAGGGTTAGCAGCCCTGAAACGAAGTTGAGCCTTTGCTCCCTCGCCGCAGCCAGCCATGCGTGCTTGGATCGATGCTGAAGCAGGAAGCACAAATTGGGGTGATACCCTTAAGTTTCTCCCATGCCCTTTCCTGATAATCTAATCTTGTAAATCTGCCCGCAATCTTTGATAAATACCTCAATCATAGTTGCGCCATAAAAGCTATAGTCTAAGTTCTCCGAGTCCAAGCCTTCACAACAGATTTCTGGGTCACGGGCCACCCAGGTGCGGCAAGGGGCTAAGCCGATCCAGGTTCGGTAGACACCTCAGATATCCTTGCCGACTCTAGTCTTTTTGGGTCGATTTTGTTTTCACCGTAGTCAATATAGTGGTGGATATTCGCGACGGCAATGAGAGGCTTGCGCAATGAGTGATTGTTCGGTGAAGCCCTCAATCCAGCAAATTTAGCTGGCTTGAGGGCTGGTCAATGCCCGTGAGGCTTTTGGCACAAACACGAGGCGCTCAATGGTCACCAACCCCAGTTTCACGACGACCGATGCCAAGTTGTTGAAGCCGCTGGTCACATGAATTTTGGGGGTTGTGCTGTTGGATGGAGCGGCAGGTTGGTGCTTATGGAAGCTAACTGGCCACAGGACTCACGGCTTCCACGACCCATTCATTGCCGATGCCGGTACCCCAGGTGGTGACGTCCTGGGGAGAGTCAGGACGGTGGAGAAAATCATTCTTCCAGGATCGCAGTTGGATCTTGTTCCCGGCGATCACTTCCACGTCCCACTCATTACCAATGCCCGTGTTCCAGCTGGTCACTCCTTGGGCCGAATCAGGGCGATGCAGAAAATCACCCTTCCAGGAACGCAGGCGGATTTTATTCCCAGCGATGACCTCGACGGTCCATTCATTGCCAACGCCTGTGTGCCAGGTGGTCACTCCTTGAGGAGTGTCGGGGCGATGCAGAAAATCACCTTTCCACGATTTCAGCTTGATGACGCCACCTTGTTTCAGAGCGTCTGGCAGAGACTGGCTAGGAACTTTTGCGAGAGAATCAACAGTGAATTCCGCATAGCCAATCAGGCCTTGTGAATCGGCTGTCATGATGATTGACGCCTTGGAATCAGGCAGCAGCTTTACTGTCTGCCCCCAATACTGATAGAGAGAATTGACTCCGGCGAAAAGAGGATGGGTGGAACTCGTGACCGACCGTACCCCCGTGATGTCGTTGTAGGAGGATTCGAGACGAAGGCCAAAAGCAGCGAGCAACTGGTTCCACCCAGCAGCTTCTGATTCGCTGCCGCCATGGCCGGTGCCGGCAATCACACAAACGCTACCACCTAGCTTGATGTAATCGATCAACATCTGATTGTCAACTTGCTCTCCACCGATGAAAACAACTTCGTAGTTGCGCAGAGTATTGAGATCGAGCGATGCTGAGCGATCCCTTTTGAAAGCATAGGGGGGAGATGACAGGGACTTTTCCAGTGCGGTGCCTTGAACCGTCGGATTTGTGGTGTAGTACGTGGAGGCGTCTAAAAACCGGCCGCCCTTGCCGTCGGTTAAAACCTTGGCGATATTGTTGATAAATGTCTCAGTGTCTGGAGCTTGCTGAATGGCATGATCGCTCAGCATGTACTCATCGTGGAGCACGAGGAGTTTGCCTGTAAGAGTTTCAGACATTTGGTCGAAAAGGTAAAAGGAACTTGGGACATGTCAGGGATGGCTCTTGGTGTTGGAGTCATCTTGGCTGCTTGCCCCACCTAAATTAGCATCAAAATGGTCGGTTTGCAACAAGCCGCATGGGTAAAGACGCGCGTATCTGCACCTAGCTGTGCTCCCAATGCCCCCCTTCGGGTGGTCTGGGTGATGTGGAGCTGCCGCGTCCAGGTTTGAATCTTGATGCTGTCGCCATTGACCTATGCAGTCTGTGGGGCCAGATCGGAGGGATCGAGACGCAACGCGAGCGCCTCATGGGTGAAGGCAGGCCTGATCGCCCTCCGCAAACGGGTGTGATCCGTTGGATTAAGGAAGAAGATCCAGCTATCCACCCAATGGGAGAGCTGGAGGAACAAGGCCAAGTGATCATTCTTGGCGACGGCCGGCGGCCGGAGCAATTACACCACGG
The DNA here is from genome assembly GCA_046319055.1 of Synechococcaceae cyanobacterium. Lineage (GTDB taxonomy): Bacteria > Cyanobacteriota > Cyanobacteriia > PCC-6307 > Cyanobiaceae > Cyanobium. Next base: position 9,136 of record JBKCTK010000016.1, read on the forward strand.
CTGGGGATGCCGACGAAGCGACAGGAACCTCAGCAAGTCCAATCAGCCCATGTGAACCGGATTCCATGACGATTGAGGCCTTAGAATCAGGTAGAAGCTGTACCGTTTGCCCCCAATACTGAAACAGAGCATTAACTCCGGCGAAGAGAGGATGCGAGGGGCTGGTGACCGGTAGAACGCCTGTGATATCGTTGTAGGAAGATTCGAGGCGAAGCCCAAACGCACTGAGCAACTGGCTCCACTGACTCGCCTCTGATTCGCTGCCACCATGGCCGGTGCCGGCAATCAAGCAGACGCATCCGCCCAATTTGATGTAATCAATCAACATCTGATTGTCAGCCTGTTCTCCACCTACGAAAACAACCTCGTAGGTGCGTAAAGTAGTAAGGTCCAACGCCACTGATCGGTCCCTTTTGAAACCATAGGGGGGAGACGTCAAGATCTTTTCCAGAGATGTTCCGATTACTGTTGGATTAGTGGTGTAATAGGTTGAGTAATCTAGGAACTTGCCGCCCTTGTTTCCGATTAAATACTTGGCGATATTCTTGACAAATATCTCAGTGTCAGGTGCTTGTTGGAAGCCATGATCACTCAACATGTACTCATCGTGCAGCACGAGGAGCTTACCAGTGCGAGTTGTTGTTGGTTCCTTGGCTGGATCGACGATCACTGGTTTGGCCGAGGGTTCCTTCGCTTGACTGGGCGTGCCTCCTGGTGATGCCACAGGTATCTCCGCATAGCCAATGAGCCCCTGTGAACCGGCTTTCATGATGATCGATGCCTTGGAATTGGGCAAAAGATGAACCGTCATTCCATTGTCTTGATACAAAGACTTAACACCAGCTAAGAGAGGATGATCAGGATTATTGGCTGGCTGTATGCCCTTAATTCTGTTGTCGAAGTTGTCGCAGCGAAGGCCAAAGGCTTCGAGCAGTGGATTCCACATCAGCGCTTCCGCTCCGCCGCCGAGGGCGCCTGCAATTACACAAACGTTCCCACCTTGCTTGATGTAATCGATCAACACTTTTGTGTCTGTTGGCGCTCTCCCCACAATCACCCCGTCGTAAGCTGACAAAGTCTTGAGATCAAGAGGTGACGAACGATCTCTTGCAAAAGTATAAGGCGCAGTGGTCAAAACCTTTTCCAAAGCAGTGCTTCGAATCTTGGATCCAGATGTGAAGATAGTCGAAATGTCCAAAAATCTGCCGGCCTTATTGGTGCCGCTGAAGACTCTAGCGATGTTCTTGGCCAAGACCTCGGTGTCTGGTGCTTGTTGAAAGCCATAGTCACTTAAGATCCATTCGTCGTTTAGCACGAGGAGTCTGCCCGTGCGAGTTGCTGTTGGATTCTTGGCTGGATCAACTGGCACTGGATTTGCCGATGGTTCCTTATTTGGAGCGGGTCCGACCCCTGATGCGTCCACGCTATTTTTCAGGCTGCAAGCATACTTTATGCTTAATTGCCCTTGGCAAGTACGAAACAGGGGTGTGGCATTATTGTTCAGAAAAAATACCATATGTCCAGGTGGGAGAACGACGCTGTCGGGCGAAGCCAGTTTCGTCGAGTCACTCCCTTTCGCCCCGACAATCGCCATCAAGGCTCCTGCCGGAGCTCCCTGTACTCGCCATTGATACCTGTCATAGATGTCCTTGGGTAGCTGATATCCCTTCCAGTCCGTCTGGGCGGTGAAGACGCTCAGGGCCGGATCACTCGTCGGGGACTTGTATAAGCACCAAGTGCCAGTGACAGTGAAACTGATCCGCAGCTCTTTATTGGTGTCGTTTCTCAGGATCGGAGGACTCTGCACTTCATCAGCGTTGAGTATAAGTTCGCCTTTCTGATCAAAACTGGTGACAGGAGTGATGGCCATTGGGTGAGGAAGAAGGGAGTGGATGCAAGCAGGCGGGACATGCCTGTTGCGAGTTGTGCGATGTCTTTGGCTCAGTCAGTGAGCATTTTAGTAGGCATTCTAGTGTGCATCTCAGTCAGCATTAAGGCATCATCATTGTCCACCGCCGACAATGAAGTGGTGTCCAGGGGGAAGGTTGTCGATTCCGCCGCCCCTGGGTGGTCCCCGGCAGGGTTCCTCCGGCCACCCCATTTTGTGAGGCGTCTCTGCACAATCGCTTTGAGCCTGGCGGGCGCCATCAGCCACGTCGGCTGCTCTGGATGACCGCATCCCTTGTTCGTGCATTCTCCAAATGTCTGACCAGATCATGCTTCTCAAATCATCTATTTTGGATTCCATGCATTCAGCCATGGATCGACTGCGGTCGCTGAGCGAGACTGGGTAGGCGTGATGACTCGGCTATTCCGAATCATTCAACTTGATTGGGGTGTCCACAACTCATGGCGAAATCAATGCCAGTAATGCATGATGCCCTTGCCATTGCTATTGGGCAAAATGCGGCGATTGAAGACGCTGAAATCATAAACTAGCTTTTATGACTACTCGCAAACCTTAGGCCACAGTGCGAAGCGTCCTGGCGAAGCTTGGAATGTTTTCAGGTTTTGCGCAATCTTTGGGCTCTGATGATCTTGCGGTTTTGCGTCCAGCCCCCCCCGCAAGGCCAATCTGGTTGCGCTGTTCACGCCAGCCTGGAGCGAGCCATGAGCCAGCCGCTGAATACAGCGAGAGGGAGTTGCCGCTCCACAGTTTCTGCCTGACTGAGCAGGCTCGATCCACCCCAGGGCGTCCTCCAGCAACCCCGCCCGATTTGGCGCCAGCTCTGGGTGGTGCCCATCCACACATCCGCCCCTGAGCGGGTGGCAGCGCAGCCCGCTCGGCCCTAACAGCCCTTGCTGTTGGGGCTTGGGGAGGTTCTCCACCGGTGCAAACAGATTGACGTCTAAAGACCAGCATTCGGACTGATCGTCGTGCTTCAACTGTTTCAGTGACGGGTAAGGGCGTTCGACCGGGCTGGCTGAACCGCAGTTTCTGATTGCCCTCCAGTCGGGAGTAGAGCCCGTCCTCCCGGCGTCGCAATGGCGGCCGCCAGGCGGTGGCGACTAGCAGTCGCTGACGGTGCCATGATCCCGGCGGCTTGAGCCCGGCAGCGCACGGCGCCACAGCAGGGTGACGCCAAGGCGCTCATGGGTCATGGCGTCACCCTGCTGTTAAGCACGACGAGCAGGCCGAGGTTGGCGCTCCCCATCCGGAGTTTGCAGGCCATCCGCATGGGGCTACCCGTCTTGAGCCCGATTTTTCGCGATGGATCACTAGCTGGGTCCACATCCCCGCCCTGCGGCGTGGAGGCCTGCTGCTGCCGATCTCAGGAAGAGCCCTGCCCCAGGCAGGATCAAGCCAGGCATCGCCCGCCAGCACAGCCCATGCACGACAGATCTGTTGCCGCCACACCTGTTGCCAACCCCTCGGTTGCCGACACACCCGTTGACGAGCCAGCCATCCCTGGCTCAGCCTCCCGGCCACCCCCGGCTGGAGATCGGGATCCGCTGGAGAGCCCCGGCTCCGCCCTCCCTCCCCACGGCGGCAACCGCATCGCCACAGCCGCCCGGCTCGGCTGCCGCCCTGGCGCCCTGCTGGATGCCAGCGCCTCCCTGGTGCCCTTCGGCCCGCCAGCCCAGCTGCGTTGGTGCCTGCTGCGGGAGGCGCTCCGCCTCGGCAGCGCCGTGCGCGATTACCCCGACCGCGACGCCGTCGCCTTGCGCCAGGCCATCGCCGCCTGGCACGGCCTCGACCCCGCGATGGTGCTGCCCGGCAATGGGGCCGCCGAACTGTTCACCCGGGCCGCCCGCGATGCCGCCGCCTGCGGCGTCAGCCTGCTGCCCCCGCCCGGCTTCGCCGACTACGGCCGCGCCCTGGCCTGCTGGCAGGCCCCCTGGCAACCCTTGCCGCTGCCGTTGGCTTGGGACGGGGCCTGGCCCCAGCCGTTCCCGTGGAGAGAAGCGGCGCCGTCGGAGTCGCCGAGCGCCACCCTGGCCCCCGATCCGGCCCGGGTGCTCTGGGTCACCAATCCCCACAACCCCACCGGCCAGCTCTGGTGCCGCGCTTCGTTGGCGGCCCTGCTGCCGCGCTTCGCGTTGGTGATCGTCGATGAGGCCTTCCTGCCGTTGGTGCCCCAGGGGGAAGCCCAATCGCTGCTGCCGCTGCTGGCCGACCATCCCAACCTGGTGGTGATCCGCAGTCTCACCAAGCTCTGTTCCATCGCCGGCTTGCGGCTGGGCTATGCCGTTGGCCAGCCGGACCGCTTGCGCCGCTGGGCCCGCTGGCGCGATCCCTGGCCGATCAACGGTTTGGCCAGCGCCGCCGGCTTGGCCCTGCTGGAGCAGCCCGAAAGCCTGGAGCGCTGGCAGCAGCGGGTGACCCGTTGGGTCGCTACGGAAGGTGCCTGGCTGGCCAGCCGCTTGGCGCTGCTGCCGGGCCTGGAGCCGCAGCCCAGCGCCACCAACTTTTTGCTGGTGCGGGGTCGGCGGGGCGGCCAGCCCGAGTCGCTCGAGCCGCTGCGGCTGGCGCTGGAACAGCGCCAGCGGATCTTGGTGCGCGATTGCCGCTCGTTTTCCGGCCTCGATGCCAGCTGGCTGCGCATCGGCTTACAGGATCGCCATGGCCATCGCCGCTTGCTGCGGGCCTTGTCCCAAGAGCGGCAAGGAATGCCCCGCGACGACTCCTGAGCCCTTCGGCAGCGGCTCCACCTCTCCCCAGCGCGACCTCTCCCCAGCGCCACCAGTCATCAGCGCCACATCTCCCGATCGCGACCAGGCATCAGCGCCACCAGTCATTCGCGCTACCACTCATTCGCGCGACCAGTCATGAGTGCGACCAGTCACCAGCGCCACCCGGCAGCCGATCGCTGGCGTCTGGTGCGGAGCGTCGCGTTGGACGCCTGAGGCGGATTGAGGCCACAGGCCCCGCTGTAGGCCTCCGGCTTCAGGTCGGGTTCCGGCTTGCCACCCCGCTCAGACCAGCGCCATCAGCAGCTGGGCCAGGCGTTGATCCGCATCGCGCACCGCCAACGCCGCCATGCCTTGACGCAGGCTCTCAAGCGGATCCAGCGACCCCGTCACGCCCCGCAACCGCGGCCCCAACAGCCGCCACAAGGCCATCTCCAGCGCCGGCACCTCGGGCTCGTGCTGCCACACGATCACGGCGGCGCCAAGGCTGGCGGCGGCGTTGGCATTGGCGTCCTGGTGGCGATCCGCCGCCGCCGGGTAGGGCACCAAAATCGCCGGCGTGCCGCATACCGCCAGTTCGCTGAGGCTGCCGGCGCCGGCGCGGCTGATGGCCAAATCAGCGTGCTGGAGCAGGCCGGGAAGCTCATCGCTGAACGGTCGCTCCACCACCCCCGCCAGCGCCTGTTGGCCGGCCTCGGGGTCATTGCTGCCGGTGAGATGCACCACCCGGCAGCCCGCCGCCGCCAGCCGCGGCAGCAGCGGCCGCACCATGCGGTTGAGGCC
>JBKCTK010000017.1:0-18937 GCA_046319055.1 Synechococcaceae cyanobacterium
TACAAGCTGGCGGTGATCGCGATCGATAAGGCGTACCCCGGTCAGGCCCGCCGGGCGGCAATGGCGTTCTGGAGTGCCCTGCCCCAGTTCACTTACACCAAGTTTGTGGTGGTTGTGGACAGGGCTATCAACATCCGTGACCCGCGCCAGGTGATTTGGGCCATCAGCGCCCTGGTGGACCCCCAGCGCGATCTGTTCGTGCTGGAAGACACACCCTTCGACAGCCTCGATTTCGCCAGTGAGCGCCTGGGCTTAGGCGGTCGTTTGGCGATTGACGCCACCACCAAAATCGGCCCGGAGAAGCGGCACCCATGGGGCGAACCGCTGCGGCGCCCGGCGGAGCTCGAGGCCCGTCTCGATGCCCGCTGGGCTGAACTCGGCCTGGCCGACCTCGACAGCGTGGTGCCCGATCCGGCCCTGTTTGGGTACACCCTGGAGCACGTGCTCGATCGCCTGGCCTCCCATGCCAGCGCCCCATGACGGGGATGCCGGAGCTGGCACCTCACCAGCCCACGGGCGACCCAGCCCCAGCTGGACACGAGCCTGGGCCGCACAAGCTGGGCCCTCCGCCGGCCACCCCACAGCTCCGCCCACAGCTCCGCCCACGGCTCGGGGCGATGATCCTTGGCCGGCAGAACCTGCATGCACTCAAGGCGCTGATGCTGCTGGCGGAGGACCCCGAACGGTGGCAATCCGTGGCCGACCTCGCCAATCGCCAGCAGCTGCCGGCGGCGCTGCTGGAGCAGCAGCTGTTGCGGCTGCGGCGAGCGGGGCTGCTGCAGGCGCGCCGCGGCAGAACCGGGGGATATCGACTGGCCCTGGCGCCCCAGGCGATCAAGTTGACGGCGATTCTGCAAGCGCTGCGTCCAAGCCCCGGCGCTGACGCTGGGGAGTCGGATCCCTCCGCGCCTGGGCCAGACCTTGACCATGCCGCCACGGATCGGGTGGCGACATTGCTGGAGCATCGCCTCTGGCGCACGCTGGAGCAGGAGCTCAACAGGTGCTCCCTAGCGGACTTGTTGCACGATCTCCGCAGCGCCCGGGCCCTGCTGGGCGAGGAGGGTGGCTGGTTGCTGGGCTGAGACGTGGGGCCTGCCCTCGGATTTCCCAAAATCTGGAGGGTCAGCAAGGCCCAAGTGGAGCTTGGCGGATGGGCCTGAAGGGCGCGCCAGCACCGGTTCAGAAGCGAAGGCCACCCCAAGCGACCCATGCATGACAGGAAGGGCTGCGAGGGTTGATGCGTCTCGGTGGGGGCAGGTGCGCGGGACTGCGCCAACAGCCTGGGTCGGATGGCCCCACCGGCCGCGACCCCATGGCTTCGGCCCACTGCCCTTAGCGTTTTGTGATTGTTTCGATCGCGGTCTGGCCGCAGCCATGGTGTCCACCCCCTTGCCGGATTCGGCCGGAGAGTTGCTCGACCAAGTGCTCAACCCCCTGTTGGACGACTTCCAGCAATCGTTCGAGCGCGGTTTGGAACTGCTGGATCGCTGCCCGGATCGGGTGCTCAACAGCCACGCCCGCGATGACTTGCGCCAACGCTTGCAGCGGGCCCAGGCTGAACTTCAGGCCGCCCGCGCCCTGCGGGCGGCGGCCCCGGCGCCGATGGCCCTGGACATGGCCACCATCTCCCCCTGGCATGCCCTGGTGTTGGAGGTCTGGTCGCTGTCGGCCTCCCTGCGCCACGCGGGCGGCCTGGCCTAAACCGCGTCGATGGGCCGTCGGCTGGTGCCCCCCAGCCCATCCAGCCCGCGCCGATCCAACGCCGATCCAACAGGGACAGGGCTCGTGGATCAGGGACTGCCAGGAAGCTGCTCCATAGGATCGTCCGCATCGCCGCGCCGAAGTGACGACAACCAACGCCTCGTCCGCCAAGCCTGGGGTCGATCCCGACCAGCCCCTGCCGCTGCCCCCGTGCCAGGGCCTGCGCGGACGCGTGCGGGTGCCAGGGGACAAATCGATCTCCCATCGCGCCCTGCTGTTCGGGGCGATCGCTGAAGGGGAAACCCGCATCGAAGGCTTGCTGCCGGCGGAGGATCCGCTCAGCACGGCCGCCTGCCTGCGGGCCATGGGCGTGGCGGTCTCGCCGATCGTGGCCGGTGACCCTGTGCTGGTGCGGGGCTTGGGCCTCGACGGATTGCGGGAGCCGGAGAACGTGCTCGACTGCGGCAACTCCGGCACCACCATGCGGCTGCTGCTCGGGCTGCTGGCCGGCCGAGCCGGCCGCCATTTCGTGCTCAACGGTGATGGGTCCCTTCGGCGCCGGCCGATGCGCCGCGTGGCGGAGCCCTTGGCGCGGATGGGGGCCACGATCGCCGGTCGGGCCGATGGCAATCTGGCGCCCCTGGCGATCCAAGGCCGGCCCCTGCGCGGTGCCGTGATCGCCACGCCGGTCGCCTCCGCCCAGGTGAAAAGCGCCCTGCTCCTGGCCGCCCTCACGGCGGAGGGGGAGACCACGGTGATCGAGCCCGCCCATTCGCGCGATCACAGCGAACGCATGCTGCGGGCCTTCGGCGCCGATCTCCAGGTCGACACCGCCGACCCCACCCGCGTGACGGTGCGACCTGGCCCGGACCTGCGCGGCATGGCGGTTGTGGTGCCCGGTGACATCAGCTCGGCGGCGTTCTGGCTAGTGGCCGGCGCCATCACCCCCGGCAGCGACCTGGTGGTGGAGAACGTGGGGCTCAACCCCAGCCGTACCGGCATCCTTGAGGTGCTGGAGCAGATGGGCGCCACCGTCGAGCTGTTGGAGGAACGGCTGGTAGCGGGCGAACCCGTAGGCGACTTGCGGGTGCGCCACGGGGCCCTGCGCCCCTTCGCCATCGAGGCGCCGTTGATCCCCCGGCTGGTGGATGAAATCCCGATTCTGGCGGTCGCGGCCTGCTGCGCCGACGGGGTGAGCCGCATCGCTGGCGCCGAAGAGCTGCGGGTGAAAGAAACCGATCGGCTAGCGGTGATGGCCCGTCAACTGGGAGCCATGGGAGCCAGAATTGAGGAGCATGCCGACGGGCTGACGGTGACCGGTCCCACGCCGCTGAAAGGCGCCGCGGTGGACAGCGAGACCGACCATCGGGTGGCCATGAGTCTGGCGGTGGCCTCCCTGGTGGCTCACGGCGACACGCAGCTCGCCGATGCGGCGGCAGCGGCCGTCTCCTATCCGGGCTTCTGGGAGGACCTGGCACGGTTGCGCGGCTGAGCCCAGCGGTCGCGATCGAGCCGTTGGGCGACGGGATGACAACTCCAGCAAAGCAGCTCGCCGCCAGAGCCCACACCTCGAAGCGGCCGGATCCGGCGACCAGAAGGCCGCGATCGGGCTCGGCCAGATCAGCTCTGCAGCGATCCCACCAACGGTGAACCATCTGGCCAACACCCAGCCCTCAGGGCCTGGCACCGAGCACAAGCGGATCGGGGGCCCAGCGGCATCTCCCCTTGAGGGCGTGGCGTCAGCTGGCTCGGACCCGGGCGGTGGTGTGGCGGGCGACCTGCAAGCGCCACTCACCTGGCGGATCACCGCCGATGGCAGCCCCAGCCTATGGAGCGCGGCATTCCAGCAAGCCTTCCACTGCGGCTCCGGGGCCCTTTCCGAAGCCCATGCCAAATACATCCTCCCGGCCCAGCTGGATCGGTTCCCCCCCGGCAGCCCCCTGCGGGTGGTTGAGGTCTGTGTTGGCCTCGGGTACAACACCGGCGCCCTGCTGGAGGCGGCCGCCGACCAGGGCCTGGTGGTGGAGTGGTGGGGGTTGGAGCTGGATCCACGCCCGCTGACCCTCGCCCTCCTGGAACCCCGCTTCCGACGGCTCTGGCGCCCAGCCACGTTGGGGGCCTTGGAGCACCTGCGCGATTGGGGCCACTGGGGTCAGCGGCCGGCAGCTCCTGTTCAGCAGGGCGAGCGCTGGGGGGTGGATGGGCAGCCAGCCTCAGCTTCCGAGCGACAAGGGCCGGGGCTGCCGATGCCGGCAGCGGGGTCGCCTCCGCCTGGCGCGGACGCAGACCTGATGGGCGCCGCGCCCCCGCAGCCTCCACACCCCCAGGAACCGAGCCGCGGCGGTTGGTGTCTGGGGGATGCCCGCCAGCTGCTGCGGCACCTCGTGCCCACGCTTAGGGGCCGTTGCGATCTTGTGTTCCTCGACGCCTTCTCGCCGGGGCAGTGCCCCCAGCTGTGGACCCAGGAGTTCCTGGGCCAGCTGGGGATTCTGTTGCGACCCAAGGGGCGCTTGCTCACCTACTGCGCCGCCGCCGCGGTGCGGCGCGGCCTGGAACTGGCGGGCCTGGAGCTGGCCAGCCTCAGACCCCATGGGGATCTAACGGGAGGTTCACAGCCCCAGCTGGCGGATCGCCGCCAGTGGAGCGACGGCACCGCGGCCTCTCCCTCCCCGCTTCCCACCGATGGGCTGCTGCGACCGCTGAGCGACATGGAGCGGGAACATCTGCGCAGCCGGGCTGGCGTGCCTTATCGCGATCCGCTCGGGAACGCCGACACGTCGGAACTCCACGAGCAGCGGCGCCGCGAACAACAGCGAGACCTCAGCCTGGAAAGCACCAGCGCCTGGCGTCGCCGCTGGGGATTGGGGCCCTAAGGCCCGATACACCCAGCGACGGCACGCTAAGGGAGTCAGCGATCCTTCAGGAATTCGGGGAACAGGGCCAGTGCCAAGGAGCGGTGCAAGAGCGCCTCCAACCTGATCTGATCCTCCGGCAGGGAGGGATGGTCCTTGGACCGGTCAGCCAGCTGCAAGACCCGGAGGATCTGGCGATTGACAATACCGGTGGAGCGCTGGCCCTCCGTGAGCAGGAGTTGGTCGGGAAGCCTACGCAGAAAGGGTTCGGGATCCTCCTGGGGACCCACCATCGCGGCAGCGGCCGCGGCGATGGAAGCGGGCACGATCGCAAGCAGCACCATCATCCATTGGGAGTCCGTGCGTGCGGAATAGGTGCTGTTGTCATCGCAATCGAACAACAAACGGCCAGGCCCAAGCATGAGCTCTTGGCCGCGATGTTGGATCCGGGCTCGGCCCACGAGGCTGATGCGCAGGCTGGCCGCGCCCGCCTTGGTGCGCTCCCCCTCCAGGCGCATGCCGTTGTGGGCCGTGGCCACCGCCTGCACGGAACCAAGCTGGAGGGTGGTTTGCCGGTGCAGAAATGGCCCCTCAGCACGGAGCGGCTCAAAGGCACGCAGTGGGACGACTTTCTGATAGAGGGTGGCCACCTCCTGCCAATCGTGCGTGGCGACTTCGCGCTGGAGGCCGAAGGGAAGCTGGATGGAACGCACCCAATCAATGGCGTTTGCGGTACTCATACAGGGATGACGTAGGAATGATGCATAGGAAGGAGAGCAAAATATGCCTGGCTTGCTATAACTAGCAGCAGGCGGTCTCCTGGAGGAGGAGCAAACGGCTGGCCGGACCGGCTGCCATTGCTTACTTCATACACTAACGGTTCCGTGGGCCTCCTTGTTCAGGCAAGCAGCCGAGCCCTAAGGATGGCAGCAGGTTGCGAGTTGCCACCAGGCACGGCGGTCTGGGGAAGGAGGCGCTGGTGTCGACACGAACATTTTGGACGCCCAAGCTGACCATGGAGGAAACAGCGGACAACCATCAGACGCTCCGGGACAGGCCCTGACGCGTCCACAGCTCCAACCTGGAACGATCAACCCGGCACGGCCAAGGCGGAAACGACCTGAGCCCCGACGGTTGGCGCTGCCGACGGCGCCTAGATTCCGGCCCAGTTGTCCGCAGCAGTCCATGCTCGCCGTCGCCATTTTGGCCGCTGGGAAGGGCACCCGCATGAAGAGTGAGCTCCCCAAGGTGTTGCAACCCCTGGCGGGGGCCACCTTGGTGGAGCGGGTGCTGGCCAGCTGCCAGCGGCTGATGCCAGACCGCCAGCTGCTGATCATCGGCCACCAGGCCGACCGGGTACAAGCCTCCCTCGCCGCCATCGCCGGGCTCGAGTTCGTGCTCCAGCAGCCCCAGAACGGCACGGGCCATGCGGTGCAGCAGCTGCTGCCATCGCTGGCCGGGTTCGAGGGCGAGCTGCTGGTGCTCAACGGCGATGTGCCTCTGTTGCGGCCGGAAACCCTGGAACAGCTCATCGACCTGCACCGTCGCCGTGCCGCCGCCGTCACCTTGCTCACCGCCCGCATGGAGGACCCGACCGGTTACGGCCGGGTGTTCGCGGCCCCCGATGGCAGCGTCAGCGGCATCGTGGAGCACCGTGACTGCACGGATGACCAGCGCCTGAACACGCTGACCAATGCCGGCATCTATCTGTTCGACTGGGCCCGCTTAGCCGCCGTGCTGCCCCAGCTCAGCAGCGATAACGACCAAGGAGAGCTTTATCTCACGGACACCGTGGCCCTGCTCCGGCCCGCTTGCCACCTGGAGGTGGCGGACGCCAATGAGGTTCTCGGCATCAACGACCGCCTCCAGCTGAGCCAATGCGAGGCGGTGCTGCAGGAGCGCCTGCGCCGCCACTGGATGCTGGCGGGGGTGAGCTTCACCGATCCCCAGAGCTGCAGCCTCAGTGAAGCCACCCGCTTCGGCCGCGATGTGGTCGTGGAACCCCAGTGCCACTTCCGGGGCGAAACCGTTGTGGGGGATGGCTGCCGGATTGGCCCTGGCTGCTTGATCGAAGACAGCCAGCTGGGCACGGGGGTGGAGGTTCTCTACTCCGTGTTGCGCAACACCACAGTGGCCCCAGGCTGCAGCATCGGCCCCTACGCCCAGCTGCGGGCTGGCGCCCAGCTGGCACGGGACTGCCGTATTGGCAATTTCGTCGAGATCAAGAACAGCCAGCTGGGCGAAGGGGTCAAGGCCAACCACCTCAGCTACCTGGGCGACGCCGACATCGGTGCTCAGGTCAACATCGGCGCCGGCACGGTCACCGCCAACTATGACGGTGTGCGTAAGCACCGCACCGAGATCGGTGCGGCCTGCAAGACGGGAGCCAACTCCACACTGGTGGCGCCGATTCGCCTTGGGCATGGGGTGACCGTTGGCGCCGGCTCAACCCTCACGCAGGACGTGCCATCGGGCGCCCTTGCCCTGGGACGGGCCCGCCAGATCATCAAGCAAGACTGGCCGGGAATCGGCACGGGGCCGTCCACTATCGACACGGCACAAAGCAAGCGCCCCTCCTGAGGTGAGAACCGCCGCGGGCACACGACGGGGGATGGCTGCGGGGCCCCGCCGCTCAGAGATTGGGCAACAGAGGGATCAGGCGCTCCAGCGCCACACCGCGACTGGCCTTGAGCAAGAGCACATCGCCACGCTCCAACCACCGGAGCAGGGGCTCTAACGCCTGCTCTGGCTGGTCCACCCGGACTAGGCGCGACAACCCCGCGGCCGCCGCCTGCATCGCCTCTCCTTCGGCACCGGCAGCCACGATCACCAGGCCGTCCAGACCCAGAGTCCGGGCCCGCTCAGCCACCTGGCGATGCAGCTCCAGCGAGCGCTCGCCCAGCTCCAACATGGTGCCCAACACCGCATAGCGGCGGCCTGTTGCCGGTTCGGCCACCAGGAGATCCAGGGCCGCCAGCACCGCTTCCGGCGACGCGTTGTAGGTCTCATCCAGCAGGGTCAGGGCTCCTAACCGCTGGCGACCGCTCCGGCCCCCAGGTGGTTCGGCTTCCAAATGGGTCAAGGCGTGCTTCGGGACCGACAGCTCCTCGGCCACGGCCAGGGCCAGCAGCAGGTTGCGGGCGTTGTGGCGGCCGGCAAGGGGCAAGCGCAACGGCGGCCAACCGGGGATCCCCAGCGGCGCACCAGCCGCCACGTCCATGTCGGAGCCGGTGGAGGAGCACTCCAGGTGACCCACCAGATCCGCGGGGGGCAGGCCGATGGGATGGTTGGCCTGTTCATCGGCCAGGGCCACGCGCCGCACGCGCCCCGACCACACCCCGGCCAAAGCGTTCTCCAGCAGCGGATCGCCGGCGGGAATCACCAAGGTGCCGGCGGCTGGCAGCCCCCGGACGATCTCGCACTTTGCGGTGGCGATCGCCTCGCGGCTGCCCAGCCGGCCGATATGGGCGGTGCCGATGTTGGTGATCACCGCCAGATCGGGCTCGGCGCAGACGCTCAGCCGTTCGATCTCCCCAAGACCGCGCATGCCCATCTCCACCACCAGGGCGGCGCTGCTGGCATCACTGCGCAGCAGGGTGAGCGGCACGCCGACATCGTTATTTTCGTTGCCTCTGCTGGCCACCACCTGGCCCAGGGGGCTGAGAGCGGCTCGCACCAGCTCGCGCGTGGTGGTCTTTCCCGCTGAACCGGTGATGGCCACCACAGGGATCGCTTGGGCACGGCGCCAGAGCCGCGCGAGCTGCTGATAGGCCAGCAGGGTGTCGTCGACGGGCCAGAGGGGTCGCCCAACACGGGTGCTGAGGCGGGCAAGGTTGTCGCGGTTGAGACGATCGCGCTGCACCACAGCGCCGCTGGCACCGGCATCAAAGGCGGCCTGCAGGAAGGCATGGCCATCGAACCGCTCACCCACCAGCGGCACGTAGAGGTGGCCGCTCAGGTCCTGGCGGCTGTCGGTGCCGATGGCGGTGATGGGCTGCCCGCGCCAGCTATCCGCATCAGCGACGGGTTCCCCCCAGAGTTGCACCAGCTGGTCGGGCTGCAGGCTCATGGCGGCGCGCTGTACGGCTGGAGCAGGATCATGCCGGAACCCGCCCGGGCCTGCCTCCCGAGCGTCCGTCCCGCCCCATCCTCCAGCGTCAACTGGCTGTAACCCTGCTGGCGAACCAGCTCCAGCCAGCGATTCGCCCAAATCTGCCGCAGCTCCGACGCGCCGCCAGCAAAGGCGGCCGCCATGCGGAGCCGCACGGCGGTGGGATCGTCACCCAGCTCGGCGGCCTGGGGGGGTGCCTCCGGCGTGGCCTCACCCAGGAGCCCCAGCAGTGCTTTGGTCTGGGCTTCGGCCTCGCCAAGCCCATCGGCCTCCCCTGCGCTGGCCGGTGGGGGGAGGGAATCTTGGTGCGGCTCTGCCGAGTTCAGATCGACCGGCGAGGCCCCGATCTCCGGCCCAACACCGGAAGCTGCCCCAGGCATCGCCACGGCGCCAGAAGCCGGGGGCAGCTCTGCCGAGTGGGGTGGGCTGAACGGACCGGACGATGCCGTCGGCGGATCCACGGGAACTGCCGGACCAGCCAGGGTGGCTGGTTCTGCCAACAACAGCGGCGATGCGGGCTGCTCCCCAAGGCTGGTGGGATAGGGCTGAGCCCGCGGGGCTGGCGGAGGGGAGGCCGACGGGTCCATGGCACTCGCCCCGCTGGACCAGCCGGCGTTGGCGAGAGCTCCCATGGGACCGGAGGTCTCTGCTGGGGACCCGGCAACCTCGCGCCGGAAACCGTTCGGGGCCAGGTCAGGAGGGGAAGCCATCCCGTGGCGCACCATCCCGGCCAGCGCCAGCAGCAGGGTGAGCCCAAGGGTTAGCAGGAGCGGCCAGAACCATGCCGCGAGGCGGTTGGGCCAGAAGCCTGGCCGCGGCAACTCGCCGGAGGCATTGCGGCGCCCCATCTCCCACAGCTTCAGCCGCAGGCTTGCCAGCACCGCCACCAGGTCCTGGCGCAGCAGCCGCCAAGGGCTGACATAGAGAGCCGGCAGATCCCGCCCCGCAGACTCCGGTCGCGGCGCTGTGGGCGCCACCGCAACACGGGATCTCAGGTTCAGCCCTCGCCGCGACGCAGCAGCTGTGCCAAGGGATTGCGCGGTCGCGCCGTGGCGGTGGCGGGGGCGGCGGCCGAGGGAGTGAGCGCTGCCTCATGAACCTTGGAGGGATCCGAGGGCGGCACACCATTCACCAAACTGGGATCGGCCCCCTGCCCCTGGGAGAAGCGCTCCACTTCTTCGGCGTCCGGGGTGGGTTCCTTGACACCGCAAACTTCGCGATACATGGCGTCGTAAGCGCGGGCCGAACGGTTCCAGCTGAAGTCTTGACCCATGCCCCGGCGCTGCAAAGCCTGCCAGGCGGTCTGATGGCGATAGGCCTCCCAGGAACGGATGATGGCGGTATAGAAATCAACCGGTTCATAGCGATCAAAGCCGTAACCGGTACCACTGCCTTCGCCCGTGGGCTCACCGGGATCATGGGGGGGCACGGTATCCACCAAGCCACCCACGCGACGCACCACCGGAATGCAGCCGTAGCGCATCGCCAGCATCTGGCTGATGCCACAGGGTTCAAACCGGCTTGGCATCAGGAATGCATCGCTACCGGCATAGATCAAGCGGGAGAGGGCGTCGTCGTAAGTGAGGAAAACGGCGAAACGACCGGGATGGCGGGCGGCCATCTGCCAGAGCCCCGATTCATAGCCGCGATCGCCCGTACCCAGCACCACAAACTGGCTGTCGCTGTAGGCCAACACCCGCTCGGCCACCTGCAGCAGCAGATCCACCCCCTTTTGGTCCACCAGCCGGGACACCATCCCCATGAGATAAGTCCGGGGGCTGACCTGCAGGCCGAATCGCTCTTGAAGCGCCTTCTTGTTGGCGGCACGGCCGCTCAGATCGGCTGCAGAAAAATTGGCGACCAGCGTCTTATCGGTCGCTGGATCCCAAGATTCGGTATCGATGCCGTTGAGGATGCCGCGCAGCTTGCCGCTAATAAAATTCAGAAGGCCATCCAATTTCTCACCGTATTGAGGCGTGCGGATCTCATCCGCATAGGTGGGCGAAACAGCGTTCACACGATCGGCATACAGCAGAGCAGCCGCCATCGTGTGATCCCCCTGCATATACCAAGGACACCAGGCCATGCGATCAAGCTTCCATCGCCATGGACCCTGATACTTAAGGTTATGAATTGTGAAAACGGTACTGATCTCGGGATCCTGATGCATCCACACAGGAATCATGCCGGCATGCCAGTCATGGCAGTGAATCACCTGGGGTTTCCAGCAGTTCCAGGCAAATTCTGCGGATGCGCTCGCAAAGAAGGTGAAGCGCCAATCCTCATCTTCGCCGCCATAGATGCGCTCAGGATCGAAAACAGGGTGACCGACCAAATAGATGGTCAGCCCATTGCTGGGATGGCGGGTTTCGTAGATAGCGAAGTCGGTGCCCATCGTGTTACCGCGCCAGATCGGCTCAGAGCTGATCTTCAGCCGGCTCCAAAGCTTGCCGTAGCCCGGCATGATGATGCGCACGTCGTGGCCGAGGGCGGTCAGGGCTGGTGGCAGCGATCCCACCACATCGCCCATGCCCCCAACTTTCACCATCGGAGCGCACTCGGCCGCAACGAACAGGATGCGCATGGAAAATCCGGCCCGGGAAGGGCTCGCAACTCTACGGGCTGCCCCCCAAACCAACCGGGGCCGCTGTGGCGGAGCGGCGGCCGGGATTGGGCGCCGGAGCCACCGTGTCGCTCGGGCCGTCGCCACCGCCGTGGCGGCCGCCCGAGGAGGATCGTCCACGGCGTCCCGCAGATTCATGGATGAATTGGTTTGCTCTCCTTTTGCGGATTGGCTCAACGCCACCCCTGCGCGGCTCACCTGAGGCTGGCCAGAGCTCAGCAGCCCAGCGGGCTCTCCGGTCCAGCCCTCCGCCAAGACGACTGGGCAGACTTAAGGGACAAGGTCGCCGGAGCCCGTCGTGATGTCCCCTGAAGACCAGTCGAGGACCGAGGTTCGCCTTGCGGGAGCTCGCATGGGAGGGCCCTTAGAGGGAACGGCCGCACCGCAACGGGCTGCGTCGCTCTGCCTTCCCGGTTCAGCCCTTGATCCCCTCCAACGCTGAAGTTCGGGGCATGGTTGTGAGCCGTGGGGTCTTGGACCTGGCGAAAGGCCACCGCCATGGGGGCGATGCGCAGGCAGCGCCGAGCCCGGATTGGGGGTCGCTTCGGGTTGGGGGAGAGGCTCCTAAGGCAGCACGGTCACAGGAGTGCCGACCGAGACCAGCTCGAACAACTCACGCACTTCTTCGTCATAGAGCCGCACGCAGCCATGGGAAACGGCCCGGCCCACCGTCCAGCGATGGGGGGTGCCGTGGAAACCCGCCACCACGCAACCCTTCACATCCAGCAGTCGCTCGCCATCCCAGCCCTTGCGGCCACTGCAATCGCGGTAAAAGCCGATCCAACGACTGCCCAACGGGTTGGCAGGCCCCGCCGGATGCAACCGCCCGGACTCGGGATGCTCCCAGACCGGGTGGCGGCTTTTCTCCAACACCTGGAACTCGCCCACCGGTGTTTCCCAGCCCGGCATCCCAACCGCGACGCTGAAGCGCCTGCGCTCCAGCCCATCCTCGAACACCCGCAACAGCCGTGCCTGGCGATCGAGCACCAACCGCAAGCTGGGGTCGACCTCAGGACCGCCGGTGCGGGTTGGCCCAGGTGCCGTGGTCGTGGCGGCATCGCTGGCGGATGGGGGGCCTGCCAAGCGTTCGCGAGCCGCGACCGGAGGCTTGGGCGGCACCGCGCTGGCGGCGGCTGCCGGATGCACGTTGGCCAAGGCGCCCAGGATTGCCGCAGCGCCTATGGTCAGCGGCACTCCATGACCCATAGCCCATGGCCACGAAGGTGGGCCGAAGGCACGGCCTGGCGGGCGCAAGGGGACGGAGACCGCGGGCAAAGTCCCTGAACCAGACGCGCTCATGGTAACCAGGCTGAATCGGAAAAGTCGGGCGGACGCTTTTCCAGGAAGGCATTACGGCCTTCCTGACCCTCGCTGGTGCGATAGAAGAGATGGGTGGCTTGGCCCGCCAGCTCCTGGATTCCCGCCAGCCCATCCGTTTCGGCGTTGAAGGCCGCTTTGAGGCAACGGATGGCGGTGGGGCTGTGGCCCATCACCTCCCGGGCCCAGGCCAACCCCTCATCCTGGAGTTGCTCCAGGGGCACCACGGCGTTGACCAATCCCATCGCCAGGGCCTCCTGGGCCGAGTAGCGCCGGCACAGAAACCAGATCTCCCGGGCTTTGCGCTGGCCCACCACCCGCGCCAGGTAACCCGCCCCGAAGCCGCCATCGAAGCTTCCCACCCGCGGCCCCGTCTGGCCGAACACAGCGTTGTCGGCCGCCAGGCTGAGGTCGCAGAGCAGGTGGAGCACCTGGCCGCCACCAATGGCGTAGCCGGCCACCAGGGCGATCACCACCTTGGGCAGGCTGCGGATCTGGCGCTGCAAATCCAGCACGTTCAGCCGTGGTAGACCCGCCTCGTCGAGATAGCCGCCCTCGCCGCGCACGCTTTGATCGCCGCCGGCGCAGAAGGCCCAGCCCCCATCGGCGGCCGGTCCGGCGCCACTGAAGAGCACCACCCCAAGGCGTGGGTCATCCCGCACACGGCTGAAGGCGTCGCAGAGTTCCACCACGGTGAGAGGCCGGAAGGCATTGCGCTTCTCCGGGCGATTGATGGTGATCCGGGCGATGCCCTCCTCACAGACCTCATACAGGATGTCCGAGTAGGAACCTGCTGACCGCCATCGGACGGCGGCTGATGCTGGCGATTCGCTCATGGGCGCTGGCGGCGCGGGTCCGGCGGGTCGCTGGCCATTGTGGGCAGCCCGCCGTCGCCGCCCGGCGGCGACGCTCGCCCCGCAGCCGCCGCCTCCTGACGCAACCGTTGCCGCAGGCTGGCGTCAGCGGTTGGCTCGGTGGCGATGGCCAGCAGGCCCAAGGGCTGATCCGCGGGGCGCTCCAACAGCTGGCGCAGCTGCAGGGCGAGGGACCGGGCCTCGCGCAGCCGGTCGCAGGGCACGCCGTGCAGCTCGGCCAGGCGCAGCGGATCGAGGGGCTGGGGCATGGCGAACAGCCGCTCGAAGTCGAGGGCCGCCCCGGCGCGAATCGGCAACTGCTCAAAGATGCCGCCGCCGCCGTTGTCGATCAGCACCACGCTCAAGCGGCCGCCCAGCTGGTGGCGCCACAGCCAACCGGAACTGTCGTGCAGCAGGGCCAGATCACCGCAGATCAGCACCAGCTCACCGAGCGCTTCCGCCAGCCCGCAGGCGATCGAAAGGGTGCCATCGATCCCGGAGGCACCGCGGAAGGAGAAGAGCACGCGGGGCGGGGCTTCGCCTGGGGCAAAACTCTCCCAATCCCGCACCGGGCTGCTGTTGGCCAGCATCAACGGCAGCTGAGGGGGCAGCAGCCGCGCCAGCTGCCGCGCCAACCAGGGTTCGTTGACGGCCGTCGCCGTCAAAGCCTCAGCCATTCCCGCGGCCGCTGGGGCTTGCGGAGCGCCAACCGCGCCGGCAGCGCCAGCCGCGACCGTGCGTGGATCGCCAGCGGCGACGGTGGCCGGGGCGCTGGCGGGGTGGCCGGAGGCGCTGGCCCAGTGGCCCGGGGCAGGGCCAGCCGGATCGCCCGTGGAGGCCGACAACCGGTGATCCAGCAGCTCCTGGACCCGGGCGTCAGCCCGCCGCCAGGCGCGGGCCAGGGCCAGGGACTGGGGCGCTGGACCGCCGCCTGGGGGCAGGGGCTGGGCCGCCCACCAGGCCTCGAACCCACCACCCCACTGCCAGCGGCAGCGGCGCAGCGGATCAAGCGGTCGGGGATCCCCCTCGCTGATCAGGGCCTGGCGCGCCTCAAGCCCCTGCAACCAGTCCTGAAGGCGACGGCTGGCCGGCAGGGGACCAAGCCGGAGCACTTGGGCTGGCGCGAGCTCCGCGGCCGGAGCCTGAAGAATTAGGTCGTAGGCGGCGATCACCTCCAGCTCCGGGCAGCCGCGCAGGCCGGAGAGGGCATCGGCCAGCAGCGGCCAACCGCAGCGGCGTTGCCAGGCGGCTAGCGCGGCGATCTGGCCGGTCCGCTGCGCCATGGAACCGCGCCAGGGTCCGGCCACGATCAAGCCCGGTTGATCAGGATCGATGCCATCCAACGCCGACGGGGGAGGGGAACCCTGAGCCGGGTTGAGGGCCGGGCCAGCCCGCAGAGCGACGCGAGGCTGGCGGCAGCCTGAAGCCGCAGCCTGGAGCCGATCCTGGCGCAGGTCCTCCACCAGCAGGTCCAGTTCCGCCGCCGTGGCATGCAGCGGTTCCTCCAGGGGCAGGTTGAGATGCACAGCCCCCGGCGGCTGGCCGTGGTGCCCCTTGGCCTCGGCCATGGCCCGCTGGGCCAGCTCTTCAATCGCCGCCTCCGGCATGGTGGCCAAGCCGGCCGCCGCGGCCTGGGCGAACCAGCGACAGCTGGCCAGCAGGAACCGCTCCTGGTTGACGCTTTGGTTGGCGCCGCAATCCTTGAGCCTCTGGGGGCGGTCCGCCGTCAGCAACAGCAGCGGAATGGAGCCGTAGTCAGCCTCGACCGCGGCCGGGAGCAGGTGGGCCACGGCGCTGCCGGAGGTGGTGATCACCGCGGTGGGCAGGCCCTCGGCCCGGCCGCACCCGAGGGCGAAGAAAGCCGCCGAGCGCTCATCCAGGGCGGTTCGCAGACGCAGACCCCAGGGCTCCAGCAGCCCGGCCGCCACAGCCAAGGGCGCAGAGCGGCTGCCCGGGCAGACCACCACCGTGGTGAGGCCGAAGTGCCGCAGGCTGAGCAGCAGGGTCAACGCCGCGCGCACATTGGCCCCAGCGCACGACGGCGGCAGCTGGGGCGGTAGCGGCGCAGCGGCTGGGGCGCGAGGGCCGAGGGGGAGGGGAGGACCGGGATCCGGCGCCAAGGGGCAGCCTCTCTGGTCAGGATGGATGGATCCTCCCGCAGTCCGCCATGGTTTCCAGCCCTCCCGCCGCCGCTGCCACCTCCAGGCTCTCCTGGCGTCGACAGCTGCTGGGGGTGCTGGTTTGGGTGCTGTTGGCGCTGCTGCTGCGCTGGCTTGTGATCGAGCCCCGGTGGATCCCTTCCGGCTCGATGCTGCCCACCTTGCGGCTGCAGGACCGCATCCTGGTGGAGAAGCTCCGCCCCTTGCTGGGGATGCCGCTGCGTCCGGGCACGATCGTGGTGTTCCACCCGCCCGAGGCCCTGGTGGCAAGCGGCTATGACGCCCAGGCCGCTCTGATCAAACGGGTGGTGGGGGTTCCAGGAGATCGCATCGAGGTGAGGGAGGGCCGGCTGTGGCGCAATGGCGCCGCCCTTCACCCCGACTGGACCCCGATCGCGATGGAGTATCAGCTGCCGCCGCTCACCGTTCCCGCCGACCATCTCTTGGTGTTGGGCGACAACCGCAATGCCAGTCTCGACTCCCACGTCTGGGGACCGCTGCCCCAAAGCGAGCTGATCGGCACCGCGGTGTGGCGGTACTGGCCCCTCAACCGGTTTGGTCCGATTCGGTTCTCACCCGCTCCGGAAGGTCGATCAGCCTGAACAGCTGCGTTAAGGTTGCGCTGAAGACCCAGGCCACGGCCTTCGGGCCCATCGCCAACAGCTCGCAAGGGAGTCCAATGTTCAATCCGGAGTTCCTTACGACTGACAGTGACGCTGTCAACGGCAATCCGCTGATCCAGTACCTCCAGGAGCAATCACCCGATGTGCTGCAGCGGGTCGCCCGCTCCGCCAGCCCTGAAATCCAAGACATCATCCGCCACAACGTTCAAGGCCTGTTGGGGATGCTGCCCGGAGAGCAGTTTGAGGTGCGGATCCAGACCAGTCGCGACAACCTGGCTGGCCTGCTGGCCTCCGCGATGATGACCGGTTACTTCCTGCGCCAGATGGAGCAGCGGATGGAGCTTGAAACGGCGCTGATCGGCAGCGGCGACAGCAACTCCGAGGCTGACCCGGGTCCCTTAGCTCTCTAGCCAGCTGGGCGGCCTCCTGAGGATTCGCTGCCGGGCTTCACCACGGCCAGCTTCCCTCAACCCCGGCGCCAAGGTGCCAACGGGGCCTTAGCCCCAGCCCGGCCCGATGGGCATGTCTCTCGTTTGAATTTCTTCACGGGCGTGGCCGATCGTCTGCCACTCGACGAGCGCCAGGCCATGGCGTCAGCCAGGCATCTCGCCCCCGGGCACGAGGCCAAAGCGCACCAAGGTGCGGTCGATCCCGGCGAGGGTGGCCCAACTGCCTTCGCTGGGTGCCCAAGCTCGCGCCTCGAGCGATGCCGTCAGGGCGGCCAACGCCTCCTCACCGCAGGGCACGGGGGCGTCGTAATGGGCGGGCACCAACCAGCGCAACCCTGGTAACGCGGCCAATTGCCGCAACCATGCCAGCAGAGCGTCGCGGTTGCGGGGAAACACCAAGCGCTCCAGCACGGCCGCCACCTGCGGTTGAGAGCCTGCGGGCCCCACGAGCCGCTCGAATTCCAAGTCCCAGCCCGGCTGCCAAGCAAAGGGAAACAGGCCGAAATGGCTACGGGGATCCCGGCAGCCCGGCGCGAAGGCCCGTGTCAAAACGGTGGCCAATGGCGGCACCAGCAGAGGTTCCGGCCGCAGGAAGTTGGCGAACAGGACCAGGCGCTGCCAGCCCCGCTGGCGAATCTCCGGCTCATCCCTCAGCGGTTCATCCCCCTGTTCCCGTCCATGGAACAGCAGGGGTGTGGGGTCGAGATCAAACAGGGCCGGCGGCTGCCGGGGAATCGCCACCAGGGCATCCGTCAACAGCAAAGTGCCGCTGGCACGATCGAAGCAGGCCACCTCCACAAACGTTCCCAGCCCGAGATCCAACGGACCCAGGGCCCGCCAGTCGAGCTGCTGCGGGAAGGGCAAGCCGTCCTCAAACAACACACGGGTGCGCCCGGCGGGGAAACCAAGCCATGGCAAGGGAAGTCCCAGCGGGAAACTCCACTGCCCCGGCGAGACCCACACGGTCGCCTTAGGGAAAGCACGGGCCATCGCCGGCACCGGCAGCTTGTGCTCCAAGCCCGAGGCCGTGGGCAGCACGATCGTGTGCACCGGCCCCCAGCGCTGCTCCAATTCGCGCAGCTGCTGGATCACCTCGGCGGTGACCGCGACCGGGGCGTAAAGCAACAGCCCCTGGTCGACCCGCAGCACCGACATGCGAATCGGCACCGCCACGTACCAAACGCCCTGCAACTGCTCGAAGCTCCAGAGATGATCCGGAATCAGCGACCGAACCAGGGTGCGACGCCGGCCATAGGGGTAGAGGGGCAGCAGCGGCCACCAAGGCCAGAACTGCTGTCGGGATGAAGCGATGGGGGCCTGGGGGGGCAAGGATCCAGCTGAGCGAGGCGGGGGGACCAGCAAAGCCGGCAAGGGCCAGCGTAAAGAGACAGCGGCGCAGGGGGAGTGACAACCGTCCCGCGCTGTGCCGCGGCGTGAGCGTGGAGGTGGTGCGGCTGCCCCACCCCGACGGCGCGTTGCGAAGGCCAGCTGACACAACAGCTCGACAACAACATCCCGTTCAGCCCCGTGGAGGCCAAGGAATGCGCCTTAGGGGCGTGCGGGGCTGGCTGTCCCAGGTTCGCGGTAGGACGCTAACGGGCCGCCACAGGCGCTGGCAGGCCGCCACACAAAAAATCCCCGTCAGCTGAGCTGACGGGGAAACGGCCTTGGCTGCAGCCGGGGCTCCGCCGAGGAGATGGGGCTGAACTCAGCCGATGGTCGGGGCGTTGAGGGCCACGGGAGTGGCTTTAACGCTGGCCAGATCAAGGGGGAAGTTGTGGGCGTTGCGCTCGTGCATCACTTCCATCCCCAAGTTGGCGCGGTTGATCACGTCAGCCCAGGTGGGCAGCACGCGACCTTGGGCGTCGAGCACGGACTGGTTGAAGTTGAAGCCGTTCAGGTTGAACGCCATCGTGCTGATGCCGAGGCTGGTGAACCAGATGCCCACCACAGGCCAGGCGGCCAGGAAGAAGTGGAGGCTGCGGCTGTTGTTGAAGGAGGCGTATTGGAAGATCAGGCGACCGAAGTAACCGTGGGCGGCCACGATGTTGTAGGTCTCTTCCTCTTGACCGAACTTATAACCGTAGTTCTGGCTCTCAGCCTCGGTGGTCTCACGCACCAGGGAGGAGGTCACCAGGGAGCCGTGCATGGCGGAGAACAGGCTGCCGCCGAACACACCGGCCACACCCAGCATGTGGAAGGGGTGCATCAGAATGTTGTGCTCAGCCTGGAACACCAGCATGTAGTT
>JBKCTK010000018.1:0-22887 GCA_046319055.1 Synechococcaceae cyanobacterium
CTGGCGGTCAGCCTGCATGCGCCCGACCAGGCGCTGCGTCAGCAGCTCATCCCCACGGCTCGGGCTTATCCGATTGAGGCGCTGCTGGAAGACTGCCGCCGCTACGTGGCCCTCACGGGGCGGCGGGTGAGCTTCGAATACATTCTGCTCGGTGGCGTCAACGACCAGCTCCGCCATGCCGCAGCCCTGGCCACCCGCCTGCGGGGCTTCCAGAGCCATGTGAATCTCATTGCCTACAACCCCATCGCGGAGGAGTCCTTCCAGCGTCCAACGCCCGCGGCGGTAGAGGCATTCCGCCGTGGCCTGGACGAGCGCCACATCGCCGTGAGCGTGCGTGCCAGCCGCGGCCTTGATGCCGATGCCGCCTGCGGCCAGCTGCGCCGCCGGCTAGCTGAGCAGGCCGCTGCGGTTGCAAGTCCTAGTTGCTCGTAACGGCGCTTTGCAGTGCTGAGGTGTGCGCCGCCCAGCCGTGGGAAGCCTGCCCCACCCAGCGACGCGGAACATCGGCTAGTAGGTGCTCACCATCTGCGTTTACAGAATCCTCAGATGGGTGATTATCAGACCTGAACAGCATTAAAGCTCCGCAGAGCCAACGATCACGGGCTGAGGAATGCTGACTAGCACGCATGAGCGCCCAAAGGCGAGGCGCCGGAAGCCCGTTCTTGCCAGGCGTGAGAACGCATTCCTCTGATGAGGAGCTTTGTTGCGGATCAGGGTATCGGATGGGTGATTAATAGACAAATCATAAGCTTTTGTACCCGCTGGCTTCAGCCCTGCGGGGCTCAAGCCCGAGCGAGGCGATCCCAAGCGATGGAGGAGCTCAAGGGTTGGTCACGACGGGCTCGCAGTCGGCGGCTGGCGCGGAAGGCGGCGGTGACACCAAGCAGAGGAAGCGGGCCGGGCGCGGTCGCGGCATAGGGAAGCGGCGCAAGCGTGGACACGACCGCGTAGCTTGAATCGCTTGCAGTTGCAAGCTTCCACTGCAGCCTGGCGACCGAATGAATATTTTGCTCCCCGTAATAAAATTTGAATGGATAGCTGCCTGGGGACAGGGTGATCGCTCCTGTATCTAATGCTGGGGAGTGGGGGGCAGGATTGGAGATCACGGAGACGTTGTTGATCAACAGGTCGATGCCGTCATCAGACAAGGATTGGAAGGTGTAGTTGGCAGTGTCGTCGACAGCCAGTTGGCCGGTCCATTCAACCGAAAAAGTTTCTTCGTCTGATAAAGACGTGCCATCAAGGCCCCAGGCTCCCAAAGAGCCAAAGCTGGAGGAGTGGTCTTTGTTAAACATCTTATCGCTGAAGTTGATGGATGTGTCTGTGCGGGAAAAGACGGGGGTTCGGGTGGCGAAAAAGTTGGAATCCCCATCCCAATAGCCATCGAAATATCTGCCCGATAAGCCGGGGACGAGAAGCGAGACAGCGGCCTGGCTAGGCAGGATGGACCCCAAAAGCATGGCCCCGGCTGAAACGGGCATGCAGGCACGATTTAATGCTGAAAAGACTATTATGGCGAGCGGGTATTTTCGTTGGGCTACGCAGCTTGACTGCCGGCTTCATCGCCTTGTCAATAAAAATTCACGCCTACCGATTTGGGTTGTGTTGGTGGATCTCATGACCTATGTGGTCCTGGTTGCCCATGCAGTTTGTGAGCGATGGGTTGGGACCTGACTTGCTGCTCCTTGGGTTGGCTGGTGCTTGAGCCCCTAGCGGTTCTGTCGGGGCGACCAAGCGGGGTTTGGCTGTGTTGGATCCGGATCCAAGGCTATCCTTCATCGTGCCTGGCTGCCAGGTGCACAATTAGAGCAGAGCGTTGAGTTGAATGACGGCGGCGATGGGTTGGCGAGGAGAGGGCTGCTCCGCCAGGTGCTGGTCATCCTGGTTTGGGCAAGTCGATAGCTTGGCGCTTTTGGCGCCTTTCTTGACTGCGAATCCACTCCAAGCCCCTTGTGATGCGCCGGCAAGAGCTGCGGCCACAGCAAGATCAGGGGCAGCAGTAAGGCGTGCGCACCGCAGCGGTCAGGATGCTGCTGCAATCGCTGTAGCGATTGGCGAGCATGCAGGAAATCCGTCCAGCGGCGCCCTTCGACCTTGCCATCAGGCCCCGTTTCAGGTGGGATCGCGGGCCGGATCGAAGGCACCTCGCGCTTCGCTTTCGCCCCAAGGCGCCAGCTGGGCCAGCAGCAGAAAGCCCGGCACGGCCGCCACCACCGTGAACAGGAAAAAGCTCGCCCAGCCCAGTCGCTCGGCGGCCACCCCGGCCGGGGCTGACAGGAGCGATCGGCTCATGGCGTAAACCCCCGAGAGCAGGGCGTACTGGGTGGCGGAGAAGCGCGGATTGCACAGGCTCATCAGCAGCGCGACGAACACCGCCGCCACCATGCCGCCGCTGAGATTCTCCAAGCTCACGGCGGTGATTAGGCCCGCCATGCCTCCGCCGAATTGGGCCAGGGCCCAGTAGCTCAGGTTGCCCAGGGCTCCGGCGATGGCGAACAGCCACAGGGAGCGGTTCATCCCCAGCCAGGCGAACAGGGCTCCCCCCAGCAGCGTGCCGAGCATCGTGGCTCCGATGGCCCAGCCCCCTTGCACGAGCCCGATCTGGGCATCGCTGAAGCCCTTCAGTTTGAGAAAGGGGATCGCCATGGCGCTGAGCAGCCCATCGGGCCAGCGGTAGAGGAGCACCAGCAGCAGCAGCTGCCAGCTGCGCCGCGGCCCCGCCCGCCGCAGGAACTCCCGGGCCGGCCCCAGCACCGCCTGTCGCAAGCTGGTGACGGCCTGCTGCACAGGGGCCAGCCGGGGGCCGGCCAGCGTGCAGGGGATCACCGCCGCCATCAGCAGCGCCGCGCTGAAGAAGGCCGGCGACCAGCCGAAGCGTCCGGCCAGCAGGAAACCACCCGCGCCTACGGCCAGCATCGCGGCGCGATACCCCAGGGCGGCGGCGGCGGCGCCGGGCCCCCGCTCCGCCTCCGGCAGCAGATCGGTGCGATAAGCATCCACCACGATGTCCTGAGTGGCGCTGCAGATCGCCAGCAGCAGGGCCATCTCGCCGATCAGCAGCAGATTGAAGGGATCGGTGCCGGGATGCATCAGGCCCAGCCCCGCGATCACCAGCACCAACGCCACCTGCATCACCAACACCCAGCCGCGGCGGCGATCCGGCCAGGGAATCGGCCAGCGATCCAGCAGCGGCGCCCAGAAGAGCTTGAGGGTGTAAGGCAGTTCCGCCAGAGGAATCAGGCCGATCAAGGCCAGGGGAACCCCACTGGCGGTCAGCCAACCCTGTAGCAGCTTGCTGCCCACCATGAGTGGGGTGCCGCTGGCCACCCCCAGGGCCATGACCGTCCCTAGCCGGCGCCAGCTCGAAACGGGGGACGCCGGTCCGGAGGACAGCATGGCGCGCTCAGGGGTGAGGGCGACTCCACGATGCAGCAACGGTCAAGCCGTGGGGGGCGCGATGCGGACGGGGACAGGCCCCGCGACGGGGGTTGACAATGGTGCGGCCCTGGAGCGTCCCGATCGCCGGGAGGGTCCGCGGCGCACTGTCCTCCCGCTCCAGGACCTGACCCGTGAACGTCTTCCGCACCGTGCTGCTGCCGGCCGCCATCGTGTTGCTTTTCGCCCTGGCGTTGTTTGCCGTGAGCGCTCGCATCTGGTTGCCGGGCGACATGGCCGCCCCAGCGCCCCTGGGCTGAGACAATCGGGCCACGTTGCGGCGCTGGATCGCCCCATGCCGGACGACTTTCTCCCGTTTCCCGAAAGCCCGGCCCAGCTGGCCCTCGATCCAGAGGTGCTGGCCCGGGAGCTGGCGGCCGAACTCCTCGGCGATCCCCTCGATGACATCGACGCCGTGGACCCGGCGGTCGACGTGGCCGCCGAATGCGACCTGGGTCTGCGGCTGCTGGCGGGCCATCAGCAGGAGCGGATGCAGGGTTTGCGCATCTTCTGCGAACACCGCGATCCTCGTGCCATCCCGCTGCTGTTGCCGCTGCTCCAAGCCGCTTGCCCGATCCTGCGGATGAGCGCCGTCTATGCCCTTGGCCGCAATCCCCACCCGCTGGCGATGGAGGCCCTGCTGGGCCTGTTGGTTGCCGATGACAACGGCTACGTGCGCAAGGCGGTGGCCTGGAGCCTCGCCAACTACCCCGACGCGCCGATCCTGAACCCGCTGATCCGCGCGCTGCAGGTTGAGGTGGCGGCGGTGCGGCTCTGGGCCGCCAGTTCCCTGGCCGATGCTGGCGCCACGGGCCCGGCCAAGGCCGATCCGGCCGCCGCCCAGCTCCTGCTCAGCCTGCGCATCGACAGTGAGCCGGCGGTGCGCAGCAACTGCGCCTGGTCGCTCGGGCGTCTGTTTGGCGATCTGGTCGCTCCCCGCCAGGGTGAGGTGGTGGAGGCCTTGCTGCACACCATGCTTCACGATTCCGACTCGACGGTGCGGGACGAGGCTCGGCTGGCCCTCGAACAGCTGGAGCAACCGGAGGTGCTGGAGCGGCTCCAGACCCTGGTGGAAGAGGGGCTGATCAGCTGAGGACCCCGCACCCAACACAATCCGGTGTACACCCTCTCAGCACCGGCTGAACGCGGCTAGCATCCGCCAACTCGTTTGTGGACTGGGATGGCCCAACGCTCCATCCGTTTCCTGATTCGGCCCGATGGCCGTGTGGAGGAGCAGGTGGAAGGTGTTGCCGGTGACGGCTGCAGCCAACTCTGCGACCGCATCGAATCCCGTCTGGGCAGCGTGCAGCAACGCCATCCCACCGCCGAGGCTTTCCAGTCGACGGACTCGGTGGCAGCCCACGCCCATCAGTCCCTCCACCATCCCGCCTGAGGGTCCCTCCGGCCGCTTTCTGTCGTTCCCCCATCCCTCCCGCGTTTGCTCCGATGTCGCACTTCAGCACCATCAAGACCGAGCTTCGTGACCGCGCCTCCCTCGAAGCCGCCCTCTGCGATCTCGGTCATACTCCGGAAGCTGGTCCGCGGCCCGTGCGCGGCTACCGCGGCCAGACCGTCCAAGCCGACCTGGCGGTGCCCCAGTCCAATGGCGCCGATATCGGCTTTCGCTGGAGCAGCCAGAGCGGGTGCTACGAACTGGTCACCGACCTTGAGCTCTGGAGCCAGCCGGCGCCGGTGGAGCGATTCCTGGCTCGCCTCAACCAGCGTTACGCCCTGAGGGCCATTTTGGCCGCCAGCCAGGAGGAGGGCTTCCAGGTCTCTGAGCAGAGCGAGCGCATCGATGGCACGATTGAGCTGGTGGTGACCCGCTGGGATGGCTGAGGCCGATGGCCCCGCCGGATCACCCCTTCCCGCCTGACCCTTCCGGTGCCCATGGTGCAGCCGCTGCCGCAGCCTTTGTGGCCTCCAGCGCGCTCCCGGAAGCAAGTCCAGCCGCTTCTGCGACCAGCGGCCTGGATCCTGAGCTCGCTTTTCGTGCCGTGGCCGAACCGGCCAGCCTTGCTAGCGGGCTCGAACCCCTTCTCGGTGGCGCCTTGCGCCAAAAGGCGGTGTGGGTCGATGAGGCGGTGTGCATCGGCTGCCGTTACTGCGCCCATGTGGCCACTAACACCTTTGTGGTGGAACCGAGCTGGGGGCGCTCCCGGGCGATTCGCCAGGATGGCGACAGCACCGAACGCATCCAGGAAGCGATCGACACCTGCCCGGTGGATTGCATCCACTGGGTACCCTACGAGGAGTTGCCTCACCTTGAGGCCCAGCTGACTGAGCAGGAGATCCCGCCGCTGGGTCTGCCGAGCCCCGCGCGACGTCCCCGCACCCTGCCCAGGCCCCTGCGCCATTAGACCGCCCATGGCCTCCTCCGCCAATGGCCTCGGTTCGCCAGAGACCCCTAGCCTGGACCTCCGAGAGCCGATCCCGGTGCGCCGCTTCGGTCGCACCGAACTGGCGATGCCGCTGCTGAGCTTGGGGGGCATGCGCTTCCAACAGAGCTGGAGCGATCTGCCGGAGGATCAGATCGAGACGGAAAGCCAGGAGAACCTGCGGCGGCTGTTGCAGCGGGCGGTGCTGGCGGGGCTGCATCACATCGAGACGGCGCGCCACTACGGCAGCTCTGAGCGGCAGCTGGGCTCCCTGTTGGCGGCGGTGCCGGATCCGGACCGCATCCTGCAGACCAAGGTTCCGCCCATGGCGGATCCCGAGCAGTTCGAAGCGGTGTTGGCCACTAGCGTCGAGCGCCTGGCGTTGCGGCAGCGAGGCGATCGCCTCGCGTTGTTGAGCATTCACGGCATCAACACGGCCGAGTTGCTGCACCACACCCTGCGCCCCGGCGGCTGCTTGGAGGTAGCTCGGCGCTGGCAGGCCGAAGGGTTGGTGGGCGAGATCGGCTTCTCCACCCACGCGCCGCTGCCGGTGATCCTGGAAGCAATCCGCAGCGATCAATTTGCTTATATCAATCTGCATTGGTATTACATCAGCCAGAACAACGCCGCTGCCATCGCCGCTGCCCAGGAGTTCGATATGGGGGTGTTCCTGATCAGCCCCACCGACAAAGGGGGGCATCTGCATACCCCTCCCCAGCGCTTGTTGGAGTTATGCGATCCGCTGCATCCGATCGTGTTCAACGATCTCTTCTGCCTCAGTGCTCCAGGCGTTCATACGCTCAGCGTCGGTGCGGCGCGGCCTGAGGATCTCGATCTGCATTTGGAGGCGGTGGCGCTGTTGCCCCGGGCCCAGGAGTTGCTGCCGCCGATCCTGGAGCGCCTGGACCAGGCCCGTCGCCACAGCCTCGGCGAAGCCTGGCTCGCCAGCTGGGATCGGGGCCTGCCGGACTGGACCGCCACCCCGGGCGGCATCAACCTGCCGGTGCTGCTCTGGTTGCACGGCTTGCTGCAGGCCTTCGACCTGGAGGGCTACGCCCGCGCCCGCTACGGCCTGCTGGGGAACGGTGGCCATTGGTTTCCCGGCAACAACGCCGATGCCTTGGATGCGGAGGTGAGCGAGGGCGAGCTGCTGGCGGTGCTATCCGACAGCCCCTGGGCTGAGCGGATCCCGGGGATCCTGCGCCAGCTGCGCCAGCGGGTGGGCGGTGAGGCCGTCCAGCGGCTGCAGCAGGAGTGAGCGGTGGGCTATCGCAAGCGTGGCGAATCGCCTTCAGCGCTCCGGCGCTGAAGGCGGTTGACCGAGGGGCTGGCGGGCCGGGATGCCCACCGCTCGCGGGTAGGCGCTGGGGCAGGCCTGCAGGGGCCGCAGGGTCAGGGCATGGCGCACACCCCGGTTCGCCGGCAGCTCGATGCGTTCCATCCGCCCCAACTCCGCTCGCAACGCTTTCAGGGCCCGCTGCAAGGCGATGCCATCGGCCGCGCTCCACTGGCCGCGATAGAGCAAGGCCTGGCCATCGGGTGCCAGCAGCGGCACCAGGTATTCGGCCACCACCGGCGCTGAGGCCACCGCCCGGGCCAAGGCCAGCTGGAAGCGGCCGCGGCACTCGGGCCGCCGGCCGGTGCGCTCCACGCGCTCGCAGCGCAGGGTGAGGCGCTCCGCCAGGCCCAGCTCCGCCGCCATCGCCGCCACGGCATCCAGCTTGCGTTTGACCGAATCCACAAGGGTGAGCCGGGCCTGGGGCAAGGCGATCGCCACCGCCAGACCCGGGAAGCCACCGCCGGTGCCCACATCGATCACCTGGAACGCCGCGCCATGCCCCTCTTGGGCTGGGGATCCTCCGCCCCCGGTGTTGGCGGCCTTGGTGCCAGCGGGCCCGGCGTTGGCGGAGGTGCTGGGGGGGAACTCCAAATCCGTGGCGTGGGCATGGCTCCCGGAGCCGTCAGCGGCCGCCGCGCCCCAGCCGGTCTCGGCGGTCGCCCCGGCCGTGAGCAGCGGCCGCAGCGGCCAGAGGCTGTCGAACACCTGGGCGATCCAGTAGTCGTCGCCTTCCACCAGGCGGGTGAGGTTCACCCTTTGGTTCCAGTGGCGCAACAGCTGTTGCAGCGCCACCAACTGGGAGAGCTGGTGGTCGGAGGGCTGCCAGCCGAGCTGGATCCAGAAGGCACGATCCGGTGCTGCCTCGGGAGGTGCCGCCTCGGCAGGTGTCGCCTGGGGATGTTGCGGCAATGGCGAGCCCCCAAGCGTGGTGAGGGGCGGCGGCGCCGCGCCAGGTCTCGCGTCGCCATCGGCGGGAGGCGGCGCAGGCTGGAGGGGCTGGCGGGCCATCCTTGGTCCCGGAGGGTTCTCCCTAGGATCCTGCCGCTCCGGCCGCTGCTGAGTCCGGATTCCCGTTGCGGCCTGCTTTCTCCGTGCCGAGCTCCTTCGACGGCCCCAGTGACGATGGCCCCAGCCACTACGAGCTGCTGCAGCTGCCGCCGAATGCCGATGCCCAGGAGCTGCGCCAGGCCTTCCGGCGCCTGAGCAAGCGCTATCACCCGGACACGACCCCGCTGCCGGCGGACCAGGCCCAGGAGGCGTTTCGGCGCCTGCAGCAGGCCTATGCCGTGCTCAGCGATCCCCAGGCGCGACGGGCTTACGACAACCGCCGACGGGCGGCGTTGCCCCTGCCTGTTCCTCCGCTCCAGACCCCTCCGCCGCTGCCGCGCCGCATGGCGGAACCCAGACCGGTGCCGGTGCGGCGGGCCCTATCGGGGGGTGAATGGTTTGCGCTCTCTCTGCTGGCCGTGGCCCTGGTGCTGAGCATGGTGCTCGGGATCGGCGTGGCTTGGGCCCGGGGCGCCGAACTGGTGCGCCAACCGAGTTGGTGGCCCCAGCTGCAGGCCCAGGCCGCCACCGCGGCCGCTGCGGCCCTCGCCACGCCCTCGCCCTCGCCCACGCCAGATGTCCTCGGCAAGGAGTCTCCCGCGCCCATGGACGCGCTGGTCTTGGCTGGCCTGGCAGCGCGGCCCGGTGATCCCCAGGCTGAGCCGATCGCCCCGGGAGCCGCGCCGCCGCCACAACGCCGCGCTGGTCCAAGTCCCCACGCCGCCGCCAGCGCCGCAACGGACCCCCGTCCCCCGATCCCCACTCCCCCGGAGGCCGCCGGGATCGCCCGCTCCCCGTCCCCGGCTTAGCCCCAAGCCCCAGCCCTGCCCCAGCGTCCATGAGCACGTCCATGAGCACCCTGCCCGCCAGCGCCACCCCCCTCTACAACCATCCGTTGCCCCAGCTTGAGGAATGGCTGCGCCAGCTCGGAGCACGCCAGCAGGCATCCCGCTCCGAAACCTGGGACCTGCACCGACCGGACTGGAGCGCCCGGATCACCTTCCAGGTGGAGGCCCTGCAGGTGACCTGGCATCAGGAGGGTCAGGAACGCCAGCGCCTGTTCCCCTATGGCCTCTCCCGGGCCGATGTGGAGGCCGCCATCCTGGTCGGTCCCTGAGGCGCACCACGACGGGGGCGACCGCGGTGCTCGATGGCCCCGTTGGCCTGGCCCCACCGCCCTGGTGATCCCATGGTGATCGCAGCGACGACATCGGACCCTTGGGCTTCGGACAACGCCGATCCCCATGGATGGCGCTCCCTCCTCCGCCCTGGCCGGCTGGGTCCGGCACAGGTTTAACCGCGGATCGCCCATCCATCCCCGCGTGGATGCCGGGGTGGACTCCGCCTCTGACCAACGGCCCCCCGCGCCCGCCTAGGAGCCTGTCGCACGTAGATACGAATGGTCAGAAAAACCGCACAACAGGGCACTTCGCACTCTGGGAGCGATCGCTTCCCTCAAGGCAAGTCTCATCTTGCCTGAGGCATCAACGCCTACATCTCAGTCACAGGAACTCATTTCGCAGATAAAGGGGCAAGTGCAAGTCTCAGTAGTTCCCGTGATGACTCCGCGTGGGTCGCGTTTTGTTTTGCTTCTCCGACGAAAAATCTATGTGCGACAGGCTCCTAGCCCGCAGGGGCAGCGCGGGCGACGAGCAGCTGGGCCGCTTTGGCGGCCGGGAGGCATGGCGTCGGGCATCCCGTGAGCGGGAGAGGCTCCTCGACGGGGCGGGCGGGCCTCCGGCGAGGCCCGATTCACAGCTCGCTCAGGGCCTGCTCCAAGGCGAGGTAACAGGTGTCGAGCTCGTCGTCGTTGAGGCAGAGCGGCGGCATCAGGTAGACCACATCCCCTAACGGCCGCAGGAATACCCCTTTGTCGAGCAGGAGTTCTTTGAGACGCTGGCCGGCGGGGTTGAGGTAGCCGGGTTGGGGAACCGCCAGGTCGAAGGCGGCGATGCCACCCAACAGCCGGGCCCTCCGCACGGACGGGTGACGGGCCAGCACCTCCAGCCGTGGCCGGTGGCGGGCCTCTTGGGTTTGGTAGCGCTGGGGCTGGGCTTCGAGCAGATCAAGACTGGCCAGGGCGGCGGCGCAGCCCAGCGGATTGGCCGTGTAGCTGTGGCCGTGATAGAGGGTGAGCTGGGCGTCAGGGCCGATGAATCCGGCGTGGATCCGCTCGCTGGCCAGGGTCACCCCCATCGGCAGGAAGCCGCCGGTGAGTCCCTTGGAGAGGGCGATCAGATCGGGCTGGATGCCGGCGTGATGGCTGGCGAACAGGGAGCCGCTGCGGCCAAAGCCCATCAACACCTCATCGGCGATCAGCAGGGCGCCGGCTTGGCGCAGCCGCCGCTCCACCTGGCGCAGGAACTCCGGCCGCACCATCGCCATGCCGCCGGCTCCTTGCACCAGCGGCTCCAAGATGACGGCGGCAGTCGGCACTTCCAGCAGCCCTTCCAACACCTCCAGGGCCTGGCATTCCCGCTCCTCCAGCCGCTCATCGCCCCACCAGCTGGCGGGCCAAGGGGCTCGGGCCACCTCGAACAGCAACGGCTCGAACGGGGCGGAGAACAGGCCCCGGGCCCCCACCGCCATCGCCCCAAAGGTGTCGCCGTGGTAAGCCCCCTCGAAGGCGATCAGGCGTTGGCGCGGGCTGTCGCGGTTGAGCCACCACTGCCAGGCCATCTTCAGGGCCACCTCCACCGCGGTGGAGCCGTTATCCGAGAAGAACAAGCGCTCCAATCCACTGAGGGCGCTGAGCCGATCACCCAGCCGCTCGGCCGGCGGATGGCGGAAATCCGAGAAGCCCACCTGCTCCAACGTGTGGGCCTGGGTGGCGATCGCGGCGGCGATGCTGGGCTCGGCGTGGCCGTGCAGGGTTACCCACCAGCTGCTGATCCCATCGATCAGGCGGCGGCCGTCGGCGAGCTCCAGCCAGGCGCCCTCGGCGGCCACCACCCGCAGGGGCGGAGTGGCGGTGGCCACCTGGGTGAAGGGGTGCCAGAGGTGGGGATGCCAGGTCATGGCCGGAACGCGACGGAAGCTGGGCAGCTCTCCGGGGCCGGGGCTGCCCTGGGGGCATCAACCCTGAGCAAGCTGCTGGTAACGGGCCTCGATGGCGGCCACGGCGTGGAGCAGCGGCGAATCGAGCTGCCCCACCCAGTCGGCTACGCCGCGGCTGAGGCCCAGGCTGGCGCCGCCGACGCTGGGTTGGAGGGTGCCGGCCTGCACCTGGGAGCGCAAGCCCTCCAGGATGCCGATCAGCTGGGTCACCCGGTCGCCATCGGCGCCGTGGCGGTGGCGATCGGCCACCGCCAGGGCGCCGTCGATGAGGGGGAGGAGATCGTGGAGGGATGGCGCCATCGGGAGGGTTCGGTGGAGGTCAGGGTTGGCTGCACTGGAAGGTGTACAGCTTCAGGCGAGGCCCATCGGTCCAGACGATCGCGGGGTCTTTGGAGGTCTCAATGAAGGTCTGCTGGCCGCCGCCGGGGTAACAGGCGACGGGCGTTTGCGGTCCGACCACCCCCTGATACACCACGGTGCCGGCCGGCAGGGTCACCTTGAGTTCCTGTTCCGCCCGGTTGCCCCAGTCCTGATGCAGCGCCAGCTTGCTGATCGCCTCCACATTGGTGCTAAACCGATCAGTTGTTAGATAGCGCCCGTAGCGATTTTGCGAAGAGTGGAAGTAGCGGTAGAAGGTCTGCGCCGCCGGCAAGGTGCTTTTGGTGCAGGTGGCATTGGCAAAGGTGGTGGCGATCGCGACGGGCAACGGGCAGTTCGGCGCCAGCTCCTGGGCCTGGGCGCTGCGGGAGGACACCACGAGGTCAGCTCCGCCGCAGCCAGCCGCCAGCAGGGCACCCAACAGGGCTCTGCGGAGCCGCCGCCGCGGCTGAACCGCGCGGTTGGCCCGTGCGGGGCGGTCGCCGGGGCGAACAGCTGGTCTCGAAGTTCCTAGAAGACCTCGAATCGGCATCGGGGACCACGGCATCGCCAGGCTCCGGGTAAGGGGACAAGCTGGTCTTAGCCAGCCCCCATTCCCGGGTGCTCAGCGTTCAGCTTCTCTTTCTGGGTCGCGCCTGGCAGCGGCCCTGCCGCCCCAGCAGGGACCCACGCCCCCGCGAGGCCTGGCCGAAGCGCTGGCGGCACAGCCTTGAGGCGCGGAGCCAGCTTGCGGGGCGGAGTCTGCCCCCTGGCGGCTGGCCTGGACGGGCCGGTGCAGCTGGGACTGCCGCGGGGGGGCGCCAGGCCCAGCCTGGCCTTCAGGGGCGGGCAGCACCGCCGCTTGCGGCTTGATGGCTGGAGCGGGTCCTGGAGAATCTGGCCTCAACCTTGACCCAACCCCGGCGCATGCTGGGTTCAAGGACGTGGGGCCCATGAGCATCTCTAAGAAGCAGCAGCCAAGCCCAGACCAAGCTAGGCAGAATTGCTGGGTCGGCACCGCAAAGGAGAGGTCCGACAGAAAGCACAGAACTGCGGCAGGGCCAACGCTCTCGGCAAGAGACAGTCTGGTGGCCTTTGTCGGGCACGCTCGCACGACAAGCGGGCTACGGGGGCCGGGACGGACTATGAAGAATCAAGAACGCAGCTGACAGTGCATGGCCACGTACATAGGCTGGGCTCTGGTCCGCAGAAGGTGACGCAATATCTTCTTTAGAAATGCTTTTTATCGGATCCAGGATCATGTAGTTATCTCCAGGTTTCGACTCGCCTCCATTGACACGGTTGCATCGATGACCCGAAGCGGTGATCGGCTCGCAGGGAAGCCGAAAATAGAGCTGCCGAGCATCCCGCTCGGCCAGCACCCAGCTCTCTACGCCACCGCCAGCGATCCAACGCCAGATTGGCGCACACAAGCTTCCTGATTCATGGCTGAAACAGTCGACGATAGAAACAAATCAGCAGCAGTGATCAAGCTCCCCACCGCATCCACTCGCGATCACAAGCATCCTCCTATCGCAGCATCAGCCCCATGCGGGAAGGGCGCTAGCCCCGCCCCCGCCTTACCTGCGATCCAGCAGGTCTGGAGAGCACTCACCCCCTCCTCCTCGGACCATGTCCCCCCTGCCGCCCGCCGAGCCCTCCAGCATTGTCCGCCTTCCCGGCCAGGTCCAGCGGCTGGTGGGGTTAAGTCGCAGGGCACCCTTGGTAGACCTCCGCGAAGTCGCCAGACCGCCCAGAGTTGCGCTGCCATGATCGGTAAGAGCCTGAATTTCCTACGCCGACGGCTGGATGCCCACCTCCGTGTGGTCGCTGGTATCGATGGCGACAGCGGCACCGCAGATCGGGTGGTGTTTGTGGAAGGAGACAAGCTCGAACCGCTGAGTCTTCCCCAGGGGTGTATCAGCATGCTGGTGGTTCATGTCCAAGAGGATCGCCAGTTCAGGGATGCGAATCGCTATCAGCGATGCTTGGCTCAAGATGCTTCGCCTCATGTTGAAACACACTATCCCGATGTTCACCTTGACATCGGCATTCTCTTTGCCGCCCGCTTCAAG
Source organism: Synechococcaceae cyanobacterium (assembly GCA_046319055.1). Classification (GTDB taxonomy): domain Bacteria; phylum Cyanobacteriota; class Cyanobacteriia; order PCC-6307; family Cyanobiaceae; genus Cyanobium. The sequence continues at coordinate 13,689 of JBKCTK010000018.1, forward strand.
GACTATGCCAATGCCTGGGATCAGCTGAGCGAGATCATCCTCTTTTTCCAACAGAATCCACTGTTTGACGCTTCAGATGCCGAGATATCCTTGGATATACCCCCTGGAGTCAGTAGGATTGGCGTCGAGCTGTTGTCTCCAGCGCTGGAGCAACAGCAAGACATCTGGAGTGCATTAAGGCTTTCTATTCATCCAGCAGTTCTCTATCGACTCAGATTGATGGCGCTGCGTGGCCCCGCTTGGCAGCAACAACCGCAGCCGGTGCATGAGCTGCGCGGCTCGGTGCGTCCCATCCCATCCCCAAAGCACGACCGCTCTCCACCGACAAGCCGTTCCACAGCAACTCCGCAGCCCCAATAACGGCTTAATAGATTTAGTCCATTCCCTCTCCTGATTCACGTCTTAACCCGCAACGCCATGCCTGCTACTATTTACGCCACTCCAGGGGTTTATGTTGAAGAGATCTCAACTCTTCCTCCGTCGATTGCTGAGGTTGGAACGGCCATTCCAGCCTTTATTGGCTCGACAACCAATCATGATGAGAAAGGACCTGTTGTCGTCAAGGAGGTGAATTCCTTGCGCCAGTATGAGGATCTATTTGGTCGCTCTCCTGCATCACCCTGGCAAGTACGCTTCAATCCAGCTACGGGTGACTTTAGCCTTCAAGATACCCAAGGGAAACCAGTTGGCCCCTATTCTCAGCCCGCCGCCCTGCTCTGGTATGCCATCGATCATTATTTCCGCAATGGCGGGAGCCGTTGCTATGTGGTGTCCGTCGCCGCCGCCAAGGCTGATGCTCCACCATCCGTTGAGAAATTCCGGAATGGCCTTAAGGAGCTGGAACGTTACGACGAACCAACCCTGATTCTTGTTCCAGAAGCGAGCCAGCTCTCTCTAGCCAATTTTGGCGAGGTTTGTGAGGCGGCGTTGGCACACGCCGGCAAACTTCAGGACAGGTTTGTGATTCTCGACGCCAAGCTGGGGAGCTCGCCTGGCTTGACCAATGAAGATTTATTGGCCCTGCGTTCATCACTTGGCACTCAGAACCTGGATCGCGGTGCGATCTATTTCCCATTTCTGCTAACAACCCTACCCCATGTCTTCAGCGAAGACTCGCTAGAGGTGATAGGCCTCCCATCCGACCAGGAGAGCAGTGGATCCCCAGATAGCGCCGCAGATGTGAGTTCTGCAATGAGTGGCTCAGATCGGACGCCCCCGACAACCAAGGCATCCGCCGCGCCAGCGACGCTGGCATCCTTGGCAACCACGCGTACCAGCGATTACAACGTGATCAAGAAATTACTCACGGATCAGCGTGTGATCCTCCCTCCTAGTGCGGCTGTTGCAGGGGTTGTCGTCAGCGTGGATCGGGAGCGTGGTGTTTGGAAAGCACCGGCCAATGTCAGCCTGCAAGCCGTTGTCGCGCCAGTGCTTCAGTTGACAGATGAAGACCAAGCCAAGCTGAACATCGATGCCAACACGGGAAAATCCATCAATGGGATTCGCAGCTTCGCCGGCAAAGGCACTTTGGTTTGGGGGGCGCGTACGCTCGCGGGAAATGACAATGAGTGGCGCTACATCTCAGTACGTCGCTTGTTTATCACAATCGAGGAATCCGTGAAGCAAGCTACAGCATTTGCTGTGTTTGAGCCGAATGACAGTTCCACGTGGCTAAAGGTAAAGGGAATGATCGATAGCTTTCTCTATTCGCTCTGGGAGCGAGGAGCCCTCCAAGGCGCAAAACCAGAAGAGGCATTTTTTGTGCACGTAGGGCTGAATAAGACGATGACATCTGATGACATTCTCAATGGCCTCCTGATCGTTGAGATCGGCCTGGCTGCCGTCCGCCCTGCTGAGTTCATCAGTCTACGATTTAGCCATAAGCTCGCCCAATAGAGTCCGGCGTCAGCACGCCTGCCCAGCTTTCCCGCACCTGATCCACCCCCCCCCCCCAGCTCATCATGGCCACCACAGCAGAAGCAATCCGCGCCAACTATCCACTTCCAGTCTACAACTACAGAGTCGAAATTGGTGCCACAACAATTGCCTGTTCCGAAGTCTCAGGGCTGGTGATTGGATATGAGGTCGGAACCTACAAAGAGAGCCCGGTAGCCACTCAGGCCGGGCCGCGAACCTTCCATTTCCCTGCCCAACGAACAGCCGTAGCCGTGAGTTTAAAAAAAGGTGTTGTTCAAGGTGTGAGCATCAAAGAGCTCTATGGCTGGATCCAGACTGTGCAGACCAATCAAGTGGTAAAAAAAGATGTTTTTGTACGCTTGTGCGATGAGAAAGGCGTGCCTGTGATCTCCTGGAAGATCAGCAATGCATTTCCGACCAAGCTCACGGCGCCAACATTCGATGCAAAGAGCAATGATGCTGCGATCGAGAGCCTAGATCTCCAGGCTGATCTGATCACGATGGAGGCAAGTTGAGCGATGGCACGACCGGCAACGTCCTGGCCAGTTGAGCCTCCTTTGGTTGTTTACAACTATCGGGTAATGGTGGGTTCGCTGATGATGCGTTTTGCCAAGGTGGATGGTCTGGTGTGGGAGCGCAAAGCCGTTCCCTATCGCGATGGCCTCTCCTTTCGGGATGGTGAGACCATTGGCCTTTGCCGCGTCGACGCCTTCACGCCTCTCACCCTGCATCAGGGGGTACTGGGCGGGGATTCCCTGCTGCACGACTGGCTGAAAACCGGCGACAGCCGCATGTTGCAAGTGCAGCTCTGCGGGGCCGATGGCCAGGCGCTGCTCGCCTGGCAGGCCAACCGTGCGGTTCCCATCAAGCTGACAGGCTCCAGCCTGGATGCCAAGGCCAACGACGTGTTCATCGACAGCCTCGAGCTGCGGGCTGCCGGCTGGTCGATCAATCATCCCCTCTGAGAGCCCCATGGCCTTCCCGATCCCGCCGCCGCCGTGGAGTCAGTCCCTGGGACTGCCGATGACCCATCGGTTCATGGTGTCCTTTCTAACGAGGGGAACGACCCCGAATCCACTTGATATTCGCTTTCAGGAAGTGACCGGTCTTCAGGCCACAATTAGCACCCGACCAGATCCCTCTGCGTCCGCCTTCCTCAGCAAGCGCCTGATTCCGACGGGGATCGACTTCGCCGATCTTGAGCTCAAACGTGGTGTCATGATTGGCTCCCCGTTGTCGCATGAGTTTCAGACCACCTTGAATGAGTTCCGCTTCGTTCGCTCGGATGTTCTTGTCACAGTTCTGTCCGAGCAAGCCGTGCCTACTAGCGCATTTCTGTTTGTTGAAGCTTATCCAATATCTTGGCAGATTGCTAGTCTGAGTGCGGACCGAGAGAATGTGCTGATTGAGACCATGAAGCTGACCTACACACGCATGCGCACCCTGAGCCTCTGATGACCATTGAGATTCGCCAGCTGATCATCCGCGCCGTGGTGCACTCACCTACCCAGGCCGGCGGCAGACACAACGAAGCCGAGTTGGTGGCTCGTTGCACCCGAGCAGTGCTACGCCAGTTGGCACGCCTCAAGGAACGCTAGGGAGTTGCCAGCATGAATGATCTGGATGTTGTCAAACCTGCCCGCCTGCGGATCAGCGCCTTTCTCGATAGTGCCTTGACCCGTCCGCTGCAGCCGGCACCGAGTGCGATGACAGTCGCCTTTGATCCCCAGTCTCTCTCGATCAAGCAGGAAAACGAATTTGAATCCAGTCAAGGACTCTCCACTGCCGGAGCCTCGAGCAACTTCTATGCCAGTAAAGCTAGGCATCTGGTCGTAAAGATGTCATTTGTTGGTATCGACTTTGGTCGTTATGGGGCTGCAAATCTGCTGAGGCCTGAGCGAGAAAATGTGTCTGATCAACTCGTCTTGTTTGAGCGTCTATGCCAACGTATCAACGGCAGCTCCCACGAGCCAGCCTTCTTGCGGCTGAACTGGGATCGTGGTGGCGTGCGTTCAACGTTTGAAGCCAGATTAAAGAGTTGGGATATTGGTTACGAGCTGTTTGATTATCACGGGAATCCGCTGTTGGCCAGTATCACAGCTAGTTTTGTGGAGGCTGTGAATGCGAAGAAGCGACGAGCTCGCTCCAGGCTCTCTTCTCCGGATCTGAGTCATCGCCATCTGGTGTTGGCTGGTGAAACCTTGCCGATGTTGTGTGAGCGTTATTATGGCCGCAGTGATGTTTACCTGCAGATCGCCGCATACAATCAATTGGACGATCTGCGCGGCCTCAGTCCAGGGCAGGAGCTGTTGTTCCCACCGCTGGCGGCACCAAAGGATGTGAACTGATGCCGCTCCCTGATCTGCAAATCAGCTGCGAGGAGCAACCGCTTCCCGATGCTGTGCAAGTTCTTGATTTGGAGATCCGGTTGGAGATCAACCGGCTGCCCCAGGCCACAATCACCCTTTTGGATGGTTCGGTGCCGGAACGGCGCTTTGCGCTCAGCGATGGCCAATGGTTTGCCCTTGGCAGCCAGGTTGAGATTGCTTTGGGCTACCTAAATGATGGGCCAGCGGCTCGCTCCGTCTTTCAGGGAATTGTCACTCGCCATAGCGTGAGCTCCTCGGCTGAGGGTTGCCGGCTGAAGGTGGAGTGCAGCGATCAGTCCATCACCATGACGCAGCGGCGCCGTTCTGCTGTCTATCGAAATGTCAGCGATGCGGATGTTTGGCGACAGCTGATCCAGGCTGCGAACTTGCGTGTCGGCAGCCTTGCCAGCACCGCGATCACCCATCCCGAGCTGGTGCAGTTCAATGTCAGCGATTGGGATTTCATGGTGTCGCGCGCCGACGCCCTCGGGCTGGCCGTACGTGTTGACCGCGGCACGGTGAATGTGGAGCCGCTGGAGCTGGGCCAACCCCGTCGCCGGCTTGACCATGGTCTCGACGATTGCCGCGAGCTTGAACTGGAGCTCGACGCCGCCCAGCAATGGCGTTCCCTAGGGGTGATCGGCTGGGATCCCGCCACGCTCAAGCCCACCGCGGTGGTGAATGCCAGCCCAGCCCGTCTCGCCATTGGCAATCAAAACGGCCAGGCCCTGGCAGAGGCTGTGAACGGGGGCGAGGCCCAGCTGATCCACGGAGCCCCCACGGCACCCCGGGAATTGCAGAGCTGGGCCGATGCACGGCTGAGCAAGCAGCGATGGTCTCTGCTGCGCGGTTCGGCCGTGGTCGACGGCAGCGCCGCGCTCCGCCCCCTCGACACGGTTGAGATCCTCGGGGTGGGAGAACGGTTCAACGGCAAGGCGGTGGTTTCGGCGGTGACCCAGCTGTTCAGCGCTGCTGGATGGTCGAGTCAACTGCGGTTGGGGGTGGCGGCAGAGTGTTTTGCCCGCTCCCCCGATCTGCTGGAGATGCCTGCGGCGGGCTTGTTGCCGGCCGCCACCGGCCTGCAGATCGCCACGGTGGCATCGCTTCAGCTGGATCCCGACGGGGAACTGCGCGTGCAGGTGCTGTTGCCCCACCTGGCGGCTTCCAGGGCAGGCACCCTCTGGGCTCGGCTGCTGACGCCCGATGCCGGTGTGGGGCGTGGTTTTGTTTTTCGCCCGGAACCAGGCGATGAAGTGGTGATCGGTTTTGTCAACGATGATCCCCGTCAGCCGTTAATTCTTGGCTCCCTGTTTAGCCGCATCAACAAACCTCCCCAACCCGTGCAGACCCCCAGCGACAACAACGACCTGCGCGCCCTCGTGAGCCGGGCCGGCAGCCGCATCGTGTTTGACGACAAGACCCCCGCCATGCGGATCGAAACAACCGCATCGGGCCATGCCGATGGCTCCTACAAGAACCGCATCAGCATCAACGAAGAAGACAAAACCATCTTGATTGAGGATCAACACAATAACCGCATCCTGCTCAACGAGCAAGGCATCACGCTGAGCAGCGACAAAGATATCCATCTGGCAGCCAAAGGCAGTGTGAATATCAAAAGTCAAGGTGGCTTACAGCTCGAAGCAGGCAAGATTGGCCTGAAGGGTCAGCAAATTGAGATTACTGGCCAAGCCCAACTGAACCTCAAAGCCGCCCAGCTCCAGGTGGCGGCCGATACCCAACTTTCGCTCAGGAGCTCGGCGCAAGCCAGCCTGGGATCCGATGCTGTCTTGGAGATCAAAGCCCCCCTCGTGAAGATCAACTGAAGCAATGCCCGCCGCCGCTTGCCGCACCGATTTGCACACCTGTCCGATGCAGTCGCCCAACCTGCCTCCGGTTCCCCGCGTCGGTGGTCCGATTGTTGGGCCAGGCTGCCCCTCGGTGCTGATCTGTGGGCTGCCGGCGGTGTGCCTTGGCGACACCTGCCTCTGTGTGGGTCCCTTCGATTCCATCGTCAAGGGATCCAGCAGCGTGCTCATCGACGGCAAGCCCGCCGCCCGCCAAGGTGACAGCACGGCTCACGGCGGCATGATCAGCGTGGGGTTCCCCACGCTGATCATCGGCGGTTGAATGGTGCTGCTCCAGCCAGCCCAATCCCTACTACTTCATTCCCATTCCTTGTATGAGTGAGCCCACCATCCACCTTGATCTCACGGTTGAAGACGTGAATCTGATTCTCGAGGCATTGGGTGACCAACCCTTCAAATCGGTCTACGGTCTAGTGAGCCGTCTGCAGAGTCAAGCCCGCAGCCAGCTGAACGGTGGCGGTGCCGACGCTGAGGCCACGGAGCCGCCGCCGCAGCCATGAGCCTTCCCTCGGCCTCGGGCTTCCTCGGTACCGGCTGGGCCTTTCCGCCGAGCTTTTCGGCCGGCGGAGAACAGCTCGCCATGGTGTCGGATGAGGAGGACATTCGGCAATCGTTGGGCCTGTTGTTCGCCACCCGCCGCGGCGAGCGAATGATGCAAGAAAGCTATGGCGCTTCCCTACAGGAGTTCCTCTATGCCTCAGTGGATCAGGAGTTCTTGAGTAGCGTCAGCACATTGATTGAGGAGGCTGTGCTGCTGCATGAGCCGCGCATCGAGCTACTGGATCTAGATGTCATGCTCCATCCGCAGATTCCGGGAGCGGTTTTGATTCGTATCGACTACCAAATTCCCACCACAAACTCCCGTTTCAACATGGTGTTTCCCTTTTATCTGAATGAGGCCACTGCGGTGAGCGGCTGACCCATGGACTTTCCTGTATCGCGATGGTTGGCCGTGCAGGGGGCTCCCGGCTGGGGGACCACGGCGGCGCGCCGGTGGCGTCAGGCCCCTGATCCGGCCGCGGTCGCCCTGGATCCCCGCAGCGACGCCGACCAGATTCGGTTTGTGCGGGAACTGGCCCAGCAGTTGCTCTGGCAGGCCCCCGGTGCAGCCGAGTCGAAGAACGCGGCGGCGGCACTCGATTGGCAGGCCTTCTGCTGCCGCGAGGACCTCAGCCCGGAGGCGAGCGCCGCCTTCGTCGGCGCCTTCGAGGATGGGCACAACCTGGATGGAGAGCAGCGCGGCTGGATTGGCCGCCCCCACCATGCCCTGCTGCTGGCCTTCATTCATCTGTTGCGCCACCAGCGCCAGCTTCTCAACGACTTGCCCCGCCGCCATCTCCACCACTACTACCAGGACCGTCTTGGATTTCAGCCGCGCGGGGGTGAACCCGATCGGGTGACGGTCGCCTTCACCCTTGCGGATGGAGCTCCGCCGCTGCTGCTGAAAGCCGGCAGCTTGCTGCGAGCCGGATTGGATCGTCAGGGTCGGGAGCGGCGGTACCGCACCCTGGCCGACCTCTCCGTTAACCACACCAGGATTGCTCGACTGCGCAGCGTTCAGCTGCGGCAGGCGCTTGTGGATCTGGAGGCGATTCAAGCCAGCGAACTCGATGCCACGACCCGGCTCAACCGCATGCTGGCCTTGGTCGATGCAGCCCCCCCCGCCAGCGGTGAGCAGCCCCCTGCCCAACGCTTGCAAGCACTGGTGCCTTGGCTGACATTTTGCGGCGAATCGCTGCATCTGGAGTTCCAGGAATTTCTGCGGCTGATGGCACTGGTGCGGCAGCAAGGTGATGCGGGCTCGGATTTGGAATGGGCCGTGATCAATCGCTGGCTGGGTCTGGAGTCCCTGTTCGCTGAGGGGGTGCTCGACGATCCGCGCGACTTCCAACGCAATGTCAACGCCAGTCTGCTGGGGCCCGCTGGCGGCCAAGTCGACTGGAAAGGCCATGGCCTCAGTGATGTCAACAATATTGATGACATCTACCGCGACCGCGATGTTGAGAGCGTGCGCAGTGTCCTGCGAAGCCTGTTCACCGCCGAGGCTTGCTCGCTCCAGATTCCAGAGAATTCCACGGAGGTTTTTAAGGACCGTCTCACCACCTTCGAGCGGGTGATGACGCGCAAGCTGTTCATCGACGCCCAGTGGCAAGAGGTGAACCAGCTGCTGGAACGCAGCGGTCAACGGCAGCGGCAGCTGCCGAGCTGGCGCCTCGACCCCGACAAGTTCAACACCAGCTCGCCAGCATTCTCCACCAACGTGACGCTTGCCCTCGGCGGTGAGCAGGCCTCCCGCTCCTTGCCATGGCCCGGGACCCATGCGGCCCCCGAAGCTCCCTGGCCCGGCATCGCCAGCCGCTGCGAGAGCTATGCCAGCGCTTTGGAAGCCCTACGGGACCGATGGGGCTTGCCCCTAGAGCGGCTGCTGCGCCTGAGCCAGCGGGCCGATCAGGTGCTGGATGGAAGAGGCGGCCCCGGCGCCTGGCAGGAGATTCGCGAGCTTCTGCTCAGCGCCCATCAGGAACGCTGGGCTGCCAAGCGCCGGGACGCCCTGGCCCGCGCTCGCCAGGGCCAGGCAGGGGCGGAGGCCCTGCTGCGCACCTTGCGTCAGGCCCTGAGCGCCTCGGCCCCTCAGTCCGACAGGGCGTCTGCCGTGGTGACCCAGACCGAGCCCCATTTGCAGAAGCCCGAACCGCAGGACCAGTCGGCGGCCCAATGCCTGGAACAGCTCAGTCCATGGCTGTCGCAGGGCGCTCTCAACACCCTGGAAGACTTCAACGTCCAGCTGCTCGAACCCGTTTCGGCGCCACGAGGCCTGAGCTGGCGACAGGTTGACGACCTGCTGGAGCGGGCGCAACGGGCCCGCGATCGGGTGGAGGCGCCACCGCTGGCGCGGCTGGACTGGCGGCTGGTCGAAGCCAGGGAGGAAGACATCGACCCCAAGGCCAAGGCCGCAGGCGATCCCCTGGCGCCCTGCTTCCGGCCCGCCGCCTCTCGGTCGGGCGAGGCGCCAACACCGGGACCGGGTTTCGCCATCGCCAGCCG
>JBKCTK010000019.1:0-3610 GCA_046319055.1 Synechococcaceae cyanobacterium
CGTTTTGACCGCCAAGTGGTGGTGGACCGGCCCGATTACTCCGGCCGCTTGCAGATCCTCGGGGTGCACGCCCGCGGCAAGACCCTCTCCAAGGATGTGGACCTCGACAAGGTGGCCCGCCGCACCCCTGGCTTCACCGGCGCCGATCTGGCCAACCTGCTCAACGAGGCGGCGATCCTGGCGGCCCGCCGCCAGCTCACCGAGATCGCGATGGATGAGGTGAACGACGCCATCGAGCGGGTGATGGCGGGTCCGGAGAAGAAGGACCGGGTGATGAGCGAAAAGCGCAAGCGGCTGGTTGCTTATCACGAAGCGGGCCATGCCCTGGTGGGGGCCCTGAGGCCCGACTCCGACCCGGTGCAGAAGATCTGCATCATTCCCCGGGGCCAGGCCGGCGGCCTCACCTTCTTCACCCCCAGTGAAGAGCGGATGGAATCCGGCCTCTACTCCCGCGCCTATCTCCAGAACCAGATGGCCGTCGCCCTCGGTGGTCGCGTCGCTGAGGAGATCGTCTACGGCGAAGATGAGGTCACCACCGGCGCCTCCAATGACCTGCAGCAGGTGGCCCGCGTTGCCCGCCAAATGGTGACCCGTTTCGGCATGAGCGATCGGCTTGGGCCCGTGGCCCTGGGCCGCTCCCAAGGCGGCATGTTCTTGGGGCGTGATATCGCCGCCGAGCGCGATTTCTCGGAAGACACCGCCGCCGCCATCGATGAGGAGGTGTCCCAGCTGGTGTCGGAGGCCTATGGCCGCGCCACCGAGGTGCTCAAGGCCAACCGGCCCGTGCTGGATGAACTCGCCGAAATGCTGGTGGAGAAGGAAACCGTGGATGCCGAACAGCTCCAGGAGCTTCTGATCAACCGCGATGTGAAGGTGGCGGAATACGTCTGAAGCCAAGGGCCCAGGCCCCTGCCGCCGCTTCCTCCCACGCCCCCCGGTTCTGCCGGGGGGTGTTTTTTTTGTGGTCATCGGCGGGCGTTGCCAGCGGCTGCGGAGCAGGATGACGCCATGCCCGCCGCCGACCGTCTGATCCACAGCCTGAGCACCCAGCCCCTGCTGGTGGTGCTCAGGCCTGCCTCTCCCCGGCTGGCGGGGCCGCAGCTGGAGCGGCTGGGTGGCTGGGGGATACGCCACGTGGAGATCGCCTGGCAACCCGGCCCGCTGTGGGTGGAGGAGATGGCGGCGCTGGTGGAACGCTTTGCGGATCTGGAGCTGGGCGCCGCGTCGGTGTGCGAGCCCGAGGGCGTGGCCGCCGCCGCCGCGGCGGGCTGCCGCTATGCGGTGTCGCCGGTGCTGGATCCAGCCCTGCTCCAGGCGGCGGCCGAACGGGATCTGGTGCTGGTGCCTGGGGTGATGACCGCCAGCGAGGTGCATGCCGCCCGCCGTCTTGGTTGCCGCCTGGTGAAGCTGTTCCCAGCGGTGAGCGTGGGGATCGACCACTGGCGGCGCCTACGGGAGCCCCTGGGCAGCCCGCTTCCTTTCTGCATCGCCGCCGGCGGATTGGGGCCGGCGGATGTGCTGCCCTGGCTGAAGGCGGGGGTGGATGCGGTGGCGCTGGGGTCTGGCCTGGGCGCGGTGCTGGGGGAGGCCGCTGGCGCTGACGATGGCGCTGGCTGGCCCGAGTTGCTGGTGGCGTTGCCTCGCCCACCTGCCGGGCCAGAGAGCAGGCCTGAGCGGCGTGAGGCCAGCCCGGCGACGGTGTGAGCCACACCCGGCGAAGTCGAGGAGCGTTCCGGGTCCATAAAGTGAAGTGAGGAGGTTCCCAGCGCTGTGGCAGATCGATCAGCCGACTGGCTGCACCAGGCCCAGCGGGATCTGGAGCAGGCCGAGCAATCGATGCAGGCGGGTCGCTACGAATGGACTGGCTTCATGCCGGTGTCATCACCACCTGGATCCGTGCTGCGCTGGCCGAGTGCCGCTGAGGTGCTGGAACAGGCTGGCCGCTGGGCTGCCCAGCAGCAACGCTCCCACGCGGATCTTCTGGCCGTGGGGGTCTTCGGTTCCTACGGCCGAGGCGATGCCGGCGTTGGCAGCGACCTGGAGTTACTTTCGCTGCATGACTGCCGCTGGTTGGTGGGCCAGGCGCCCGCCTGGGAGGAACCTGGAGCTCCGCCCAGCCCCACCCCATGAGCGAACCGCAGCTGCGCTGGCGCCAACGCCTGGGAAGCCTGCAACGGGCGTTGGCTCAACTGCGGCCCGCCAGCGAGGCCCTGGCGGCACTGGCGCTCGACCTATCGCGGCGGCCATGACCACGACGGCGGCGGTGTTCGGCGGCCTGCACCCGCGGGCCCTTCACCAGAGCATGGGGACTCTTGGGGCTGCGGGGATCGGGCTCCAGGCGCTGGCGGGCGGGATGGACGATTAGATCCATGTCTTCCATCGGCACCGCCCCCAGCAGCACGGAGTCACCGAGCACCAACGCCCCCACAAAACAGGAACGGCCCTGATAAGCCACCCGCACCGGTCCCACCTAGGGCACCTGCATCACCCGGCCGTCGGCCACGGTGACCTCCCGCAGCGATTCCTGCTCCAGTTGGAGCTGCACCACCACATGCTCCGGAATGCAGAGCATCAATGCCCCCGTGTCCGCCAAGCCGTTCACCTCCAGGGGGTGAAGTTGGGGCTGGCGCGGATTGCTCAGCTCGATCGTGGCTTGGACGTAACCCATGGGGTGAGGCTAGGCACCACCTGGTGGCCTCGGGCCGATCAAGGCAGGCCCAAGGATCCCAAGGGCCTGCCCCCTCACCACAAACTGCACTGCCCCCGCTGGCGCAGCAGGTGATCGGCGAGCACCAACGCCACCATCGCCTCCACCATCGGCACCGCGCGGGGCAACACGCAGGGGTCATGGCGGCCAGTGGCCGCCAGGGTGGTGGAATGGGTGCGGGGCAGCCACTTCTCATGCTGCATCCGCCCTACCACGAGGCCCGGGGCAATGCCGAGGGCCTCCGCAGCGGCCCTCACCTCCTGCTCGGAGCGCAGCCCCTGCAGTTTCAGGGCGGCTGAACGTGGCCTTCTTGCCGTGCTTGAGGAGGTGGCCCGCCTCGTGAAACAGGGTGAACCAGAGGTGATCGTTGATCTTGTGGCGCAGGCTCAGGGCACCCTGCTCAGTGGTGAAGCTTTTGGAGGTGCGATACACAGCCAGGGGCTGCCCATAGCGCTGCCGCCAGGCGTCGACAGATGCCACCGCGAAGAACTTGAGGCAGGCCGCCACCTGTTGGCCGGCATGGCTGCACGTCTCCACCCAGCCCTGGCGTTGCATCCAACCCAGCGGCAGCTCCTTCAGCCAGCCCTTCTGGCTGGCGAGCTGATCCAGCTGCTGCAACCGCACCAGATCCTGCTGGTAGTTGGCCTCCAGCCGCAGCCAGAAGCCGGCGTCATGGCCCAGCACCCGCTCCAGCCGCTCGGCGGTGTCGGCCGTGATTGTCGCCCGGCCCTTGAGCAGCTCGTTCACATGCTTGGCGCTGAAATCCAGCCGCTGGGCCAGCTCGGCGCGAGTCCAGCCCTGTTCCTCCAGCACCTCCTCGATCAGTTCGCCGGGTGGTGAGGCCCAGTCGGCGTTGAAGGTGGCGGTAGCGGCAAGGGTGTCAGTCATGGGTGTCTCCAATCT
>JBKCTK010000020.1:0-2600 GCA_046319055.1 Synechococcaceae cyanobacterium
GTGCCATCCGGGGGTGGCGAAGGCGCTGGGTCTGCCCACGCGCCATCCGCTGGCCTGCCTGCGTTGAAGGTTCCGCGACGCGGCCCGCTTGCCGCGGTGACCACCCGCTGGTCTTCCTGCCGCGGAGGAGCAGGGTGGATCCAGGCTCGCAGCTGTCAGCGAATGGGGCGCGGCAGGGCGTTGCCCCCGCCAGCGGCACCTGGGCGTTCGCCTCCCAGCAGCGCCAATTTGACGAGCAGTCCAACGTCAAGGAGTGGCCGGCGTTGCACGGGAGTGCCGCCCTCAGGTCTCGCCCCAGTCATCTGGATCCTCTTCGCCCTCCTCTGGAGGCCAAGACAGATGCACTACAACCGGAGCATGGTCGCTGGGCTGGTCCTTGCCGCGCGGCCGCCGATCGATGACGCAGCCGGTTGCGCAGGCTTGGAGAACCTCATCGAGATAGATGTGATCGATCCGCCAGCCCCGATCCAGATCCCAGGCCCCGCTGCGGTAGTCCCACCAGCTCCAATGCCCAGCCTCGGGTTCAAACAGCCGAAACGCATCGGCCAACTGATCGCTGGTGAGGGCCCGTAGCGCCTGCCGCTCGGGCTCACTGGCCATGATGCCGCCGGTGAGCCGGGCGGGATCATGCAGATCCCTATCCTCCGGAGCGATGTTGAAATCACCCACCATCAGCAGGGGCTCCGCCTCGCTGTGGCGCTGGGCTTGAAGATACCGCTCAAGGCAGGCCAACCAGGCCAGTTTGTAGTGGTATTTGTCGGAGCTGAGGGAGGAGCCATTGGGCACATAGAGATTGAGCACCCGCAGACCCTCGATGCGGGCGCTGATCAGACGTTTCTGCTCACTCAGCTGGTCGGCCTCGGCATCGGCGAGCAGGGAGGAGAAGCCAATCCGCACATCCTCGATCGGCAGGTGGCTGAGGATGGCCACACCGTTGTAAGCCTTCTGGCCGCTGATCGCGGCGCTGTAGCCAAGCGCCTGGAAGGCTTCATGGGGGAAGAGGGGATCGGCCACCTTGGTTTCCTGCAGGCAGAGCACTTCGGGGCGTTCGGCGGCCAACCACTCCCGGATGTGCTCCAGCCGCGTGCGCACGGAGTTGACATTCCAGCTGGCGATGCGCATGGGATCCGAGACGCGGAAAGGCGTGGGGAGACAGGGGTCTCCAACAGGATGGTCCCCAGCCTGGCGCGGACCCACCGCTCGCCCGGCCGGGATGGGGTGAGCAACCCGCCCCGCTGGCCATCTCGCTTACGATGGCTTGCATCGAGCTTCGACGGCCGCTACCGGTTTTCGCCCCATGTCCCGCTTTTCACCCCAGCCTCGCCCCCGCCTTTCGTCCTGGCTGCGCTGGGGTTTGCTGGCCTTGGCCAGCCTGGTCTCCGCCCTGCTGTTGGCGCCTGGATTCCTGAATCAGCTGCCGGCCGAAGCCCAGCAGGCCGGTTACGGCCAAACGATGGGCAGCTCCCTGCCCGAACGGCAGTTCTACGACAACGGCTCCGGCACCCCCTCCTCCGGCAGCAGCGGTGACTCCCTGTTCAACACCACCAATCCGCTCGACCTGATGAACAAGCTCAAGCGTTCATCAGCCCTTGATGACGCCACATCGCCGAGTTCAGCGATCGACCAGGCGCTCAAGGATTTGGAGGCGAACTCGGCGGCTTCGGCGTCCCGGGGGGCGACTGCGGGCGTGAAGGCGCCCTGAGCTTCTCCACCCCCCAACTCGCCGCCAGCCGATCCAGCCGAGGGTCTGAACGGGTTTGATCCGCGCTGCGCAGGCGAGCCTGGGCCAGGGCCTCCTGGGCCCCGTCCAAATTGCCTTGATCATGGAGCGATAGCGCTAAGCCCAAGAGGGGCCGTTGATCGCTGGGAAATGTTCGCGCCAGCTCGAGGTAGGTGGCCTGCGCTTCGGTGGAGCGTCGCTGTTTTTGCTGAAGTTCCGCCAGCAGCAGGCCGAGATCAAGGGCCTGGGGTTGAAGCGTGGGTTTGAGGGCGGCGTTGTAGGCGCTCTTCACCTCGGCTTCCGCAGCAGCGGCCTGGCCGGATTCCAGCTTCAGCAAGGCCATCAGCTGCAGGGCTTCCACCTGCAGCGGCCAGCGGCTGAGGATCTGGCGCAGCTCCCGCTCCGCTCCAGGGCGATCGTTGGAGGCGCGGCGCAACTCCGCCAGCATCAACCGCAGGGTCCAGCGATCGGGCTCCCGATCCGCCATGGGCTCCAGCAGGGCGATGGCCTCTGCCCGGCGATTCAGGGCGACCAGCAGCTCCAGCAACCGCTGGCGCTCCTGATCCGAGGACCCCGGCCGAGAGATGTGGTCACGCAGCGCCACCACCTCGCGCTCCAGCCGTTGTTGGCGGGCATCGGGCCGTGACGGGCTGAGCTGGCCGTGACGACCCAGCCACCAACCGAGAGCGAGGGCTGGCAGGGTCACCAGCAGCGCCAGCACAACGGGTTGAAGGCGCCAAGGCTGACGGGGCGGAGTGGGCGGCATCCTCGTCAGCTGGCGTTCGAGTGGGGCATGACCGGCGCGGCGCCGTGGGGGGCGACTGGGAGCGCTGGCTACATTGACAGGGTGGAGCTCGCTCCAGGGTCGACACCGTGGAGC
>JBKCTK010000021.1:0-7653 GCA_046319055.1 Synechococcaceae cyanobacterium
CGAGTGGGTGGTGCCGGCCCAGCCTGGCGAGGCGGACGGCAAGGGCCCTGGCGCTGGGCCCATCACGCCGTAGCGTGCCCCGAACGTTCGTCATGAGGAGCCGCCGGTGAGCAAAAGCGTGATCGCTGGCAATTGGAAGATGCACATGACCTGTGCCGAAACACGCGACTTCGCCGCGACCTTCCGGCCCCTGATCGCCGACATGGCGAAAAACCGTCAGGTGATCATCGCCCCTCCCTTCACAGCAATCCCCACCCTCTGTCGCCACCTGGCTGGCACGGATGTCTTCATTGCCGCTCAAAACGTGCACTGGGAGGACAAAGGCGCCTACACGGGCATGATTTCCGCGCCGATGCTGGCTGAGCATGGGGTTACCCACGCCAGCGTGGGCCACCGCGAACCGCGTAAGTACTACAGCGAGACGGATGAGCAGATCAATCTGCGCGCCCGCTCCGCCCAACGCCACGGCTTGGTGCCGATTCTTTGCGTCGGCGAGAGCCTCGATCAACGGGAGGCGCGCGAAACCGAACGGGTGATCCACCGCCAGGTGGAGCAGGGCCTGGAAGGGGTGGATCCATTGCGGTTGATCGTCGCCTACGAGCCCATCTGGGCGATCGGCACCGGCAAGACCTGCGCCGCCGAGGAGGCGGATCGCATCTGCGGCCTGATCCGCCGCTGGGTCGGCAACCCGGATGTGGTGGTGCAGTACGGCGGTTCTGTGAACCCTGGCACCATCGACGACCTGATGGCGCAGGAGGACATCGATGGCGTGCTGGTGGGCGGAGCCTCCCTGGAACCCGCGAGCTTCGCCCGCATCGCCAACTACCGCCAGCCGGTACCGGCCTGACGCGGGGCGGGGCGTGGGCCCTGGGCGTCGCCCGCGGCCGCCGCTGCCTGCTCACCCCGCCGCAGAGTGCCCACGTCACCGGCCACCGCTGGCCCCATGGCGCTGGGGCCATTGCGCTCTGGAGCGCCGCTTCCGTGGGTCAAGGCCGCTGGAGCGTTGGCCAGCCCCGCGCTTCCGTGCTGTCGCTGACCCTGATGCGATCCCCCCACCACACCCCGAGAACGCCCCCGCTGCCAAACCCGGTCCATGCTGGCCAGAAGCCAGCCCCCCGGTTCTGGCCCAAGTTCCGGGATGGCAGCCCGGCGCCGTGGGGGTGATGGGAATCCTCAACCTCACCCCCGACTCGTTCAGCGATGGGGGGCGCTGGCAGGCACCAAGCGCCGCCCTGCGGCAGGCCGGCCGCATGCTGCGACAGGGGGCAACGGTGGTGGATCTCGGCGCCCAGAGCACCCGCCCCGGCGCCGCGATCATCGGCCCGGAGCTGGAGCTGGAGCGGCTGCTGCCAGCCCTGCGGGCGATTCGTGCCGCCCATCCCGAGGCGATCCTGTCGGTCGACACCTTCCATGCCGCGGTGGCGGCGGCGGCCTTAGCGGCCGGGGCCGACTGGATCAACGATGTCAGCGCTGGCCGCTCCGACCCCGCCATGGCCAAGGTGCTGGCGGAGCATGGCTGCCCCTGCGTGCTGATGCACAGCCGCGGCGATAGCCAAAGCATGGACGATCTGACCCACTACGACGACGTGGTGGACGATGTGCGCCAGGAGCTCCTGCGCAGCAGCGAGCGGATGTTGGCGGCCGGGGTGGCCCGCGAGCAGATCATTTGGGACCCCGGCTTGGGTTTCGCCAAGACCGCCGCCCAGAACCTGGAGCTGTTGCAAGGCCTGCAACGCCTCCACGGCGAAGGCTTCCCGCTGCTGGTGGGGCCCTCGCGCAAGCGGTTCATCGGCGCCGTGCTCGATGAGCCCCGCCCCAGGGCCCGTTTGTGGGGAACGGCGGCGGTCTGCGTGCAGGCGGTGCTGGCGGGTGCGGCGCTGCTGCGGGTGCACGACGTGGGTCCGATCGTGCAGGCGGTGCGGATGGCGGCCGCCTTGCGGCCAGGGGTTGGCGGAACCCACCACCAAGGCGTGGCGACGCTGGCCTGACGCGGTCGCGCCAGGGCGGACGGTCCCAACAGCTGGCGGGAACTCAGAACACCTCGACCCCCTCGCGGGTTGAGCTCACCCCTAGCGGACGGGCCTGGGCACGACGGGCAGACTCCCCGCAACTGCTGGGGGTGGGAAACAGCTTGCCGGGATTGGCCAGACCGGCCGGATCGAAAGCGCCGCGCACCAACCGCATGGTCTCCAGATCATCGGGGCCATACATCCAGTCGAGATAACAGCGCTTGTCATTGCCCACGCCGTGCTCACCGGTGATGCTGCCGCCGGCATCGATGCAAAGCCGCAGGATGTCGGCGCCGAGGGCCTGCACCCGCTCGGCCACCCCTGGCTCATCCCGGTTGTAAAGGATCAGCGGGTGGAGGTTGTCATCGCCAGCGTGAAACACATTGGCCACCGGCAGCCCATAACCGCGACTGAGACCCTCAATGGCCCCCAGCACCCTGGGCAGGGCGCTGCGGGGCACCACCCCGTCTTGCACGTAATACGTGGGCGTGATCCGGCCCACGGCGGCGAAGGCCGACTTGCGCCCCTTCCACAGCATCGCCCGGTCGTCCGCCGCGAAGGCCTGGCGGATCGAGCGGGCACCGGCCTGGCGGCAGAGCCGCTCCGCCATCGGGATCGCTGAGGCCACCTCCCGCTCCTGGCCGTCGAGCTCGATCAGCAGCACCGCCGCCGCGTCGCGGGGATATTCATCGCGGCCGAAGAGATCATCGACGGCGTTGATGGTGAAGTTGTCCATGATCTCCATCCCCGCCGGCAGCAATCCGGCCGCCGTGACCAGCCTCACCGCCTCGCCAGCGGCCTCCATCGTGGTGAAGTCGGCCAACAGCACCGCCACCGCCTGGGGAGCGCGCAGCAGCCGCAGGGTCACCGCGGTGGCGATCCCCAAGGTGCCGTCACTGCCCATGAACACGCCGCGCAGGTCGAGCTCCGGCGTTTCAGGCAGGGCGCTGCCCAAGCGGGTGACCGTGCCGTCGGGCAGCACCACCTCCAGCTCCAACACGTGGTTGCTGGTGACGCCGTATTTCAGGCAATGCACGCCGCCGGAGTTTTCGGCCACATTGCCGCCGATGCTGCAAACCACCTGGCTGGAGGGATCGGGGGCGTAGTAGTAGCCATCGGCCGCCACAGCCCGGGTCACCCAGCTGTTGATGACGCCGGGCTGCACGGTGGCGCGGCGGTTGGCCAGGTCGATGTCAAGGATGCTGCGCATGCGACTGGTGGCAATCACCAGCGCCGGGGTTTCGGCCACAGCGCCACCGGAAAGGCCGGTGCCGCTGCCGCGCGCCAGGAACGGCACGCCGCGCCCGTGGCAGAGGCGCACCACAGCCGCCACCTGATCGGTGGTTTCCGGCAGCACCACCAGGGGCGGCTGCCAGCGATGCAAGGTGAGGCCGTCGCTGTCGTAGCTGAGCAGCTCCTGCCGGGCCGCCACCACGGCCCGCGGCGGCAGCAGCCGGCGGCATTCACGTTCGATCGAAGACCAGTCGATGGACACCGGCTGTGCGCGGGATAAGCCCGGATTGGCGGACGGAACAACCGGAACCTTACGGGGCTGCCCCAGCTGGTCGGGGGTGGGTCAGGATGGATCGGTTCGTTCCGCCTCCTCGCGGAGCACTGATTGCCTTCGGCCTCTCCAACCGTGCCTGTGTCGGTCCCCGCTCTCCGCACCACCCTCTCCGAGGAAATCTTCCATGCCGCCCAGAAGCTGATGCCGGGTGGCGTCAGTTCGCCGGTGCGCGCCTTCCGTTCCGTGGGCGGACAACCCATCGTGTTCGACCGCGTCAAGGGGGCCTACGCCTGGGACGTGGACGGTAATCGCTACATCGATTATGTGGGCAGCTGGGGGCCGGCCATCTGCGGACATGCCCATCCCGAGGTGATCGCGGCGCTGCATGCGGCCCTCGACAACGGCACCAGTTTCGGTGCTCCCTGTGCCCTGGAGAACCGCCTGGCGGACCTGGTGATCGAGGCGGTGCCCTCGGTGGAGATGGTGCGTTTCGTGAACTCCGGCACCGAGGCCTGCATGGCGGTGCTGCGGTTGATGCGGGCCTTCACCGGCCGCGAGAAGGTGATCAAGTTCGAAGGTTGTTACCACGGCCATGCGGACATGTTCCTGGTGAAGGCTGGCTCCGGTGTCGCCACCCTCGGCCTGCCGGATTCTCCGGGGGTGCCCCGATCCGTCACCGCCAGCACCCTCACGGCCCCCTACAACGACTTGGAGGCGGTCAAGCGGCTGTTCGCCGACAACACCGGCGAGATCGCCGGGGTGATTTTGGAGCCGGTGGTGGGCAATGCTGGCTTCATCACCCCCGAGCCCGGCTTCCTGGAGGGGCTGCGGGAGATCACCCGCGAGCACAACGCCCTGTTGGTGTTCGATGAGGTGATGACCGGCTTCCGCATCAGCTACGGCGGAGCCCAAGCAAAGTTCGGCATCACACCCGACCTCACCACCCTGGGCAAGGTGATCGGCGGCGGCCTACCGGTGGGTGCCTACGGCGGCCGGGCCGATATCATGGCGATGGTGGCGCCGGCGGGGCCGATGTATCAGGCGGGAACCCTGAGCGGCAACCCCCTGGCGATGACAGCCGGCATCAAGACCCTGGAGCTGCTAATGCAGCCGGGCACCTACGAGCGGCTGGAAAGCATCACCCGCCGCCTCAGCGATGGCATCCAAGCGGCAGGACGGCATGCGGGCCTGCCGATCTGCGGCGGCAACGTCAGCGCCATGTTCGGCTTCTTCCTCTGCGAAGGGCCGGTGCGCAATTTCGAGGACGCCAAGGCCACCGATACGGCGCGGTTCGCCCGCTTGCACCGGGGCATGTTGGAGCGGGGCGTGTACCTGGCCCCCAGCTCCTTCGAGGCGGGATTCACATCCCTGGCCCACAGCGATGCCGACATCGAGGCCACGATCACGGCGTTCCAAGACGCCTTCGCCGCTGTGGCCTGAGGCGGTGCCGGGGGGGGGTCGCCAGCCCGGCACCGGCGAGCGTTCAGCCTTAGAAGTTGTTGGCGGCGTAAGCGATGCCGGCTTCAACCTGCACAATGGCCCGGTTCACCAGGTCCAAGGCCCGGTCGCGATGGCCGCCCTTATTCGGGCGGGCCGCCAGCAGCGAAGCTCTCGCCGCCTGCAGCTGAGACAGGGCGTTTTGCATGTTGGGTTGTTGGGCAATCGCTACACCAGCGCTGAGCAGGGCCCCGGCCGCGAAAGAGGCCGCCAGGGGCAGCTGGCGCTGCAGAAAGGACAGGGGGGAGTGGGACATGGACGTTGGACGGCGATGAAAAGACCACGCTTTGGACCGTAGACAGGGGCTCCGGGTCGGGCAACCCGCCGTCTGTCCGCTCCCATCACGATCCGCCGGCTCAGCTGCTCAGCTGCTCAGCTGCTCAGCCATCCTGCTGCGCCGCGACACCTGACAGGCCTGCGTTAAGGGGTCGGGCAACGGGTCGATGCGGAAGGCAGATCGAGGTCCCAAGTCATCCTCGGCAGAGGTGGAGGCACAGGGGGAAAGATCAGGCGGAAGGCTCAGGCGAAACGAGGCCATGCAAGGCCCCCAAGCCACCGCCAGCCCAAGGCGAAGCAACAGCCTGGGGCCACCCCTGACGGGGCAGGCAGCTCCGGGACCTCGACACTGGCGTGCGGCCGCCGCTGTGGGCCTACTGCGGCCTGTTGAAGAGAACGCTTCCGCGCGCCCCCAGGGTCCGCCTGTCGCCGGCCGCGTGATCCGGGGTCTTCAGAGGCAGCGGCGGCAACCAAGGGTCTCGCGGTCGAGCTGCCCGAACGAGAGCTGTTGGGGCACCCAGGCGGCCCGTGACAGGCTTGGGGTCGTCAGCGCAGAGTCCGCTCCCGCCATGGCCCTCCACCATCGCGGCGGACTGGACCGGCCCAAGGCGGCCAGGCTGTGGGCGGCGGCGGCGGCGGCGACAGCCGTTCTCCTGCCCGGTGTGCCGGTCGCTTCCAGCGTGCAGGAGGAGGAAGCGTCGGCGGGGCGGCCAAGCGCCCCGGGCCCTGCCCCGCGCGGCCTTGGCCCGTTGGGCTCGGGCTCCGGGGCTTTGGCCCCACGGCATGCGGCCCATCGGGCCGAGGCCTCCCCGCTGACGACCCGCTTCGCGCGGCACTCAGGGCCGGCTGGCGAACCGGCCTGGCCCGAGGTGGTTCCCACCGCCAGCCGCGGCGACAGCCCGCAGCCCTCGCCGCCGCCGCTGGCCCTGCCCTGTCCGCTGGAGGCTGGCTGGGAGACCCTGGTGACCCTCCGCCTGCCACGCGTCGAAGGCGATCGCCCGAGCGGGGGCTTCTCGGCGGTCAGCTATGACCCCGGTTCGGACCTGCTGGAACTGCTGAGCGACGCCCCCCGCGGTGTCGTGCAGCGCTGGAGCGGCCTGGGATCGCTGGTGGCCGCGGCGCTGGCGGGGGAGGTCCAGTCGCCGGCTGGACCCTCGCCGTTCCTGCAACCCCGGGGCCGGCTGCCACTGCACAGCGGCAGCGCCCCACTGCCGGACGCGATGGATGGTGAGGGATTGGTGCGCCTGGGAGCGGATCTCTGGGTGGCGAGCGAAGGAAGGCGCAGCGCCGCGCGCCCCGCCCAGCTGTTGCGCTTCGAGGCGGCGACCGGCGCCCTACGGCAGGCCCTGGAGCTTCCCCCCGCCTGGTTGCCAGCTCCGGGCCGAGGTCTGGAGGTGAACAAGGGGCCGGAGTCGTTGGCGGGGTGGCGCCAAGCGGGCCGGGCGGACCGGCTGCTGATGGCCAGCGAAACCGCCTTGCTGCAGGATCCGCCGGGCCAGGTGCGGCTGCTGCAGTGGATCCCCACCGCCAGCGGGGCGACGGCCCGGCCGCTGCGCAGCCTGGCGCTGCCGGGGGCGGGGGCCTGGTCGCTGACGGACCTGCTGCTGGTGCCCCAGGCGCGGGGCGCGGCCGGATTGCTGGCGCTGCTGCGCCGGTTCGAGGAACCCGATCGCTGGGGGGCGAAGTTGCTGCTCTATCCCCCGCCCTCGCCGGAGGACGGTGCGACGGCCACCGCGGCGCCCCTCGGCGCTGCTGATCCCGCCGCAAACCCCCTGCCGCCGCGCCACAGCTGGAATCTGCTGGCCATGGGGCCCGGGCGGACAGGCCTGCCGCCCGACAACTGGGAGGGGCTGGGCTGGGGCCCGCCGCTGGCCGATGGCCGCGCCACGCTCGTGCTGGTGACGGATGACAACTTCAACCCGTTGCAGGCGAATCTGCTGGCGGTGCTAGCGCCAAGGCGGCTGGCGGGTTGCCGTGCCACGCACGGACGTGCGCCTGTGTGGTGACCAACAGCCGGGAGGACAAGCGCTGGGCGTTGGCGAACAGCGCTGGGCTGGTGCCACAAGAGCTGGTGCGGCAGGCGGGCGGGCTTGCCCGAAGCGATGGCGTGCCAACTGGGCCGGGTGGATCTTCGATCCTGTTCGGGGCAGGAATTGCCAGGGGTCAGGCGGCTCGCTTGAGAAGCTGTCAGGCGCCATCGAAAACTGAGCCAGAGGCGACACGAAAACTGAGCCACCTGGAGGCCGAGGAAGGGGGAGCAGCAACCGCAGGCCAGGTACCATTGGTTCGGGCGGAGACGGAGACGCCGATGCCATCAACCGGCGCCGACGGCTTTGGCGTGGCCCGGACGAACCGGTCTGGAGC
>JBKCTK010000022.1:0-34645 GCA_046319055.1 Synechococcaceae cyanobacterium
CATCGCCGCGGTGAGCGCCACGCCGGCGGCGGCCTTGCGGTTCGGGGAGACCATCGCCGCGGCGGGCGCCGATCTGTTCTTTGTGCAGGCCACGGTGGTCAGCACAGAGCACATCGGTCCAGAAGGGCAGCAGAGCCTGGATCTGGAGGCCCTCTGCCGCGAGTTCGGCGTGCCGGTGGTGATCGGCAACTGCGTCACCTATGAGGTGGCATTGAAGTTGATGCGAGCCGGTGCGGCGGGGGTGATGGTGGGCATTGGTCCCGGCGCCGCCTGCACCAGCCGCGGCGTGCTCGGCATCGGCATCCCCCAGGCCACGGCGGTGGCCGATTGCGCCGCCGCCCGCGACGACTACCAGCGGGAAACGGGTCGCTATGTGCCGGTGGTGGCGGATGGCGGCATCGTCACCGGGGGCGACATCTGCAAGTGCCTGGCCTGCGGCGCCGACGCGGTGATGATCGGCTCGCCGATCGCCCGGGCCGAGGAGGCGCCGGGGCGGGGCTTCCACTGGGGCATGGCCACGCCCAGCCCGGTGCTGCCGCGGGGCACCCGCATTCGCGTCGGCACCACCGGCAGCCTGGAGCGGATCCTGCGCGGGCCCGCCGCCCTCGACGACGGCACCCAGAACCTGCTGGGCTGCATCCGCACGTCGATGGGCACGCTCGGAGCCCGCACCCTCGCCGAGATGCAGCAAGTGGAGGTGGTGGTGGCGCCGTCGCTGCTTACCGAGGGCAAGGTTTACCAGAAGGCGCAGCATTTGGGAATGGGCAAGTGAGCGGAGCGGCCCGCAGCCCGCGGCACCCCGACGGGGGGCCGCCGCTGATTGCGTTGCGGGCGTAAATCCCTCCCTTGGACTCAGGGGTATGGGCCGAGACGGGGGCTAATCTCAAGCCGTGGGGGCTACGGCTCGCACACTCCTCACACCCCCCGGCCCGGTGTGCCCGGGCTTTTTGTCTTCCGCCGCTGGTGTCCAGGCGCTTCATCGCCCCCAGCTCCCCCGGCCCCCAGCTCCACTCGGCGCTCAGATCCCCCGGCGCCCTTCTCCAACCGGGCACAGCTCCACCCGCGCACAGCCCCATCCCTCCACGGCGAGATCGGTTCCCATCCCTGCGCGGCGACACCTTCGGCACAGCGTCCAACCTCCCGGTGGCAGCGGCGGGACTCGGACCACACGCACCGCGTGGCTGCGTTGAACTTTTCTCGCTGATCAGGTGCTGCAAGGCTCGCGCCCGCCTGCTGCCGCTCAACCAGGGAGCGATCGCCACCAGGCGGGGCGCGGCCCCAGGGGCCCGTGGCCCCGATGCCCTTGGGCGACCTCCGCATCGCGGCCGGGCCGCAAGCGCCCCCCTCGTCATGGCGTCCTCAAGCCCAGGCCCTCCGCCCCAGCGCTGGCTCCAAGCGGCAGCCCGGCGGGGACCTGCCCTCGGCAGGGAGGCGCAAGGGCGGCTGTGGCGCCCGAGAGGCGCCTGGCCCAAAGCCTGGAGCCGTCCTCCCCGGGGCCGTTACAACGTCCTGCAAAGCTTTGTGCTACGGGGTCGGAGCTGTCCTGGACAACGTTGCTAGATTCCGGCTAGCACCCACCTCTCCAAGCCCCTCAAGGATGTCCAGCGCCACCGCCGTCACCGACGCCAGTTTTGAACAAGATGTGCTCAAGAGCAGCATGCCAGTGCTGGTTGATTTTTGGGCGCCCTGGTGTGGCCCCTGCCGCATGGTGGCGAGCGTGGTCGATGAGATCGCCAAGGAATACTCCGGTCAGCTGAAGGTTTACAAGCTGAACACCGACGAGAACCCCAACATCGCCAGTCAGTACGGCATTCGCAGCATTCCCACCCTGATGCTGTTCAAGGGTGGTGTGAAAGTGGATACCGTCGTCGGAGCCGTTCCCAAAACAACCCTGATCGCCTCCCTGACCAAACACATCTGAGCCGCGCATCTGAGCCGCTCGTCCCCCATCACGGTTCGCTCCAGCGGTGGCCAGAGCCCTCTTGAAGCTCTGGCCACAGCGATGGCGGCCCACCCCCAGCGGCGCCTGATCGAGAGGGCCTTGGTGTCGCTTCTCAGGATCACCCGGGCTGAGCCGGGACACCCCGAATGGCGTCTGATCAGCGGTTGCTTGGGAGATCTGGAGGAGGCCCTGGAGGTCTTCCATCCCTGGCGCAACGCTCGCAAGATTTGTGTGTTTGGGTCAGCCCGGACCCAACAACAGGACCCCACCTATGCCCTAGCCCAGGAGGTGGCACGCGAAGCGGTCGCCCTTGGTTTTTCGGTGCTCACCGGCGCTGGTGGTGGTGTGATGGAGGCAGCCAATGCCGGAGCTGGCTGTGAAAACAGCATCGGCCTGAATGTTGATCTGCCATTTGAGCAGCACCCGAATCGCTATGTGAGCAGCTGCGAGGGTCGGCTGCTGCACTTCCGCTATTTCTTCACCCGCAAGCTCTTTTTTCTGCGCGAGAGCGATGCGGTGGTGGTGTTGCCGGGCGGCTTCGGCACCTTGGATGAACTGTTCGAATCCCTCACCCTCATCCAGACCGGCCGCACGCCACCGATTCCCCTGGTGCTGCTGGCACCACCGGGCGACGACTTTTGGGCCGGCTGGTTGGTCGAAATCAATGCCTTCCTAGCCAAGCGGGGCCTGATCTCCCCGGAGGATGGCGGTCTGGTGATGGTGGCCAGCAGCGCCGCCGAGGCCGTCTCCCGCATCGGCCGCTTTTACCGGATGTTTCACTCCGCCCAGTTGGGGGAAAATCGCATCGAGCTGCTGCTCAACCAGGCGCTGCCCGAGCCGATCTTGCGCGATCTGAACCATCGCTTCGACGACCTGATCGAGGAGGGAGCCATGCGGGTGTCGGAAAGCTGCGATGAGGCTGGCATCCTGCGGCCGGCCCTGATCTTCCGCTTCGACAAGCGCCGCATGGGCCGCCTCTATCAGCTGATCGACCACCTCAACGGCCTGGTGCTGCCGGGCTGCGACAGTCTTGACCAGCCTTGTGATCCCCTCGCCGGCCCCGCCTCATGACCCGTCTCGGCCTGATCGATTACGGCATGGGCAATCTGCATTCGGTGCAGCGGGCCCTGGAGCGGCTCGGCGCCCAGGTGGAGCCGGTGCACCATGCCGCGGCAATCCCCCCTTGCGACGCCCTGGTGCTGCCGGGGGTGGGGGCCTTCGATCCCGCCATGGAGCGGCTGCGGGCGGCTGGGCTGGAGCAACCCCTGAAGTCGACATGCGCCGCTGGGAGGCCGCTGCTGGGGATCTGCTTGGGGTTGCAGTTGCTGTTTGAAGGCAGCGATGAGGGCCAGGCGTCGGGGCTGGGGCTGCTGGCAGGCAAGGTGCGGGCGCTGCCGCGTCGGCCCGGCCATCCGATCCCCCACATGGGCTGGGCGCCGCTGCTGCCCGCCCAGCCCAGCCCATTGCTGCCGGCCGAGGAGCCAGCCGCCTGGGTGTATTTCGTGCACTCCTATGCCGCGGATCCCAGCGATCCGGCGATCGTCACAGCCCAGGTCGACTGGGCCGGCACGCCGGTCACCGCCGCCGTCTGGCAAGGGGCGATCGCGGCCTGTCAGTTCCATCCGGAGAAGTCCGGGCCGGTGGGGGAGGCGATGCTGCGCCGCTGGTTGCGCTGGGTGGCGCAGCGGTGAGCCTGCGGCTCAGCGGCGGCCGGCGTCTGCGCAGCCCGCTCGGCACGGGCACGCGCCCCACCGCCTCACGGGTGCGGCTGGCGGTGATGAATCTGCTGGCGCCGCGGTTGGACGGGGCCCGCTGGCTGGATCTCTGCAGCGGCAGCGGTGTGATGGCCTGCGAAGCCTTGCAGCGCGGCGTGGCGGCGGTGCTGGCGGTGGAACGCCAGCGGGGCGTGGCCGCCCTGGCCCGGGCCAACCTGGAGGCGGTTCGCGCCGGGCTGGCCTCCGGCCACCCGGCAGCGGAGGTTGAGGTGTTGGCGGAGGAGGTGCTGCGGATGCTGCACCGCGGCCGTGGCGATCGTGGCCAGTTTGATCTGGCCTATGCGGATCCTCCCTATGCCGCTGGTCTCTACGAACCCCTGGCCGCAGCCCTGCGGCACGGCTGGTTGGCGCCGGATGGTCTGCTGATCCTGGAACATGCCAGCGCATCGCCCCTGGAGGTGCCGAGGGGCTGGCGCGAGCGAGATCGGCGCCGCTATGGCAGCTGTGGTTTGCTGTTGCTCGAACAGGACGGTGACGGTGACGGTTGAACGCCCCGTTCGGAGGGTTTTCCCCGCGGACTAGGCCAGTGGGTTGGCTCTGCCCAGATCCACCGACCGGATCAGCAACAAAGCTCCTCCTCAGAGGAAGGCGTTCTCACGCCTGGCAAGAACGGGCTTCCGGCGCCTCTCCTGTGGTCGCTCATCAGTGCCAGTCAGCATTCCTCAGCCCGTGATCGTTGGCTTTGCGGAGCTTTTTTGCTGCCCAGAGCAACGGAAGCTTCGTGCTGCGCAAGAGTCCAGACCGGCAGACCCATCGGCATCCAGGGTTGCCTCAACGTCCTCCCCGGCGGCCTGGCCTCACGGCTTCGGTACCGCCAGGTTTCACGTCGGCCCCTGCGGAGTCGTCTGCGAACGCAGCCGAACCCCGGCTTTCGAGCCCGGGGGCGAACCGTTCAGGCCGCCCTGCATCGGCCTCTGAATCAGCGAGGGACTTCACCGCCAGCCGTGCCCAAGGCGCCCATAGGGCCAGCCGTGCGGAGAGCACCGAGTTCGGCTGGATGGGCGAAGACGGCGCTTCTCCATGCAGCGTCCTGATCCGCACCAGCTCGGCATAGCCAAGCCATGGGGCATTTCAAAGCCCCGCCCGCCGAGAGGGCATCAGCGGTGCGCTTGGCGGATCTGACAGCGGCTGGGTGCTGTGGTGCTGATCAAGGCAAGCCGAAGGGCTTCCTCGGAAGGATCATGCAGCAGACCTGGAGCAGCCCTGCAGAGTGTCGCTGCCCAAATCAAAGCCAGTCACCAAGCTGTGCCCCCGCCGACGGGGGCGTGGCCTGAATGAGGCTTAGCCAGAATGAGGCTTTAGCAGTAACACGCTGATCTTTGTTCGGCGGACGGCAGCCATGCTGACCGAATGAGGCAGCCATCCAGAGCATCCCCTGCGCCGGAGTGGCTTTCACCACGAAGAAGCCTGGGGCACAAGCGTGTGGCGCAAAGCAAAAGGCCCAGGGCTGTGGCCTCAGCTCCAGCACAGCGCTCGCCCGCAGACTCAGCCGGCCCGCGTGCGCACAGAACTGTATTTGCGCGAGGGCACACGGAGGTTTTGTGGCTGCGCAACGGATGTTTTGTGGCTGCGCAGCAAGGCCTGGGAGCTCAACCCAGCGCGTTGCCACGGCGGTATTGGTTCCACGCCGCCGCGAAGAGACCCACCAGGGTGACGGGAATGAGCCCCAGCACGATGCCGCAGAGCAGGGGTTCGATCATGGCCGCCAGGTCGTTGAAGGATGCACAATCTTCCCATGATGTCAGCCCATTCGTCCCCCTCCCCCGCCACTCTGTGACAGGCACCACGCCCCCACCAGCAGCTGCGGTGAGTCCCCTCCAGGCCGGCGACGAGGCCAGCCTGGTCTCTTGGCCGCCATCCCATGGCGCCCCCTCCAGCCCCGATCCCCTGGTCGAGCAAGACGCGCCTGCCCCGCTGGCCCCCTCCCAGGGCCTGGGGATCCGGGCGTTGCTGGTGCTGGCCGCCGCCGCTTGCGTGGCGCTGATGCTGCTGCTGGTTCCGGTCTCCCGCCAGGATCCCTACAGCCGGGCCACCCTGGCCTTGGCGGGCTCGATCGACAATGGCGGCAGGCTGTTTCGCCTCAACTGCGCCGGTTGCCATGGCCTGGCGGCCCAAGGCCTGGTCGGGCCCAATCTGCACGGGGTGGTCCATCGCAAAAATGACCACCAGCTGATTCAGCAGGTGGTGAGCGGCAACACGCCGCCGATGCCGAAGTTCCAGCCCGATCCCCAGGCGATGGCCGATCTGCTGGCCTTCCTGCACAGCCTCCCCGATTGAGGCACGTCGCACCTTCCGCCATAGACCTGCAGCTGGTGCTGGTGGAGCCCGCCGGCCCGCTGAACGTGGGAAGCGTCGCGAGGTTATGCGCCAACTTCGGGGTGTCGGGCCTGCGGCTGGTCGCCCCCCGCTGCGACCCCGAGGATCCCGATGCCTTACGCATGGCGATGGCGGGTCGGCCGCTATTGCGGCGGGCGGTCCGCTACCCCAATCTGGCCGCGGCCCTAGCGGACCGCTCCCGGGTGGTGGCCTGCAGTGGCCGCGGTGCCGGCGAACCGCTGCCGCCGCTGCCGCCGGCCCAGGCCCTCCCCTGGTTGCTGGAGGGCCTGGGCGCCGCGGCCCTGGTGTTCGGCCGGGAGGATCGGGGCTTGAGCATCGATGAGCTGCTGCTCTCGGACCGGATCTTGGCGATCCCCACGCCTCCCGGCTACGCCTCCTTGAACCTGTCCCATGCGGTGGCCATCGTGCTCCACGCCCTGCACGGCCTCCGAGAGGCTCAGGCTCAGGCTCGGGCGTCGGCCAACGCCGCGGGCGGCGCTTCGGCCGCAGAGGGCTTGTCGCCCCAGCCCCGGGGGACCGCGGATTCCCCGCCGGGCGCCCTCGAGACCGCGGCCACGGATATTGGGCCGGTGAGGGCCGCCGGCCTCAACGCGGTAGCGGCCTCCGCAGCTTTCTCAGCGCCACCCTCAGCGCCCCTCTCAGCACCACCGTTGGATGTGGACTCGGAGCCCTCCCCCCGGAGCGACCTGGAGGCGGCCCTGGCCGATGCCGAAAGCCTGCTGCTGGAGGTGGGTTTCCTGCTGCCCCACACCGCTCGGGCGCGGATGCGCAAGCTGCGGGCCCTGCTGCAGCGGGCCCAGCCCAACGGCGCCGAGGTGGCCTTGCTGCGGGGCATGGTGGGCCAGTTGCGCTGGGCGAGCCGGCACCCGCACCCTGGTCAAGCCGACCAGGACCACTAACTTCAGTTCACCCCTTCGAACCCTCCGTGACCTCCGGCCGAACGACCCGCACCCGCAAGTCCTCTTGGCGTCAGCCCATGGTGCTGTTGCTGCGGCTGATCGTGCTGGGGGCGGGGCTGGGGGTGCTGGTCGGCACCGGGATGAAGCTGCTGGCCCCGCGGCTGGCCCAAGGGGCGATCGGATTGCCCCGGGCCGATCCCCAGCCGAAGGTGCTCCCCGGGGGTGGCATGGCCCTCGGCCGCTTCGAGCCGCGCCAGGAGCTCACGGCCCTGAGCCAGGAATGGGCCAAGTTGGCGGCGGCCCAGAAGGGCCTCACCGCCTCCGGCTACCTGCTGGTGCTGGATGACGGGCGCTACGCCGAGCTGCAACCCGACCTGCCCCTGCCGGCGGCCAGTTCGATCAAGTCGCCGATCCTGCTGGCGGCCCTGGATGACCTCGATCGGGGCCAGCTGCGCTGGAACGAACCGCTGCAGCTCACCAAGGAGGTGCTCGGTGGGGGAGCGGGCTGGATGGCCAACAAACCGATGGGAACTCGCTTCCCGTTGTATGAAGCGGCCCAAGAGATGATTCGCGTCAGCGATAACACCGCCACCAATCTGCTGATCCGGCGGCTCGGCGGCAAGCAGGCGCTCAACAAGCGGTTCCAGAAGCTGGACCTGCCGGCCACCGTGATTCGCAACTGGTTGCCGGATCTGAACGGCACCAACACCACCAGCAGCCACGATCTGGCCCGCACCATCGCCCTGGTCGACACGGGCGACAAGCTCGGACCCCGGGCACGGGACCTCTACCGCGAAATCATGGGGTCTTCCCACACCAATACCTTGATTCCCCTGGGCTTGCTCAAGGGATTGGGCGGTGATTCCGCCGATCCCGATAGCGAACTCAAGCCATTCGGCGTTACGGTTTACAACAAGACTGGCGACATCGGCATCGCCTACTCCGATGCGGCGCTGATCGAGCTGCCCAATGGCCAGCGGGCTGTGGCCGCTTTCATGGTGAAGGGTCCCTTCAACGATCCCCGCTCCGCCGAGTTGATCCGCGGAATGGCTGCTGCCATGGCCCGCACCTTGGTGAAGCGCTCCTGAGCGGATCCCCAGCCGTCCGGACCCAGCCCGAAACACCCCAACCCCAAATGGCCCCAGCCCCAGCGGTGGCCTCGCCAAGGGGTTCGCGTTGCGCGCCGTCAGGCCCCCAGGCTGGCGCCCTCAGCTGGCGTCTTGTTGTCGGTCCGCGGCAGGGCCAATAGCATCCGTTCGAGGCTCCTCGATGATCCGCATGATGAAGCTTGGTGCGCAGATCCGTGCCAGGGCCCCGTTGGCCTTGTCCCTGCTGTTGGCCGTTCTGGGTTGCAGCCTCAATCCCCTGCCAAGCCAGGCGAAGCTGCGCTCGCTCAGCAAGCTCGCGGTGATTGGTGATAGCTATTCCGATGGGGGCAATTCGGGATTGCTCACCCAGTCCGTGGCACCACCGGGCTTCCCGTTTCCTTACTACGCCAATGGCCGCTTCACAAACGGCCCGGTGGCGGTGGAACAGCTTTGGTCCCTGTTCAATCCCTCCCAGGCACCACTACAACCCTCCCTAGCGTCCGGGGGCACCAATTTTGCTGTCGGTGGTGCCACCAGTGGGCGCAACAACTACCTTCAAGTGGCCGGGGCGATGCCTAACAGCCTCCGGCCGCTCTATGCCAGCACCAGTGCCTACAGCCAGCTTCCCCAGCTCCTCGGCACCTTCACGCCAGGCTCGTTTGATCCCAGTAGCAGCCTGTTTGTGTTCTGGATGGGGGCGAACGACGGCTTGTATTGGTTGAGCACCCCCCAGAGTGCAACCACGGGACTAACGCCCGGAACGATCCTCGGTGGCATGCCGCAGCCAGCCACGATGACGGAACTGCTGCAGAACTCGATGAGTAACGTCGCATTGGGTTTGCAAGAGTTGATCAACAATGGCGCTCAACATCTGCTGGTTCCCAACCTGCTGGACTTCAGCAAGGCGCCCGGTTTCAGCGGCAATCCGGCCCAGGCAGCGGCAGCCCAGGCCTTGATTCTTGGCTTCAACCAAGGGCTTGATCAAACACTCCAGCAGTTGCGTGTTGCTAATCCAGGCGTAGATATTATGGCCTTCAATACTTATTCCCTTTTTGAAAGCGTTTTTGCCAATCCCGTCAGCTACGGCTTCACCAATAGCAGCGAAGCCTGCACCAGCATCGACAACTCCACCGTGTTCACAACAGGCTGCTCAGCAACCGCCGATGGTTGGTTGTTTTGGGATGGGGTGCATGTCACCTCCACAGCCCACAGCATTATCGCTGCAAGCATGTACCAAACCGTCTATGACGCGCCAGGGCCCCTGCCCGTTGCTGGAGGCCTTGTGGCCCTTGGTTGGGCCCGCCGCCTGCGGCAGCGCCAGCGGCAGGCGTTGACCTCCCCATCGGCGGCAGGGGGCTAGGGGGCCCTGGCGGCTCCGCGCTCGAAACGGTCCCGTTGAGCCGACGCGACCGCTGCACGGGTTCGACGCGGTCCGTCCGCAGGGGATCCTTGGCTGGCCACTTGGTTCAGGCGGTCCTGCGCCAGCCCAGCCGCACCGCCCGGCCACGGGCCCTCCCGGTTCGCAGGATCGGGCTGCCCGCCTCTGACAAGGCCATCCTCAGTCCCGCCCCGCCCCGCCCCGCCCTGAGCCGAACCGCCCGATCCGCCCCATGTCTGTCCCGATTTCAGCCCAGCTCCAGCGGTCCAGGGGCCGCTTCCCGGAGTCTTGGGGCCGGTTTCCATGGCGCTTGTCGAGCTGCTTCACCTTGCGCTTCGGCCTGGGCCTGCCCTTGGCCCTTCTGGCCGTTGACATGCCGATCCAGGCCGGAACGATCCGGCAGAACCCCAAGTCCGTGCCGGTCCTCTGTGGCGAGGTGGGGCCCCCGATGGGCTGCCCTGCCCTCCCCAGCCGCATCGCCTCCGCGCCCTCGGCGGGGCTCATCCCCCTGTTGGGCCCCCTCGCGGCCCCCAACCCCACCGCCACCCTCACCGTCGCTGCCGCGACGCCTGCCGCACCGCCGGCGGTGGTGCTGCGGCGCCAAACCGTGGAGGCGCTGCCCGGCGGCCTCGATCGGGTGCCGGTGCTGAACGACAACAACCCGGAGCTGATCACCACTGCCGGGATCCTGCTCTCCAGCTTCGCCGGCCGGGGCCGCGGCGTGCCTTCCGCCCATCTGGATCGGCCGCTGCAGGGCACCTTTGAGCTGTTCAGCCATCACGTGTATGCGGGCCGGCCGGAGACCCTCGACTCCACCCTGTGGATCGCCGTGCTGGCGGCACCCCGCGGTGATCGGCCGGTGACGCTGCGATTGTTGAGCGGTGCCACGGCCCTGTCCCAATCGCTGGATCCGAGCCAACCGGCGGCGCCGTTCCTGCCGCTGCCGCCGCTGGTGAGCCAGGACGGCACGCCGGTCTGGGCCGGTCCCGGTAGCCGGGTCGCCACCGAGCTGTTGCAGCGCAGCCGCAGCCCGCTGCTGCCGGAGCAATGGACGCTCCAGCCCGGCCCAATCACCACCCTGCTGGCGCTGCCGATCCCCGTGCGTGGCCTCGATCCCCTGCTGAATGGCCGCACCCTGCAGCTGCGGCTGGACAGCGACGGACTGGTGGATGTGGCGACGCTGGCGGGCTTCGGCAAGGGCAATGAGCCCCCCAGCTCCGCCGAGTGGCGCCAGCTGCTGGAGGGCAACCTGGCGCCGCGAGAGCACGCTCCCACCCCGCCCGGAGCCAGCGGACCGATCATTTACTCCCGGGTGAGCGGCGTCCAGATCGGCAGCACCTGGCGTGCCCGGCTCACCGATCCAGGCCGCACCACCCTGTCGGTCAGCCGAGCGCCGATCTCCTGGCCGATCAGCTCATTGACGCGGGGCAGCCTCGGCACCGGCCAGGTGCAGACCGCCCCCCTCCAGCCCTATTACGCCGACACCGCCTGGGCCGCCCACGGCAACTACGGCGTGCTTTACGACCTCACGATTCCGGTGCGCAACGACACGGCCGTGCCCCAGCGCCTGGAGCTGTCGCTGGATTCGCCGCTCAAGAGCGACCCACCCCTGGGAGGCTTGCGCTTCCGCTCCACACCCAGCCCTGCCGTCACCTTCCGGGGCACGCTGGAGGTGAGCGGCTTGGATGGCGACGACGGCCGTCCCAGCGGTCGGCGGGCTTATCACCTGGTGTTGCGCTCCGGCATGGCTGGTCCACCCTTGGGACGGGTCAGCCTGGCGCCCGGTCAGCAGCGCCTGCTGCAGGTGCGGCTGATCTATCCCACCGATTCCACCCCGCCCCAGGCCCTCACGTTGTTGCCGGTCCCTACCGCCGGGGCCAGTGCGGGCCAGGCACCCACCTCGCCCTGAGGCCGAGGTGGTGGAGGTGCTGGGTTTGGAGGCGAGCCATGGAGCACCCTGCTCCTGCCCTGCCCTGAAGGGATGGTTGTGAACGAGATCCCGGTTGCACAGGGGTCAAGCGGAGCAGGTGAGATACCAGCCTGGAGTGCCGGCCGGTTGCCAACGCGGTAACCAGTTTTTATAGGAATAGTGATCCCGTTTGCCGAGTTGATCGTTGGGGTTGCCCCCACCGGGATAACCACCATTGGCCAAGTCGCAGCTGCCATAGGGATCGTTCATCCAGAAGCCGGAGTCGTCGTAACCGATCACCACAGTCCAGTGGCCACCGCCGCTGGGGGCGGATACGGGACCGTGATGGAGCCAGCCAACCGCCACCGGCCGCCCGGCATCAATCTCCGCCTTCAAGTTTTCCGCCTTACCATCGGTATGGAAGCTGGCCTTCAGGCCAAGACTCTGCAGCGTTTTCAGTTGGGCATTGCTGTCGGTTGAATCGCCATACTGTTGGCGCATTCGATTGTATTTATTTTGATCGCTGATCTTGCCCCAGTATCTGGCAAGCATGCCGCAACTTGCCGAGAAGCAGTCGCGCCATCCCTCGCCATCATCCATCAGCATCTGATCGAAATAGTCCACCGGAAGTGGATTAGGATGGGCGACAGCCGTGGCCGTGGCCTTGGCCAGCGCTTGCGGTGCCGGCTGAACGGGGCCGTTGAGGGCCTGGTTGCCATGGCTGGCGGCGCCCGCCGCGATCGGACTCGGCGGTGAGCTCGCGGCGAGGGCTGGGGCGCTGGTGGCAGTCGACGGACTCCTCTCCGCCAAGCCTTGGTTCCAGAGATCGGCTTCTGCCTTGCGGCGACGCAGCAGACCCGTATGCACAGCGGTGCCGGGCATGCAGTAAAGCAACAACGCATCAGCGACCTTGGACCAATCCTGATTGCGTAGACATTGGGTGATGGTATGAAAACCTGTCTCATCACCATAGAAGTTTTCGCCGAGATTCCAGCCAAAGGAGAGCAGGCACGACTGCTGTTTGTCGTGCATCTCATTCCAGTAGGGAATTTTAGTGGCGTAGCGGCTTGCCATCCCGTTGAGCATCTCAGCCAGAAGCTGGTCAGCGGCCGATCTGGTGATGGTCTGGCCTGGCACGACCGCCTTGTTGTTGATCCGGGTGAAGCCGTAGCCGATGGTCCAGGGATCGCCCCCCGAGGCCGGATCTGGATAGGCCTGATCGCGGAAGCCCTCAAACTCCTTGATCAGCGCCACACCGTCGCGATGCTGAGCTGTCGCTGGAGCCACCGGCTGTGGGTTGGGCGCTGCCACGGCCACGGCCTGGGGCGCAGCGGGCGCTTGCGGTGGGCTTGCCGCGGATTCAGGACCCTGACCCGCTGATCGCGGAGCGGTACCGGCCGCAGCTGGGGTGTTGTCGGTCGGCGCCACTCGGCTGTTTGCCGTGGCCGGATCCGACGCCGATGGGACCCTGTCTGGCCGCAGCGGCTGGGCCGTTGGCTCCTGAACCTGGGCGAGCGGTGTGGGGCGGGCCTCTGGCAGCGGTAATCGCCGGCCTGGAGACGCAAAGATCGCCGCAAACTTGCTGACAAGATAAGGGGCAAAGAAGGTCAGTCCGGCATACAGGAAAGTGGTTACTCCTTGGATATCACCTGGCATCTCACAGGTGCGCCCGAAGTGATATAAGCTGATCAGTCCAAACCCGAAATAGAATAGAATCAACATAATTAGGCCGCACAGTGCGATGAGTCGACTTACGCTCGGCTCCATCACTTTCACGCTGACTGCATCACCTTTCTGGTTCAGCAAAGGCTTTGTGCCAGATCCTTCGGGTATAAAGCTGGTCTCGAACGACTCTGACAAAGCCTTGCGGATCTCCCAGCCGTGCTTGATTAAGCGGCGGTCAATCTGTATGAAAAATATAAAGCAGCCAATCATGATAAATACAGTTAAAAATGAGAGTTCCGCCTGGCCCATCCTGCCGATCTTGCAGATTTCGTAGCTGTCCATCAGCCGCGTCCCCGTCTCCTGAACGATGGGGGTTACTGCTTTGGCGCTGACGGCGCTGACCACCGGGGCTGCCTGCTGCTTGATCGCCTCCACCACCGGAGCCGCCTCAGGGGCGATCGCGCCTGCATTGGCTTGGGCCCAAGCCGGCAGCCATGCTGACCACCAGGCCATGCCGAGCAGCGCTGCCGGCCAGCGAATCCGATGCAGGAGTGCCAGGAAACCAACGGCGGACCTGGCGCCAGCGTGGGGCGGGGGCGCCTGTCGCCGGGTCCCATCACCCAGACGCCTCCTGCCCCACGTCTGAGTCACAGCCAATGATAAGAATCCCATGGATGCTTGGAATGGATGCTTGGAACGGGTAGTCAGAGCCCTCCATTTTTAGTATTCATCCTCCCTGCAGAGTCTGACAATGTGAGGTCAGGAGCTCTTTATATTTCGTAAGCAGAGCCCCGATCCTGGCGTTGAATTGCTGATCGCGTGGGGCACGGTCTT
This sequence comes from Synechococcaceae cyanobacterium, assembly GCA_046319055.1. Classification (GTDB taxonomy): domain Bacteria; phylum Cyanobacteriota; class Cyanobacteriia; order PCC-6307; family Cyanobiaceae; genus Cyanobium. The sequence continues at coordinate 13,828 of JBKCTK010000022.1, forward strand.
GGTCTCTGGTCCGTGGCGATCCCCCCGGCGCGAATGAACGGGTCCCAGGCCGCAGAATCAGGGGCCAGGTTCATGATTTTGGCTGGGACACCAGGCCATAGGGCTGCCATAACTCCTGACAGGTTCGCCGTGGCATCCGGCCTGGAACGGCCAGCCGATCTGATGGCCAATCCTGGGGGTCAATAGCTACGACCCTGAGCTGGGAGCGATGGATGTAGTTGGGTCGTGTTCCAAGACCGATGCGCGCTTCGGAGCCGTTGCCATGGCACGCCAATGTGGCCAGCCAGGCGTACTCTCGCATCCAATTGCGCGGCAGGACTGGGTAGATCCTGATCAGTCGCCCGAGCGGCTTGAGTTGACAGATCACCGCAGAGTGCTTTGTTGGCAGTGAGCGCACATTGGCGGGGGAATCCACCAATTCGGCCATCTGTGAGCAATAGGATTGTCCCTGCGCCGGGCCGATGGCAGCTGCCAGTAGCATCAGGGTTAGCGCCGGTCTGATCCCCGCTTGCTGCCAACGTTTGCCCATGCGATCTCGGCCGCAGAGCCTCAGCCGTCGGCATCCTATGGCCGTTCCTGACCGCATGTGAAGCCGCTGTTGGTGCCCTGAGTGATCAAGTGAGCGGCGGCGGACCCTGGGCTAGCCAAGTTGGGGTCGAGGCACGGCGGTCGCTCAGAACTTGATAGAACTGTGCGGCTTGATCGATAGTGTTCAGTTCTGGGATCTCTAGCTGCACCTGTCTCATGCTGTACCCCAGCATGGGTTCTGTCACTGAGCTGGGAAGTTGACAGAGTCGATTGATTTGTACATTGCTAAGATTCACGGTATTGGATGCAAAGAGTCCCGCGTCATAGCCGCAAGCCGTCATCCCGTGTGCCCAACCGCTAACATAAGCGGATAATGGCGAATCACCACTAGAGAGCCCGGGTCCGGCATTGGAGTCTGCCAACCAGATGGTCAGTCCGGCTGGCAGGCCGAGTTCCCTGGCGACCTGGGCGCTGCTGAGGGCATGGCTGTAGCCCATTTGTTCACTGAGGCCGCCGCTTGGCTCGGGAGCGTCGCAGAGAAGCATCACGGCAAGGCCTGCCGCCACCGTCCGTGCCAGATCTGCGGATGTGGGCGCTATCTGACGGACGGCGCCGTGCAGCGGCAGGATCAGGAACTCCAGTCGATTGGCCCGGCAGAAGTGAAGCAGGTCGTCCCCTGCGGGTTGGGGCAAACGCAAGCCGAGCGCCTGGGGTCTTGCCGGCTGGATGAGCAACCGAACCGGCGCCGTTGGGCTCCCACCGACAGCCGGTGGCGAGGCTTGACCAGGGGACGGCATGACCTGGGCGGCAGATCCCGGCCCACCCGTTACGGCGGCTGGGGCCTGGCCGCCGGGGATGGCAGGGGCGGACCCTGGTCCTGGAGCCATCGGCCACGGAGCCTGGGCCCGGGGATCGGAGCTCCCCACCCAGGGCGTCCAGGGCTGACCAGCGGGCTGGGTCCCGGGGGCGGGGGGCGGCGGAGGCTGGTTCGGCGCAGGCTGGGGCGCTGGGGCTGCTGGCGGCATGGCAGCGGCCCAGCCGGGTTGCGGGACCCCCGCGGGGGCTGCCGACCCGGCAGCGGGTTGGCCCCATCCCGGCTGGCTGGTCGTGGCCTGGGGAAGACCGCCCTGGGCGGCGGCTGACGGCCAGGCACCAGGCGGCGCGGCAACCGGGCCAACCGCTGCGGCTGCTGGGGCCACGGTTGGTGCCTGGCCCGCGGGGAATGCGGCAGTTGGCGGGCCCGCTGCCCCTGTTGGACCGTTGGGAGGGTTGCCGGGAGTGGGCTGGAGCGGCTGCCCCCACGCTCCGCCGGGCGGCGGGACGCTCGCGGCTGGCATGCCATCCCTAGGGGTAGCCGCGGGGCCGACCGGCATGGGCTGGCCAGGACTCTGGCCTGCCGATGGCTGCGCGGCAGCCGCTGGATCGAACGCTCCTGGAGGAGGCGTCCAGGGCAAGGGGGGACCTGCCCAGACCTGGGGGGCGTTGGGGGCCCAGGCCGCTTGCCAGGGGTTGAGGGGCTGACTCGGCGGGGGAGGGGCTGCGTTTTGGGGCAGGGTCGCCCCCACCCAGGGGTTCGGGCCAGGGCTGGGAGGCACTCCAGCGCTGGCGCCCGGGGGCGGTGCCGTGGCAGGGGCGGCACTTGGCGGCAGCGTTCCAGGCGCCTCGACCCCCATCGGCATCCCCGCCGGCTGGATCGCTCCAGGTGGAATGGTCCCCGGAGGCACGGCTGCCATGGGGGGGCTCCCCGGCATTGTGGCGACGGCGGGCCAGGCAGCTGGCTGGGGGTTGCCAGACGGAGTGGCCCAGGGAGGCAGCTGTCCAGGCTGGCTGTAGCCGGGCTGGCCCCTGTCCGTGGGGAGCGCGGTGGGCTGGGGCCCTGCGGGCGGGAGGCCCTCTGCAGGCAGGGTGGCGGCGGGGGCACTCCCCGGACCTGCCCAGGGAGGGATGGTGGCCGCCTGGGGCGTGCTTAGCGGCATGGCGACCGGCTGTGCGATGCCTGGCGGCATCGCTCCGGGTGGAAGGGGTCCTGGCTGGCCCCCACCCGGGCTGGATCCCTCCAGGGTTCCAGCTGGGGGTTGTGGGGCTGGAGAGCCCGCAGGGTCGCCCGGCGCGGGTGATGCGCTGGTTCCAGGGGGGGAGCCTTGGGGGATGGAAGCGGTGGTGGGTGCGGTTGCCGCAGGCGGTGCGATCACGGCAGGCGGTGCGGGCGCGGCAATCCCCGGAATGCCGCTCGCCGGCTGGGGCGCCAAGGCCCCCGGCTGCGGGAGCTGAGCGGAGCCGGTGGCTGTCTCGGCGGCGGGGCCAACGGCGTTCGGGTCCATCGCAACGTTGCCGGGCCCCGATGGGGGGTGCGTCGTCGGGGCAACGGAGGGGGTGACCTCAGAGCCGGTGGAGGCAAGAGGAGGGGCTGCTGGCGTGGCTGGCGGGCCGTCCGTCGGAGCGGCAGCGGTGGGGGGCGCAGGATCGGTGGCGGCAGCGGTGGTGGCTGCAGCGGTAGAGCTGGTGGTGGGAGCAGGACCGGAGGCGGCAGCGGTGGGGGGAGCAGCGCTAGAGCCGGTGGTGGGAGCAGGACCGGAGGCGGGACTGGCAGGGGGCAGCCCGGATGGTGAAGCGGCGTTCGCGGCGGCAGGTGTGCTCGGATCAGCCAGCAGCAGCAGCAGACCCAGATCGTTTCCGGGATGGGACTGGCTCAGCATCAGCCCCATGGCCTGGGTGTTCTGGGGCCAGGTGACCAGCAGATTGCCAAAACCTTGGTTGGAGGCGGCGCCATCCGGTGCCAGGGGTGGCGCTGTGGATTGGGGACTGATCAGGCCCAGCATGCGCAGGGACTCGGCGGCCATGGCATCAGCCTGGCCGTCGGCTAGGGCCAGGAGCCAAGAGCGCCTAATTTCGAGAAATTGGGCATAGGCCTGGGGATCGAGTCGCACCACATCGAGTTGCACGTGGGCGGGCAGAAGAGGTCGCAGGGCTTGCCGTAGCGCGTCCGGCTGGGTGGAAGGGGACAGTGTGGAAATGGTTGCACCGTTGGCTTGAGGGAGCACAGCTGTGACGCGATGGTTGAACTGATCCGGCTGCAAGTTTTGGCTAGTGGGTAGATCCATGGCGGAACGTAACAAGGTCCATTCAACTAAATAAATGCTAGCCGTGCTGCGGTGAAGATGCCACAACGCCTCTTCGGCGAGACGACAGGCGCACCGCGAGGCGCCTGCATCATCGCTAAATGTTGCCAACAGCCATAGATCATGCTGCACATCAGGGCAATATAAATCATATCCCATACCCGATGCCGAGGTGGCGATTCGATAGTTAAGCTTGTTGGCTAGATTGGTGAACAGAGGGCCATAAATGTTCTGTTTAGAGAGGCTGGGGGCAGAGGTGATGGTTTGCTGCCCTTCGGCAGAGGCAGCGGAGGATGGTCGGATCGGCTGCAGACAGGGGCGAATGTCTTGGCCACGGGAACTGCTGAGCCGTGTGCCGAAGGTTGCCGCCGCTGGATCCGTAACTGAAGTGGGGTTGGCACCGTCCTGAAATTGTGATGAGGCCAAGAGTTGCAAGGAGCAGCGGCGCTCTAAGGCCGTGAACTGATCAGCGGTGCTGAGATCACGAAGGTAGCGGTCACGATCCTTGGGTTGTCGGTAGCTGGGGGCGCGGTAATTAATGCCCAGACCCCGATCGCGGGACAGCTCCATCAGATCGCTCAGCAGCAGGCGCTGCGCTGCAACCACGGCAGGGGAACTTGCATCCAAGCCAGGGGTGCGCCTGCCGCTGGCTTGGCCTAGGCTGAGTGACTGGCCGGAGAGTGAAAGCAGAAAGTCAAAAATCGCCGATTGACGTTGAAAACCACCGTCCAGACGCTGACGCAGACTCTCACACTTCTCGTTGTAGCCATCGACAAGTAAGGAGGCATCGCAACCAGGAATCGATTTGAGGCTACGGGCCTGCCAGGTGGAGCCATCGCCGCTCTGAAGCGAGAAGAGTCGCGGCACAAAGGCAAGCTGGGCCAGAGCATCCGCCATGAACTGATCAAAGACCATCAGATAGGCTTTCAGCTGGCATCGTTTGGCGATTTCTTCACGGCTGATGGCGTCGTCTGAATCGGAGCCATCTAGCTGGTACGCAGCAGGAAATTGGCGCAAAAGGGATGTGTAGGCTCCAAGATCTCCGCCTGTCGCAGAGGGCAGAGCAAACATCGATTCCGCTTCGGCAAAAGTGGTATAGACTTGCCGATGCTCTCGCCACAGATTGCTGAGCAGCCGGGTCATGCGCGTAGGGCTGTAAGTGACCTGACCAGAATTTTTAAGGAGAACAATCTGATTAGCGACCTTCTGGGGATTGAGACTTAGGAGCAAGTAGTTATCTTGGGGAATTTTCAGCACTGTTTCCTTGCCAAGCTCTCCTGTCGTTGCATCAAGACAGAAGCCCATGTGTTCCAACTCGATGATGCCGTCAATGGCACAGAGCGATTGCCTCAGGTGAACGGTGTCCAGTCTGAGCGGGCGATCGCCCAACTGCTCATCGGCGATGAATCCTCTGCCGGGCATTGGTCCGCCCAGGGGAGCCTCTTCGTCTGGAGTGCTGGCACGCCGTTGTTGCAGCGACTGGCGCCTGGGCTCCGGATTTACAAGGAGCCCCAGCTGGTACAGCAAGGTGGCTAGCATTAAATCCGGATCGGCATCGGGTTCGAGCAACAGTCGCAGCGAACGAATCTCAAAAGCCAGCGGTTGAAGCACACGAATAGACGCAACATCTTCACAAAGGTTGCGTAGGCTAGCAAAACAGTCGTGCACACGATTGCTGATCACATCCACGCTGGTGTGCTGCGCTTGATCACGGCTGACGAACCACTGATTCGCGTCAGCAGGGAGCACAACAAGCTGGTAGAGACCGGCCGTTTTGGTGCTGCGGATCTGGGGAGAGATGGATGCATCGCCGGATGGCAACGGCTCGAACCACACATTCGCGATCTCAGCAGACTGATCCAACAACATGCGCCGTTGGTCCGGAATGCTCAGCGGCGCGGAGGGAAAAATCTCCGGGGCGCTGTACAGCCCATGCTGCTGCAGATCCAAGCTACCTGATTCACCATCACAAAACAATGTTGGAACAGGCAACCCAGCTCGATACCCCAACTCTGTCAGGGCATAGCTCAGTTGCTCCAGAATGGTGTAGCCGGGATCAGATGCATTAAAATTGCTCCACTGCTGTCCAGCAAGATTCTTGATTCGATCGAGAGATTCACGTAGCAACCCAGCATAATCAAGCTCCTCGGGTAGTGCGGTTGCGTCAAGAGGGGCAAGGCTGCTGGTCATCGGCTTCAGGCTCCAGGGCTAAACAGTTGCCAGCCGAGGCAAGCATGCACCAAGCTGATGCTGAGCTGCGGAGGTGAAGTAGAGAAACGCTGCCTGCTCGCAATCTTGGAGATTAGGTGAATAGTCGAGTTGCAGAGACTCTATGGCCTGGATGTAGGGTCGCTCGCGGATGAAGTGGCCGATATTGAGTTCTTCGTAATAAGCGCTTGGGCGTGGGCATGAAGGGTCCTCAAGCGGCCAAGGCGAAAGAAACAACACCAGATCGTGCTGCAGCTGCTGCAGAGCAGTGGCCACCGACACTGAGCGCGTGACGATCACTTGCGCTTTCACAGTGATGCGACAGTACAGGGGGTCAACGATGGCGAGCTTTGCGAAGGGGCTGATCCTGGAGCTGAGCACTTGCGCAATATTGAGGCGAAAGGCTCCATCGCACACCGGCGCTGTGGGATCCGCCACCGTTGGCGCTTTCGGTCCCGGGATGGGCACCAGTGCAACGCTGCCTGGACTGGGTTGGCCCTCGGCATCGGTGGCAGGCAGCACCGCCACCTGCCAGAGCGTAGGAAACTGATCCAAGAGGATCTTGGCGTAGTCGTCGGGTTGAATCGCCACGCCCTTGTGGGCGAGGCGTTCCGTGAAGCGCACCTGTTGAAGCCCCTTCCCATCCGCTGGCATTCCACCCAAGGAAGGGAGGGGTTGGCTGATCTTGGTAATGCCGCTCAGGGCTGATCGACAAGTGCTGATTGTGCCTGCGGGCAGGCAATGGTCGAGGCGATCCTCGCCGGCGGGACCCTGCCACGAGACCCAGACGGCGTTGGGTTCCAGGCAAACCAACTCAGGGATGGGTTGCTTGGCGAGGCTGATCGACAAGCGCAAACAGTGGGAGGACAGTTCAACCGGGAGTTGCATCCGCAGGATCCCGGAGGTGGTGAGGCCTGAGCTGCCGTCCTGGTAGGCCGTCTGCGGCAGGGGGTGCCATGCCGCATCCTGCCAGATATCAATCCAGAGTGGGCGAGGCTGGGGTTGCATCGTGGTGGCGGTGGACAGTCCGATCAGCAAATCCAGCTGACGAAACGGCTGCGACCACTCGAGAATCAGGCAGGCATCCGCGTCCCGGCGGGTTGGGCCATCCTCCTGCGGTTGGGATGGGGGGGAGGGCTCCGCGGTGACAGACGCATGCTTGGCCTGGTCTCCTGGCTCCAGCGTTGGCTCCAGGGGGCTGGGCAGCAGGGTGGTTGGCCCCACCTCAGGCCAAGCAACAGGCTGGGGCGCTGAGAAAGGCTTGAGATGCAGAAATGCGATCCAACTTGTGTCGGAGGAAGATCCCTCTCGGGACAGCTGGGCCGAAGACTGGTAGCTGAGTGCCACGGAGCTGGCCTGTGGCTGCCAGGGCTGGTTCGGCCAGCGTAGATCCGTGGTTGTGCCAGCTGGATCGTTTAACGAGGCAGATCCTCCCGGATTCGCTCCGTCACGGTAGAGGTTGGACAAGGCAATCGAGGCTTCCATGATGTTCGCTTGATATAACGAATCACCGAAGCCATAGGCCGGCTCTGAGAGGGTGACGCGAAGACAAGAGACCTTGCCCATCCCCTGCAAATCGTTCAGGCTCAAGTGAGAGCAAGATTCAAGGGCATGGGCTGAAGGGAAAAGCGCTAATCTGGAGGTTTGGTTTGATGGCTGAAGGCGTGAATGAGCGGAGGTCATTAGCTGTACATCAACCTGGAAGCAGCTATTGGGGAATAGTGATCCCGGGAGATGCCGCTGGCCATCCGCATCAATCACATAGGCTTGGTAATAGTCGGCAAAGCCATGGGCATTTACTGGCAGGTTGTGCCAGTAGATGTCGATCGACAGGCTGTCAATTGGTTTTCCCGCCATTTCATCGGTGTAGAGCATGAAGCTGGCGCCACGACAGGCTGGCGCCCCGAACAGCTGGAACGGTGCCGATGGATCCGCCAGTCCGAAAGGCGTCTCCAGGGCTAGGCCGGTATGGTTCTGCACACGGACATCCAGGCTGAGTCCGTGGAGGTGCAACTGGGATAACCAGGTGTAAGCCGTTGCGGCATCATCTGCGCTGCCGGGATGGCTGGAGACCATGGCCTCGGGCTTGAGGCGAAAGAGCAACAGCGGCCAGCTGTGTAGGTTCGGGTTGCTGGTCCAGGCTGGTATGGAGGCCTCCAGATTCAGCACGAGGTTGATGCGAATCAGTCCCGCCCCAAGGTCTGGTGGCTGGACTGGCACAGACACCGTGAAGCGAACGTCGCGGAGTTCGGCGCCATCGCTGATCGCGGCAGAGAGATGATCCTGCAACAGATTGGCCAGCAATGCCGGTTGCTGCTCCTGGGTTGTCGCCGCAGCAGGAATCGGCGAAGGGAGCCATAGCTCCAGACCGAGGCTGACGCTACGATCACCGCCGCGGAGCTCTAGCAATGGACTGGCGCAGCCAAAGCCAAGCTCAGCGGGAAGGCTTTGGAGCTGGGATGCGGGTGAGGGTTGTTGAGGTGGAAACAGGGGTTGGCTATTGGCAGCTGGAGTCTGGGCCAAGGGCAGGCTGATCTCCGTTGTTAGCACTTGGCTCAGGAGCGGCCTCGCTTGTCGGCTGGTGGCTGTGCTGAGCGGGAACAGGCGCAGGTTGCGTAGACGGACAAGGTTGATGTTGCTGGCATCAATGGGGAAATCTGGTGTGTAGATGATCGGGTTTCCAGCCGCATCATTGCCGGCGATGAATTCAGCCGATATCGGCACAGCCGCCGTTGGCACATCAGGTTGTGGGCGAAAGGTCAACACCACGCGGTCGGGTCTAGGACGGCGACCAGAGAACTCCGCTTGACGGAGCACGGTTTGGTGATAAAAGTCAAGTAGGTCTTGGGGAAACTGGTTGAGCCGATGCTGCACCTTCTGATACATCATCACGAAGGCGATGTAGAGCGCAACATGGGGCGCATGTCCGGATTGACGCAACTCCAGGCCCAGACTCTGCTGCGCCTTGGCCTGGGCAGCGTTCATGCTGTCCAGGAGTAGGCCACAAAAGTCGCGGAGCAGATCACTCAGCATGTTCAGTTGATCTCCGCTGTGCTTGGCAAGCTCAGGCTGAACAAGTTTGTCAGGGGGGAGAAGCTCGAAGAAGCTGGCCAGAGGTGTGGCTGCCTCGGTCAGCGAGGTGACGGATGCTGCCTCTCGATAGAGCTCAGCGGGGCTGGCGGATGGCCAGGGACGCCCGCTAAGGATGGTGAGCAGGCGCGCCACCAAGCTTTGCAAGTTCTCGAAGTTAGCGCGATTCAGTGTGCGAGGACTCGGATTGATTATGTTATCGATCAGTTTGTACATGCGTAATTCAATGGTCTTTGTATCAAGGCAAAGCTGCATCGCATCAGCGATCGCTGGATCGCTTGCAAACATTGACTCCCAATCCCCATCGATCGAATTGTCGAGATTGTAGAACTTAAAGAAACGACCATATTCACTCGCAAGACTTAGCAATTGAGCCAGGCTGCGATGATCGATCTTGATTTGATCGGGCTGTGCTGCCTGGGACAGCCTGCTCTGCTGAGATAGGACTTGATTGAGTTCCATATTGACAGGTTGCTGAGGTCATGTCTCCGAGAGGTCGACAAGAGATTCACTGGCTTCGAGGCTGAAGGGAACAGCGAAGGAAGCTTCAGCGCCGCTCAATCGCTCCCGATAGCTAATCTGAATCAAAATCGACTTAGCTGGGGATGCGATTCGCTGGATTTCAATGCTGAGCAGTGTTATCCTTGGCTCCCAGCGGGCGATGGCGTTCTGAATGTCGAGCTTGATTTCGTTTTCGATGCTTGTATTGAGTGGGCCAAATAAATACTTGGAGAGTGGTGTCCCATAGGCAGGCAAGAGAAAGCGTTCGCCAAGATTAGTGGAGAAGAGAATGCGTAGATTCTCGGTGATGTTGGTCGTTCCGCTGCTGATGCAGACCGTCTTGTTTAGACGATCAAATGCTGGCGGGAATGACCAACCCCCTGCCAATGAACTCGGTGTTGAGTGATAATCCATCACTAATCTCCAATCAAGATGGTAGGAAAAGTAACCAGGATCGTGGCGCTATGGATGGTGGTGTCTGACTGACGGACAGCCGTTTCAGTTCCGCTGAATCCACTGGCGAAACCGTTCACAGTTCCAGCAGGTGGGCCCACGCAGGCACAGGAATCGCCAAGACAGGCTGCCCGCTTGCCGCCGATCCACAGCATCGAAACGCCGGGGCCCAGAAACGGACCGCGGCCATGGGGGATGGGGCCTGAGCACATTAGGCAGGTCTGCAGATCAGCGATCCTTGCTCCAAAAGGCATGGCTACATCCTCTCGGCTGGTGCTAATTAATTTTAACCATCGCGGCCTGAACGACAACACTCGCTCCCGCTGTCAGCTGGGCTTGCGCTCCGCCTTTGAGGGTCAGTTGCGAATCGGCGTTGAATTCGCCCTGAGGTGCTGAGAGCTCCAGCTTGGTGCCACCCTTGGCTGTGAGGTTGGTGTTGGCTGACAGCTGAATCGAGCCCTTGGCCTCCAGCTTGATGTCGCCACTGGAATTGAGGATGATCCCAGAATCGGAAAGGGAGATGCTATTGCCATTACAATCTTCCAATTTGAGCTGCTTGGCCTTGTCATCAATCGTTAGCATCTGTTTGGCGGGTGTCGTGAGCCTGATGGCTTTGGCTTCTTCATCAAAGTCGAGGCGTAATTTGGCCTTGGTGACCAAACTCTTCAAATTGTTTTCCGCCGTTGGGGCCTGGGCAGGAGCATGCTTTTTGCTGTATAAAGAGCCCAACACCACTGGGAAGCGTGGGTCACCCTCCATGAAGGCCACCAACACCTCATCGCCCACCTCCGGCAGAAACTGAAAGCCACACTCCGCTGAGGCATAGGGGTGTGCAAGACGCGCCCAAATCAGGTTGTTGTCTTTCTGAACGAGCGGTAACTGGATTTGTAGCCGGTATTGCTGATCAGGATCATCGGCGACCTTGGTGACAAGGCCAATTTGAATCAAACCGGCAGCAGCTAGCTGGCCTGCAGCCGGGGGGGATGAAATGTTATAGGTGCTGGCTGCATAGGACTCTGCAGAGAGCCCGATTTCCAGTTCCGTGGTCCATTCTCCTTGATCAACGCGATGGTGAACGCCTGAGATGTAGGCATTGCCATGGAAACGATCCCCCAACCCTATCACTCTTACAGTGGAGTCAATCCGCGCATCAGCTGTGCCCTGACAACGCAGCTGACCGCGGACCTTGGCCAATTGATGGCGTTGCAGGCTGACATCAGCCCATTGGCTCAACTCTGCTGCGGATAATGACGCAGCGCTCTGTTGCACAAGCTGGTTACAGGCCAGCACCGCAGCCAGCTGGCTAGAGGAGAGATTGCCCAGTTCTTGAACCTCCGTATTGGCTTCACTGCTACGGGCTACGGCCAGGTTGGCAGGATCCCAGGCCAGTGCTTGCACAGCCGCGGCGGGAACCTGGGTGCTGGCATCCAAGCGAAGATGGGCTTCTAGAATGGATTCTCCATAGACCAATTCCAACTTAGGCTCCTCCTTGGTTTGCGGCGGCGCGATACGGATGCTGTCGCGTTCACTGGCGACCACGAAGCCGTTACTGTCAGCGCGCATCAGCATCAGATCCCAATCACTGCAAGCATGCTGTACGATGACTGGTTGTTTGATCGTCGTATCGCTAACGGAACCATTAAGTTTATAGGCTGAAAGCAATTGTTCGATCAACTGGCGATCTGTGATATCCGCGTAGAGTTCTGATCGTCGCCCCAGAGTCATTGCGATTGCCGGATCCGCGACTTCAATCATCACCCTTGGACTAACTCCTACTCCAAACTCTAGGCCGTGACTTATGATGATGCCGGAGAAGACTAAGCAGTTGGCCGCATCGTAGCCGAGCGAGATTTTGACTTTCGCGCCGGGCAGATAGGCTTTGGAGCTGCTGATTATGAAGCAATCGCCCGAAGGCGACTCATCTTGTACGATGATCTGCGCCCGGCCGATACGATTCAAGCTAGACCAGGTTTCAATCGAAATGATTTGGTGGTCGGCAGGAGCCGGCACTTCGTCAATTTCCAGGAGAATAGATAGGACCGTTCCGTCGACAATGACTGCGGAGCTCGGCATCGCGATCAGCCACTCTTTATGGGAGGAAATGTCAACATAGATCCAGGCTTTAGACGCCGAAACTCCGTCAGACCATTGGCTTTGGCAACAATCATGTAATAGCTAGCATCTCCATAGATTTGATCGCACAGACCAGGCAAGGTATCACCTTCAAGCACAATGACCTGCTGGGGTGCGGGTTCTGTGGCAGGCAAGTCAATGGCTTTTTGATCTTTGGTCTGGGGGTTGCGGTACTCGGCAAACGAGGCGGTCAGCTCGGCACGGATTGGCGTCCCATTAGGCTTAAAAAGCTTGTAGTCTATTTTTAAGCTTGTAAGGATGCACGCAAACTGCAGCTGCGCCCACGATAACAGGAGCTTTGGTTGTAACTGTTTGCCGTCCTCACTCGTGCTGCTGGGTGTATAGGGTCTGGCAATATTGAGTAGGAATGAACTTATTAATGGGGCCACTCCATCGCTCGGAATAGACTGGTTCGGCAGTGGCGGTGGCACCACTCCAGTGGCATCAAGAATCAGCTTGAAGTCAAGACTATCTGGGTTGTAAGCCTTTACTATTGACCGAGGAGAGTTGCCCGTTGAAGCCGCGCTATTTCCTGCCTTGATTCCGTAGGTATATGTATACGTCGCAGGGTTGATCCAGGCTGTAAAAACATAGCCGGGATTGATTCCTTCGGTGACTTGTATCTTTAGGTGTTCGAGGCTCATCGCTTATTCCCCTCCATCCGGCGTAAGCGAGTCAGAACTTCAGCGACGCTCTGCTTGATGATCTCCTGTCTTATTTCTGCTGGTATCATTGTGCTTCTTGGTGCTTGAATTGCAGGCGACTTCTGCTCAGATCCCTCGCGGCCGTAGTCGACACTGATCTGCACATTGAGTTCATTGATTTCAAGTGTCATTGTCGCTTCTGCAGATGGGTTTCGGGGGGGGGCATTAAGTGGTGATCAAAAACTGGCTTCTAATTCAAGGCTTGGACCACTGAATAAAATCTCAGTTCTTGGTTGCCAAGCTGGCTGGTTTGGAGTGGCGCTGTATGCCGGAATGGGCAAACTCGATGGACTCAATCATGACCTCATTGCGTGTGGAATTGAGGCTACCCCAATCCCACCGCACAGGCCACGCGCGGCTCACATTCCAGCTAAATCGTGGCTGATTATCGGAGCCAAGGAGCATGATCACGAGCGTGTGCGTTTTAATCGGGCCATAGAAATCGGTGCCGATGGTCTGGGCAGCCCAGTTCGCTAAGTAAGATTGACATTTAATCAAGCCGCGTTTGAGGACCAAGGGACCGTGCTTGGTTCCTATCGGTAGGCGATGGACATATCGTGCTAGTCCTCCTTCGCGAACATCTTCTAATTCCAGAGTAGCTTCTAGGCCTGAAACCTCGCTAAACCTTGTATCCAGGCTTGACTGATCCTGAGCCCCACGCCCCTGGCCCGCAATGGCTACGGTGAAATGGAAAGCCGGTAGTGGATAGGTGAACTCCATCAGGCCGGAGCGGTGACGGTGATGGTTTCAAAGGCAATCTCGATGCTTTCGACGGCAACCTCATTGCCTTGTGATTTGAGGTCAGTACCGGTGACTTTGACCGGGAAGGAGTTTTGGAGGGTCCAGGTCATCGCGGGCTTGTCGGTTTCATCTAGCAGGCTGATGACGATCGTGCTGCGTTCGATCGTGTTGAGCTTGATCTTGTTGAACCAGTCAAACAGCTGCGCATCCTTGGCAAAGATGCCCTTCTTCATCGTCACGTTGCTGACCTTGCCGAGGCCTGGCATCTTGATCGGGTAAAAGCTCTTGCTGTCGCCATGGCGATATTCGATGGCGGTATTTTCTGTGTCGAGACCACTGATCTCCTGAAAGGGAACGGGAGTGGTGCTGTTGTTGAGGCCTGTCACGGTGAAGTAGAACTTCGGGAGCGGCCAATTTTTGTCTTGTACGGCGCCTGCCATGATGGGAAAGAGGGAACGTGGTTAAGCTAAAGAACTGTCGACTGAAATGGAGCTGGCTCGTGCTGATTTACGAGCCCTGCATGGCCTGGGTGATTGTAATCTCGATGAATTCCGCTGGCCGGATACAACTTAATGCAATGCTCACAATCATGTAGCCATTGAGGATGTCGAGATCGGTCATGGTGGAGGGTTTGCCGCAGGCCACGGAGAAGGCCTCATTGGCTTTGGAGCCCATCAATCCACCTGCCTGCCAGTGGGAGGTGAGGAAATTGGTGATCATGCTGGTGACCGTTGTCCAGGTTTTGGCGTCGTTCTCCTTAAACACAAAGTCCTGTAGGGACTGCTTCACCGATTGCTCGATATAGATCAAGTTGCGACGCACCTGGATGTAGCGATAGTCGTTGCTGTTGCCATCCAATGTGCGAGCCCCCCATACGACCGTGCCCTTACCCGGCAGGGCCCTGAGGATGCCGATCGATTTGCCGTCCGGAGGCACGTTGTAGGCGCCTTGCTCCTTGTCATTGAGCACCACCAGCGGACTGATGGCCCGGTTGATCGCCATGTTGGCCGGGGCGTTCCAGACCCCGTTGATCGCATCGCTCTTGCTCCAGATGCCTGCCATCACGCCACTGGCGGGGATGAGATTGACCTGTTTGCTGACGACCTTGAGGATCTGGCTGAGCAGGGGTGTGACATTGACGAGGAATTTGTTGAGGTTATCGGTGTTGGGTGGCGTTGCAGGCGGGGCGGCGCTGGCGCTCCCGCCTCCGGCGGAGGCAGCGTTCGCCGCTGGAGGGGCGATTGCGACCACGCCCACCAATGGCCCCCCGCCAGCGCTGGTCGCCACTGCTGCAGGCGAACCCGCTGCAGCACCCGTGCTCGCGGCTGCATCTGTGCTCGCGGCTGCAGCCGTGGCTGCAGAGGCATCGCCTTGGGTGTCCCCGGCCTGCGCATCCGCCTGGGAGCCTCCGGAGGCCTCTCCAGCCGCGCCCGCCTCAGAGGCGTTGGTGCTAGATGAGGAGTTGGCGCCGGCGGGAGCCTCCAGGGTGATGGTGGCCGAGGCCAGGCAAGCGCAATTTTTCAATAATGTTTTGACCCCATCTTTGTCCAGTAGGGAGCGGCCATCCGTGTTGACGATTGCCTCGACGGCATCGGCGGAGATGGCTGTGGCGCCGTCGCTGACCGGGAAGGCCTGCGCGATCTTGGCGAGGGCGTCGCTGAGTTTTTCGGGATCGCTGAGGCAGCGGCTAAGGGCTTGGGTGGTGAGCAGGTGGTTGATGGCCAGGTTGAACTTGCCAGGCGTTCCGCCGTTCTCCTTGCTGGCATCGGCCAGGGCTAGGAAATTGAGATCGTCGCTGGAGATGAGGGATGTTTGCAGCCCGGGCCCGTAGGCGGCGCCATAGCTGAAGGCGTCCTGGGATGGGCTGATGGCATTGTAGAAGGTGTTGGCTTTCTGCTTGAGTTTTGGCTGATCGAAGGTATCGATCGCTCCGGGCAGATCAAGGATGGCCACGCGATTGCGTAGATCACCCGCCTGGGCCAGCATGGCATTGGCGACAGCGCCATAATCCTCCTCCCCGAGTAGGCAGGCATCTGGGATCACCAGCATGGTGACATCGTGGATGGCGTAGGCCAGGGCCAGCCCATTGATGAGTTCATCCTTCTTCTTGCCAGCGCCATAGTTCCCCACGGAGATCACATAGCAGAAGCCGCCACCATTGGCGTAGAACATCTGCATCGAGCCATAGAGGCTGAAACTGTCGGTGGAGCCATCAGAGGCGCCACTTTGGCGTTTGACGCTGCAATCCAGATTGGCGCCGATGTTGATCTGCTTTTTGTCGGCCAACAGCTGGGCGGATCCGGCTCGGAAGTCTGGGCCGGCGGCTCCAGCGGCGGGGGCGGTGGTCGGCGGGGTGGCCAGGCTGATCATGAAGCCCGCGTCCTGGGGCTTACCACCACCGAAGTAGGAGTTGAAGGCAGTGAGTGAATCAATCGGCACTGGCGTGTTTAGAAGCCCCTTCTTGGTGGTGGGATCTTCCGCTCTTTCGGTATAGCCAATAAAGCACGGTACTGCTGTGCGAACACCTAGGACGGTTGGCGGGAAAGCGGGGAACTCGGTGACATAAACACCGGGAGTTTGACGATCCTTGCGGAGGCCGCTGATGGTCATGCCTTAGGGGCGACGTAGCTTCATGGTTGTTACGGCTGGCGGTCTTGGCAAGTTGGGCAAGGGGCTGGATCGCGATCTGCAATGAAACGTCATGGGCTGTGGTTGGCGGGGGTGGTATTGGATATTTAGGATTTCTTCCTCTCCCAGCTGCGGCGGTCAAGCCGCCATTGGCCAGGCTGGGGCTGGTGATTTGGCCGGAAGGGGAGCTACAGCCCATGTCGCGCATCCTGCCCAGCACCCTTGAGGTGGTGCGGCGGCAGCTCAATCAGTTTCTGCAGAACGCCGAGGCCCGCAGCGACGACTGGGTGGTGCTGACCAGCCTTCTGGAGCCGGATGGCTCCGCCAACGGCGCCGCGCTGAATCGCATCGTGATGCTGCTGACCAACATCCAGCGGGACACCGGTCGCGGCGGCCTTCCTGGTGCGCCGTTGGAGGTGGCGGTCGACCTGGGCTTCATCGCTAACTTTCCCGCCGCCCAGTACGCCGACGGCCTCACGGCGTTGTCGCTGGTGATCGCCTGCCTGCAGCAGCAGCCCTTGCTTACCCCCGCCAGCCATCCGGGCCTGGATCGGGAGCTGGAGAAGGTGAGCCTGGAGCTGCTCAACCAGAGCCCCGCCGACCTGAACCACCTCTTTGGAATGCTGGGGGCCAAGTATCAGCCGGCGGTGTTCTATCGACTGCGGCTGCTGCCCTACGGGGCAGCGGATCGTCAAGGCCGGCCGCTGCCGGTGCGGGGCGGCGGCCAGGATCCGCCGGCGTTGCGCCGCTAATGGCCGGCCCCGACCCCGATCAGTACGGGCCCTGGTTGCGCTTGCGGCTGCGCCATGGCGCCCTGGCCGATGGGGCGGCTGTGGGCCGTCACCTGGCCTTGCGCCCCACCGTTGGCACCGCTTCGCTGTTGCAACGCTTTCAGCTGCGGCTGGTGCCGCAGTCGGATGGGGTGCTGCTGCTGGCCAAGCCGCGCTGGCAGCCCCAGTTGTCCGCCTGGCTGAGCGCGACCGGCGGGGGACCGCTGAGGCTGCGGCTGCTGGCGCTGTCGCCGCAGATCTGGGGCGCCACGGCGCTGGCGCTCGACGCCCGTGCCAGCCAATGGCAGCTGTTGGGCCGCTGGGGCCAGCAGCCCGGCGACCGGGGGCCGGCAGCCACCAACCTCGAGCTCAGCCTGCGGCCCCTGGCCGGCGCCGCCCCGCAGTTGGTCATTCCCGCCGCGGCGAAGCGGCTGACGCTGCTGGATGAACGGGGGGAGGTGCTGCTTGACCGACCGCTGACCGCGGCGGAACGGGCTGCGGGCGAGCTGCGCCAACCCCTTGATGGCTTGCCGGAGGGGCTGCTGCAGCCCCGCTTCGACCAAGGCCCCGCGCTGGAGGCGCTGCTGCGCCTGGATCCGGAGCCCCTGGCGTTGGGGGTGGCCTGCCTGTGGCTGTCGCCGCCTGAGCTCGGGGCGCCAACCCTGGAGCTGGAGTGGAGCCTGCCGGCGCGCGCCAGCCTGTGGCATTACCTGCTGGTGCCCAGTGGACCGCAACAGCGCTTGGAGGGGCTTGTGATCTGTGGCGACGGCTGCGCGTTTGCGGGCGGAGAGCAGCCGGAAACCCTGCCGGATGGCCGCACAGCCTGGCGGCTTGTGGCCGATCGACCGTTGCCGCTGGCGGAGCGCAGCCCCTATCGCTTCCGGCTCACGGGCCAACGGATCGACGCCACGGGCCATAGCCATCCGCTGCGGTTGGATCCGCTGCCGGCGGCGCCGCTGGGTCCGGTCTGGCCCCTTTCGGCGGCGCCAGCGGCGCCTGGAGCGGAACCGGCCGCAGCCGGCGCGGCCGCCGCGACTCGGGCAAATCCAGAACCAACCAACCCATCGCCAAGCCTCCCCGGTTCGCCCCCATTAGCGGCCAGCGCGGCGGCGGATCCGTTGGTGGGCTTGTCGGAGATCGTGGTGCCGCTGTAAGCGGCTGGTTGTCGTGGGAGAGGGTGGATGGGTTACGGGCAGCGGTTTCAAGCGGCGATGAAGCGGCCCTGCTTGCGCAGTTCGCTGCGGGCGGCGCTGTGCAGGTCGGCGGCGGAGAGCACGGCGGGGCTGCGGGCGACAGCCAGCAGGGCGGCATGGCGCAGCACATTGAGGATGGCGCCGCCGGCCAGGTCGTAGCGGTCGGCGAAGGCGGCCAGCTCGATGTCGGCCGCGAGGGGCAGGGCCCCATGGCCGAAGAGGGCCTGCCAGAGCCGCAGGCGCACGGCGGCATCGGGTTGGGGGAAGTGGATGCAGGCCTGGAAGCGGCGGGCGAAGGCGGCATCAAGGCCGTGCAGCAGGTTGGTGGCCAGAATCACCAGACCCGGGTAGTCCTCCAGGCGCTGCAACAGGTAGGCGATCTGCTGGTTGGCGTGGCGGTCGTTGGCGGTGTGGCCCTCGCTGCGGCGCGAGAACAGGGCCTCCGCCTCATCAAAGAACAGGATCCAATTGTGGTGCTGGGCGCGATCGAACAGGGTGGCGAGGTTTTTTTCCGTTTCCCCCACCCACTTCGAGACCACCCGCGAGAGATCGACGCGGTAGACGGGCAACTGGTGGCGCTGGCCGAGCAGGCAGGCGCTGAGGGTCTTGCCGGTGCCGGGGGGGCCGTGGAAGAGGCAGCGGAAACCGGGCTTGAGGCGTCGCGCCAGGCCCCAGTCGTTCAGGAGGGTGGGGGCGTGCTGGAGCCAGCGGTCCACGAGGGCGAGGGCATCGGCGGTGGTGGCATCGAGGATCAGGTCGTCCCAGCCCAGGGGGGTGGAGAGGCGTTCGGCGGGAAAGCCCTCGCTGGCGGGGAGGGTGTCGGGATCGCCGTCGAGGAGCAGCTCCAACTGATCGGGGGGGATGGTGAGGCGGGCGGCGCCAGGCGGATCGGCGGGGTTGTCGGCGCTGAGCTGCAGCAGGCCGCGAGCGAGCAGGGGTTGGCTGGGGTGGAAGAGGCGCCGCACCGCCAGGCGCCGCGGGTGGTCGCGGCCCGCCAACAGAAACAGGGCCGTTTCCACCGTGGGCAGGAAGCCGCTGTGGTGTCCGCCGAGCCAGCCGCCGAATTCGGTGAAGCGGCGAGCGGTGCCGCGGTTTTCCAGGAGGAAGGGATCCAGTAGCTCGGGGGCCAGGTGGGGCGCCAGGGCGAGCAACAGCACCAATCGCATCTCGGCGGTGGCCGCCAGGCTGCGCAGGGTGTCGGCATAGCCCCCGCTCGCCCGCTTCGGCAGCGGCGGGGGCGGTGGCAGGGGATCGGCCGTGGCCCCGTTGAAGTGCTGTGCGCAGCGGGCGTGGATGAAGCGCTTCAACCAGTCCAGATCGCTCTCCAGCAGCGGTGGCGAGGGGGCCATGGCCTCAGCTCCAGTCGACGTAGAGGGGGGCGGGCATCCAGCGGTGGCGCACGGGGCTGAGGGGCCAGGGCATCTGGTTCATCAGGATGTCCACGGTGCGGCGCTGCACCACCAGGCTCCACCGGTTCAGCTCCAGTGTGGGCAGCTCCAGCCGAGCCTCCCTCTGCAGAAAGGTTTCCCGCAGCCCGGCCAGGGAGGTGTTGACCAGGGGGGGCCAGTGCTGGATCACGGCCTGGAGCAGCTCTGTGGCGATGGCCAGGTCGTCGGCGCTGGCGGCATGGCGGGGCAGGATCGGTTCGGTGAGATCGATGCCGGCGAGCACCTTGTTGAGGGCCAGGTCGGGTTCCGGGGTCTCGAGGCGCTCGTCCACCAGCCACTGCAGCAGGTGCACGGCCCGGGAGCGGGCCTCCAGGCCCGAGATGGAGGGGGGCGCCTCGTCGCTGGCGGGGGAGAGCAGGCCGAGCCGCTCGAAGAAACGGGGCAGGAAGGGGTTGAAGAGCACCAGGCCGGCGTTGGCGATGTACAGGCCCTCGGCGAAGGCTTCGGAGAGGGTGGAGGCTTCGGAGAGGGTGGAGGTTTCGGAGAGGGAGGCGGAGGAGGAGGGGGCCTTGGAGCTGGCCCCGATCCAGGCCGGTGGCGGCGCCGCCGCTAGCTCCGGCGATGGGCGCGCCGTGGGATGGGCGGGGAGCGGCTCGGTGGGGGGAGGCGGTTCCAGGGCGGCGAGCAGCGGCAGCGCGGCGGTGAGGCTGGGCTCGGCGCCCGTGGCGCGGGAGAGCTGGCGGGCGCGGCGCAGCAGCCGTGCGGTGGCGCCTTGCTGACGAGCGCCGCTGCCGCTGAGGGAGCGCAGCAGCCGGTCGACGATCTGGCGTGTCGTCAGGGGCCGGGGGGCGACGAGCAGGGGCAGGAGCGTGTCCCAAGGCAGGCCCTCGCCAGGGGGGGCATCGCCGGGCAGGGCGGCCTGGCGCCAGGCGAGGTGGAGCAGGGCCTGCAGATCGAGCAGCAGCCGCCCGCGACCGGGCTGGAGCAGCAGCACCACGCGGCCGAGCAGGGCCTCCGGCAGCTGGCGCTGCCAGCGCCGGCGCGGCACCGTTTGGCTCGCTCCCTGACGCAGGCCGGAGACCAGCTCGGCATCGCCCTGGTCGGCCAGCTGGGCGAAGAGGCGCAGCAGGGTGGGCAGCTGCGCCGGCACCTCCGAGCCCTCGCCCGCCAGCCAGGCGAGCAGGCGTTCGCGGTCGCCTGGGGTGGGGCTGGCGGTGGGCCCGGGGGTGGCCTCTTCGGGATTGGCTTCGGCAACGGCCTCGGCGGGCGCCGGGGACAGGCGTTCTGGGGTGACTCCGCGCCGATCTCCCGAGGCTGCCGCAGCGGCCAGGGGCGGCAGGGCGCGCCCCAGCGCCTCCAGGG
>JBKCTK010000023.1:0-4273 GCA_046319055.1 Synechococcaceae cyanobacterium
GGTCCTGTTCCGGCCAGACCAGGCCCAGCAGGCCCAGGCCCACCACCGCCCCGGCGACCACCAGCGCGGCGCGGCGCCAGAGGGCGGGGGATGCCAGCGCCAGGCGAGGGCTGGAGGGGCCGCGGGGCGTTCGGGTTTGGCGGTTGCGCTGCGCGGCGGCGACACGACGCGATGGGCGGTCAGGCATCGGTGCCCAAGCCGGGCGTGAGGGACCACCCACTCTCGCCCAGCCCGAGGCGCCGCCCCGATAGGTTGAGAACAAGGACGCCGCGACGGCCCGTTGTCTGACGCCCATCTTTCCCCGCCGCAGGTCCGGGCGCCCCACGAGCGATCTCGCCCCCTGGCTCCTGGCAGCGTGTACCCGGCGCGGGATCTCTGTAGCCAGTGCGGCCTTTGCGACAGCCGCTGGGTGGCCTATGTGCGCTCCGCCTGCGCCTTTCTGGAGCAACGCTTCGAGGCGCTTGAAGAACTGGCCCACGGTCGCAGCCGCCGGCTCGACGATGACAACGAGCTCTATTTCGGTGTGCAGCAGCGCATGCTCACCGCCCGCCTGCGCCAACCGATCGACGGCGCCCAGTGGACCGGAATCGTCAGTCGCCTCGGCGTCCGTGCCCTGGAAACCGGCCTGGTCGACGCGGTTCTGTGCGTGCAGCAGAGCTCCGACGATCGCTTCACGCCGGTGCCGGTGCTGGCTCGCACGCCCGAGCAGGTGCTGGCCGCCCGGGTGAACAAGCCCACCCTCTCCCCCAATCTCAAGGTGTTGGAGGAGCTTCCCGGCAGCGGCATCCGCCGCCTGCTGGCGATCGGCGTGGGCGGCCCGGTGCAGGCCCTCCGGGCCGTGCAGGCCACCCTGCCCCTCGATCAGCTCTACGTGCTGGGCCTCCCTTGTGTGGACAACGTCAGCCGGCAGGGCCTGCAGACCTTCCTGGAGAGCGCCAGCCGCTCCCCAGCCACGGTGGTGCATTACGAGTTCATGCAGGACTTCCGCATCCACTTCCGCCACAGCGATGGCCAGGTGGAAACCGTGCCGTTCTTCGGCCTCGACACCCCCAAGCTCAAGGATGTGTTTGCCCCCAGCTGTCTGAGCTGCTTCGACTACACCAATGCCGGCGCCGACCTGGTGGTGGGGTACATGGGGGCAGCCTTTGGACGCCAATGGCTCACGGTGCGCAACGACCGAGGTGCCGAGCTGTTGGCGTTGGTCGAGCCGGAGCTCGACACGGCGCCGGTGTTTAGCCGCGGCGACCGGCGAGCGGCCGTGCAGCAGGGGATCGAGGCCTACGACCGCGCCGTGAAGCTGCCCCGTTGGTTGGCGGAACTGGTGGGGATGGTGGTGCAGCGGCTCGGGCCGGCGGGGCTGGAATACGGCCGTTTCTCGATCGATTCCCACTTCACCCGCAACGCCCTCTGGTTGCGCCGTCACCACCCCGCCATGGTTGAGCGCCACATCCCGGCCTTTGCCCAGCGGATCATCAGCCGCTATCGGCTCCCCGCCACGTGAGCCACCCCACCCCCTCCCCTGCCCGCGGTTGCGGCGTTCTGCTGCACGCCTCCTCGCTGCCCGGCAGCCCGGTTTGCGGCAGCTTCGGCGCGGCCGCCCGCCACTGGATCGCCCTGCTCTCAAGCCAGCGCGTGGGGGTGTGGCAGTTGCTGCCGCTCTCCCCCACCGACGCCACCGGTTCCCCCTACAGCTCCCCCAGCGGCTCCGCCCTGAATCCCTGGTTCCTCGACGCCGACGACCTGGTGGCGGAGGGCTGGCTGAGCGCGGCCGAGCGGGATGGTCTGCCCGGCGCCCAAGGCGGCCCGCCCCGGCTCGATCCGTCCCTGGCCGATGCCAGGGCCGCCGCCATGCGCGAGGCCCTGCAGCGCAGCCTGGGGGGGCAGGCCGCCGGGCGGCGTCAGGCGTTTGAGGCCTGGCGCCGGCAGCAGCGCCACTGGTTGGCTGATCACTGTCGCTTCATGGTGTTGCGCCAGCAGCAGGGGGGGCTGCCCTGGTGGCAATGGCCGACACCCCTGGCCCGTCGTCAGCGCCAGGCCCTGGTGCTGCTGGAGCGGGAGAAGGCGGATGCCCTCCAGGGAGAAGCGCTGCTCCAGTGGCTGCTCCAGACCCAGTGGCAGCGGCTGCAGCGCTGCGCCCGGGAGGGGGGCGTGAGCCTGGTGGGTGATTTGCCCTTTTACGTCGCCCACGACAGCGTCGATGCCTGGTGCCGCCCGGGCCTGTTCGCCCTCGACCGCGACGGCTCGGTGCTGCGGCAGAGCGGCGTCCCGCCTGATTATTTTTCGTCCACCGGTCAGTTGTGGGGCACGCCGGTCTACCGCTGGTGGCGCCATCGCCTCAGCTGCTTTCGCTGGTGGTTGGCCCGGCTAGAGCGCCAGCTCAGCCTTTTCGATCTGCTGCGGCTCGACCACTTCCGCGCCCTGCAGGCCTTTTGGTGCATACCCGGCGGCGACGACACGGCCGAGCACGGCGCCTGGAGGCCCTCGCCGGGCGGGACGCTGCTAACCCTGCTCCACTGGCGTTGCCGCCGCCGCGGTCGGCTGCTGCCGGATGGCCGCCTGCCGCTGATCGCCGAAGACCTCGGCGTGATCACACCGCCGGTGGAGGCCTTGCGCGATCGCTTCGCCCTACCGGGCATGAAGATCCTGCAGTTCGCCTTCGACGGCAATGAGGCCAACCCCTATCTGCCCATCAATTTCGAGGGCGAGCGCTGGGTGGCCTATACCGGCACCCACGACAACGCCACCAGCGTCGGCTGGTGGCAGGGGTTGGACCAGGGGGCCCGGGACCGGGTTGCCGCCGCCATCGGCGGCCCGGTTCAGGCTCCCGCCTGGCAGCTCCTGGAGCTGGGGCTGGCCTCTCGCGCCCAGTTGATGGTGGTGCCGCTTCAGGACCTTTTGGAACTCGGTGATGAAGCCCGCTTCAACACCCCCGGCACCGTGTCCGGTAACTGGAGCTGGCGGCTGGAGAGGCCCGTCGACACCTTGGAAGGGCCGATCTTCGGTTTTGGCCAAATGGCGGCCCGCTACGGCCGTGCCAGCGGCGGATAGCGGAAATGCCCCTCACGGTCGGGGGTGAGGGGGGCGCCGTTCCAGCGCACCGCCGCCGCCGCCGGGGTGGGCTCCAGGCGCAACTGAAACGGCGGCAGCACCGGCAGCACCAGATCGCCGCGCAGCTCAGCGATCGAGGTGGCGCCGCCGCGGCTGGTCAGGTTGAGCCGGGTGGGAACCGCTAACTGCAGCCGCAGCTGGCCGAGGGAGAGATCGGAGCCCGGCCGTTCCTGCCGCAGCTTGGGCAGGCCCTGGCCAGCGGCGGCGCCGCGCAGCGGCCGCAGCTCCGGGAACGCCGTCAACAGATCCTCAACGGGACCCTGGCCGCTGGCCTGCGCAGCGACCTCCGGGCGCGGGGAACCCGGGTTGCTGGCGGTGGCGGAGGCCGAGGCCGAGGCTATGGAGGCCGCTCCAGCGGCGACGGCGGGGTGGACGGGAATCGCGTCCGCCGGCACCGGCTCAACACTGAGCAACCCCCGCTGGGCCAGCAGCCGTTGATGGCGGTTCAGAGCCAGCAGCAGCCCCAGCATCAGCAGGCCATACACCACACTCCCCTGCCAGCTGTTGAACAGCTCGATGGCGCCGGGCCGGAAACGCCACAGGCCTTCGCGCCCCCGCGTCGCGGCCCGATGGCGGGGCGGGGCGACGGGCAAGGCCTCCCGCAGACTGCCGGGTTCCAGGGCCAGGTGCTCCTCCAGCAGCGGCAGCATGGTGCGCAGGTAGGCCGCCTCCGGCAAACGCTCGCGCCAGCCGCGCTCCAGAGCCTCCAGCACCGGCGTGCTGATGCGGGTTTCATCGGCGAGCTGGCGCAGGCCCAGGCCGCGGCGCAGGCGGGCCTGCTGGAGGCGTTGCCCGGCGTGAACCAGGCCATCCTCGGGGCGGCCTCCGGCGGGTCCGCCACCACCCGCCGCCCGGCCTTGGGCTCCCCGCTTGAGGCGCTGCAGCAGCCGTTGCGAGAGTCGGCGCCACGGCCCTTGCCAGGGGGGCGTTAGGGCTGGCGGGGGATCGAGAGCCGGGGGTGACGGGGCGGTCATGGGCGGGGGCCGGTGGGCTTTGGCCGCAGCAGCGCCTCCAGCTCGGCCGGCCGCAGCTGGCGCCAGCCGCCAGCGGGCAGATCTCCCAGGCGCAAGGGGCCGATGGCCGTGCGCTGCAAATCCCGCACCGGATGACCCAGCAGGTCTGCGGTGCGACGGATCTGGCGGTTGCGGCCCTCGCGCATCACCAG
>JBKCTK010000024.1:0-32338 GCA_046319055.1 Synechococcaceae cyanobacterium
GATCCGCAGTATCGAGCCGATCTAACGACAGAGTTTTCCTGCCTTCCCCGCCTCTGCCCACCCCGCCATGACCAGCGACCCAGCCCCCCATCCCGACGCCCCCTGGACGCCGCTGCCGTTGGACCAGCTGCCGGCCCTGCCGCCATTGCGGCTGGCGGTGCTGGGCCATGTGGAGGTGGTCAGCTTTGTGGCGGTGGAGCGGTTGCCGGAGGCGGGCTGCATCAGCCATGCCAAAGACTTCTACGAGCACCCCGCCGGTGGCGGGGCGGTGGTGGCGGTGCAGATGGCTCGGCTCTCCGGCCAGCGGGTGCTGTTCTTCACCTCCCTTGGCCGCGACCGTTGCGGTCAGGAGGCGGCGGAGCGCTTGGAAGCCCTGGGCTTGGAGCTGCATGTGGCCTGGCGCGACGCTCCCACCCGCCGCGGCATCACGTTCGTGGAGGCCAGCGGCGAACGCACGATCACCGTGATCGGCGCCCGGTTGGCGCCCCAGGCGGCGGATCCCCTTCCCTGGCGGCAGCTGGCGGCGATGGATGGGGTCTTCGCCACGGCCACCGACGCGGCGGGGCTGGCGCGGGCCCGGGCGGCTCGGGTGCTGGCGGTCACGCCCCGCCTGTCGCTGCCGGTGCTGCGCCAGGCCGCCCTGCGCCTCGATGCCCTGATCGGCAGCGCCCTGGATCCCGATGAACAGGTCGAGCCCGGGGCCCTGGATCCGGAGCCGGCGTTGGTGATTGGCACCGCAGGCGACCGGGGCGGCCACAGCACCCCCGGCGGCCGCTTCGCCGCACCGGTGCGGCAGCGGCCGGTGGTCGACACCAATGGCGCCGGCGATTCCTTCGCCGCCGGCGTGACCGCTGGCCTGGCGGCGGGCTGGACGCCCCAGCAGGCCATCAGCCTGGGATGCCACTGCGGTTCGGCCTGTCTCGATGGCCCCGGCCCCTACGCGGGGCAGTTGCGCCTGGGCTGACGCGGGCGCGGCGGGATCAGCAGATCCTGGGGAGCAGCTCGCCGCTGGGGGGACGCAGCAACCGCTCGCCGCCGATGGCGGTGCGCAGCACCACCGGGCCTGGCAAGCCCGTGGTGGCTGGGCGCACCGAGCCGATCCAGCCCCCGCCATGGCGCTCCAGGATCGCGCCGCAGCGTTGGCGATGGTGGTCGGGAACGATCGCCAGCAGCCGACCCTCGCAGGCCAGATGCAGCGGGTCCAGGCCCAGCACGGCGCACCCCCGTTCCACGCTCGGATGCAGCGGCAGCCGCTCCTCCTCCACCTGAAACTCCAGCCCCGCCGCCAGGGCCAGCTCATGCAGCACCGCCGCCAACCCACCGCGGGTGAGATCCCGCAGGCAGTGCAGTTGCACCCCCGCCGCCAGCAGTTCCTCCACCAGGGGCCAGAGCGGGGCGCAATCGCTCAGCAGGGGCGGCTCCAGCTCCAGCCCGTGGCGTGCCGCCAGGATCACCAGGCCATGGCGACCCAGATCGCCGCTCACCAGTAGGGCATCACCGGCGGCCACCGCCAGCGGCCCGATCGGATCGGGGCTCTCCACCAGGCCGATGCCGCTGGTGTTGATGTAGAGCCCGTCGGCCCGGCCCCGCTCCACCACCTTGGTGTCGCCGGTCTCGATGCTCAGCTCGCAGAGATCGGCCGCGGCCCGCAGGGAGTCCACGATGCGGCGCAGCAGGGAGAACTCCAGGCCTTCCTCCAGGATCAGGGCGACGCTGAGATACCGCGGCCTGGCACCGGCCATCGCCAGGTCGTTGGCGCTGCCGATCACCGCCAGGCGACCGATGTCGCCCCCCGGAAACTCCAGCGGTGTCACCACCGAGCTGTCGGTGCTGAAGGCCAGCCGCCCGGCGGGGAAGCCCAGACAGCTGGCATCGTGCAAGGGCCGCCCTGGATCCCGGTAGAGGCGGCGCAGTTCCGTGTCGATCAGCTCGGCCATCAACGTGCCGCCGCCGCCATGGCCGAGCCGCACCCGTTGCGGCGGCTCCGGTGCCGCGCTGGGGCCGGCGGGGGGATCGGCGTGACCGGTGGCCATGGCTCAGGCCAGGTGGGTTCGTTGAGCCTGATGCCGCCTGGCAACGCCGTCCACCCCGCCTGGTCGCGCGGGCTGTTCCAGGTTGCACCACCAGATCGGCGCGGGGCGGGCCGGAGGGGCTGGTGGTCGGCTGGGGCGGATCAACGGCGGTACTGCCAGTAGGCGGCGCAGGCCCCTTCGCTGGACACCATCGGTGCCCCCAGGGGGTGTTCGGGGCTGCAGCGGCGGCCAAAGCTGGGGCAATCCGGCGGCCGCAGCCGACCCTGCAGCACCGCCGCGGCGATGCAGCTGCCATCCGCCGTCTCAGGCTCGGCTGGCCCAACGTGGCCGATCGCGATCGGAAGCTGGAAGCGGCGGCTGGCCTCCAGCTGGGCGTAGGCGCCCCGTAGCGCCAGCCCGCCGGCCTCGATCGGCCCCAGTCCCCGCCAGGTCAGGGTCACCGGTTCAAACACCTCGGCCAGCAGGCGCCGCGCCGCCGGGTTGCCTTGCGAGCGCACCACCGCCGGATAGGCGTTGGCCAGGTCGGCGCCGCCGGCCTCGAGCTGCCCCACCAGCTCCCGCAGCCCCAGCAGCAATTCCGTGGGGGTAAAGCCGGTCACCACCACCGGCACCCGCCAGCGCCGGACCAGCGCGGCCAGCTCTTCCGTGCCGGTGATCGAACAGACGTGGCCAGCCGCCAGAAAGCCCTGGATGCGGTTGTCGGGGGCCGCCAGGATCGCCTCCATCGCCGGCACCACTCGCACGTGGGCGGTGAGCAGGCTCAGGTTGGTGAGCCCCAGCTCCAGGGCCTGGCGGGCCAGCAGGGCGGTGGCGGGGGCGGTGGTCTCGAACCCCACCGCCAGGAACACCACCTGCCGCCCGGGATGGCGACGGGCCAGCTGCAGCGCCTGCAGCGGCGAGGTGAGCAGGCGCACATCCGCCCCGCAGGCCCGGGCCGCCAGCAGATCGGGGCCAAGCCCGAGCGGGTCCGCGCTGGTGCCGCCGCCGGCAGCGGCAGCGGCACCGGCAGTGGCAGCGGCAGTGGCAGCGGCAGCGCGACCAGCAAAGGCGGCGGCGCTGCCGGGAACCCGCAGCATGTCGCCATAGGAGCAGAGGATCACCTCGGGCCGACGCGCCAGCGCCAGGGCCTGATCCAGCACCGCCACGGGGGTGACGCATACCGGGCAGCCCGGCCCATGGATGAGGGACAGACCGGCGGGCAGCAGGCGGTCGAGACCGGAGCGAACGATGGCGTGGGTCGGGCCGCCGCACACCTCCATCACCGTCCAGCGGCCGCGGCAGAGGGCCTCCAACTCCGCCACCAGCGGGGCCGCTAGCGGGGCTACGGCGGCGGAGCCGTTGGAGCCGGTGCTGGCGAGCATCAGCGCCGCCCGACGCGAGGCCGGCCCGGGCGGCGCAGCGCTGGCGGCAGAGACCACGGGCCCGAGCGAAAGAGAGGCGCTGCCACAGCCACGGGCCCAGGGTGTTCAGAGTTCGACTCTGGCCATGGCGGCGCGGGGTTGCAAGGGCTACCCCTGGTCCGCCCACGCCCTGAGCCGGCGTCCCGCCTAGCAGGACGCCGAAGGCCCGCCCCGCTGGCGACGGCCGCCCCATGGCAGAGCCATGGGGCGGCCTGGCGTTGCCAAGAATCGCGAGGCGTCGCGCCGCGCTGCATGGCGGCCACGCATCGAGGACAGTCGCGCGGGCATCTCGCCGGGGATCTTCCTAGTCTCGGCGTGGGCATAGCAACAAGCCTCAAGCGTGGACCTCACCGATCAGCTGGATCACGAGGGGCGTGATCGTTCGCTGGTGGGCGACGGCCTGCGCTCCAGCTCCCCCATGGGCCTGCCTCGCCCCGGCATCAAGCGGAGGCGCGATCGGGCTGGGGCGCCTTCAGGCCCCGTGGCCGGAATCCGGCTCGACCCGGGGCGGAGTCTGCGCCGCCAGGGCGCGGTGCAGGGCCCAGCGCCGCTCCAGGTCCTGGCTGGCCAGGCGGGCGAGGGCCTGGGCCCGCGCGGGATCGCTGCGGCTGAGCTGCTGAAAGCGTTGCTCAGTCGCCATCGCCTCCGCCAGGGGCCGCTTGGGGCCGCGGCTATCCAGCTGCAGGGGGGGGTCGCCCCGCTCGGTGCGGCGCGGGTCGTAGCGGTAGAGCAGCCAACGGCCGGTCTCCACCGCCAGCTTCTGGTGCCGCAGCCCTTCCTCCATGGGGAGGCCATGGGCGATGCAGTGGGAATAGGCCAGGATCAAGGAGGGGCCCGGATAGCTTTCCGCTTCCAAAAAGGCCCGCACCGTGTGTTCATCCCGGGCTCCCATCGCCACGCTGGCTACATACACGTGGCCGTAGGTCATCGCCCTCAGCCCCCGATCCGTCTTGGCGCTGGCCTTGCCTTGGGCCGCGACCTTCGCCACCGCCCCACGGGGCGTGGCCTTCGACACCTGGCCGCCGGTGTTGGAGTACACCTCCGTATCCAGCACCAGCACATTCACGTCTCGGCCGCTGGCCAGCACGTGATCGAGGCCGCCAAAGCCGATGTCGTAGGCCCAGCCATCTCCTCCCACCAGCCACACACTCTTCTTCACCAACGCATCGGCTAGCTCCAGCAGCCGGGTCGCCGCCAGCCGGTCGGCCCCAGCCGCCAGCAACCGTTGCTTGAGCATCGCCACCCTCTGGCGCTGTTCTTGGATCCCGGCTTCGTCCTGCTGGTTGGCGTGAAGGATCGCCTCGGCGAGGGCAGGCGGGATCAGCGGCTCCTCAGCACCAGCCGACGCCATGGGAATGGGCTGCGCCTGGACCGTTGCCGCGTCGGCGGGGTCAGGATCCCCCATGTCCGTCTGTTGCGAGGAAACGCCTGCGCTGGCTCCAGGCTCCCGCCCTCCGGCCCGCGGTGGCGGGGCCTTCGGGGTGTGTCCTCCAGGTGTCAATCCAGCCAGGCGTGCCAGCAGCTCCGCGGCCATCTGCCGCTGCTGGTCCAAGCCGACCCGCAGCCCGAAGCCGAACTCGGCGTGGTCTTCAAACAGCGAGTTGCTCCAGGCGGGTCCGCGACCGGCGGCGTTGGCGCGCCAAGGCGTGGTGGGCAAGTTGCCGCCATAGATCGAGCTGCAACCTGTGGCGTTGGCGATCAGCAGACGATCGCCGAACAACTGGCTGATCAGCTTCAAATAACCGGTCTCACCGCAACCGGCACAGGCTCCTGGGAACTCAAACAGCGGTTCTAGGAACTGCAGCTGCGGGATTCGCTGGGGATGGAGCGACGAGCGCGGCAAATCCGGAAGGGAAAGAAAGAACTCCCAGGCCTGGCGACCGCTGTCGCGCTGTGGCCGCTGCGGCACCATCGCCAAGGCCTTGCCGTGGGGCTCGGCCACCTCCCGTGCCGGGCAGATGTCCACGCACAAGGCACAGCCGGTGCAGTCTTCCACCGCCACCTGGAGGGTGAAGGCCAGACCCGCCAGGGCGGGATCCCGGGCCGGGGCCTGGCGGAATCCCGCCGGCGCGGGCTCCAGCAGCGCCGGATCCACGGCCTTGGCGCGGATCACCGCATGGGGGCACACCATCACGCACTTGCCGCACTGGATGCAGAGATCGCTGCGCCATTCGGGCACCTCCGCGGCGATGTTGCGCTTTTCCCAGTGGGCGGTGCCGGTGGGCCAGGTGCCGTCGCAGGGGAGGGCACTCACCGGCAGGGCATCGCCTTGCCCCTCCATTAAGGGACCGATCACGTGCCGCACGAAGCTGGAGGCCTGGGCCAACCGCTGCTCCACAGCGATGTGGGGATCCGGGGCGCTGCTGCCCCTGGCTTCGTCGGGCTCTGGCAGGGTCTGCCAGGCGAGTTGCTGCAGTTGGCTGAGGCTGGCCTCGAGGGCGTTGAGATTGGTGCGCAGCACCGTCTCCCCCTTGCGCTGAAACCGCTGCACCAGGTCTGCCCGGATGCGCTCGATCGCCTGCTGCCGCGGCAGCACGCCGCTGATGGCGAAGAAGCAGGCCTGCATCACCGTGTTGATGTGGTTGCCCAGCCCCGCCTCCCTTGCGACGCGGTAGGCATTGATCAGCCAAACCGTGAGGTGCTTGTCGCGAATGGCCTGGCGCAGCGCCACCGGCATGCGTTGCCAGCTGGTGAGGGCATCGAAGGGGCTATTGATCAACAACTGGCCCCCCGCCAACAGATCGCTGGCCAGGTCAACCCGCTCCACGAAATCCCATTGATGGGCGGCCACCAGGGTGGGGTTCTGAATCAGGTAGGCGGACCGGATCGGCTGGGGGCCGAAGCGCAGATGGGAGCTGGTGCGGGAGCCCGATTTCTTCGAGTCGTAAACGATGTAGGCCTGCACCTGTAGGGGGGTGTGTTCGCCGATGATGCGAATGCTGCCGCGGCTGGCGCCGACGCTCCCATCGGAGCTCAGCCCGTGGATCACGGCGCGCACCTGGTCCGCCGGCTCGATGCGGAAGCTGGGATCCACCGGCAGCGAACGGTGGGTCACGTCATCTTCGATGCCGACGCTCACGTGCCGGTGGGCCAGGGCGGCGGAGGGGTTGTCGAGCCGGGTGCCCAGGTGGTCGAGCACCGCTTTAGCCATCGCGGGGGTGAACTCCTTCGAACCCAGGCCATACCGGCAGCCGATCACCAACGGCAGCGGCCGGCCCTCGCCGCGCTCCCCCCAAGACTCCACCAACGAGGCCACCACATCGAGATACAGCGGTTCGCCGCTGGCGCCCGGTTCCTTGCAGCGATCCAGCACCGCCACGGCGCGGCAGCTGAGCGGCAGCTGCTGGCAGAACAACCCCGCCACGAAGGGTCGGAACAGCCGCACCTGCACCATCCCCACCCGCTCGCCGCGGGCCAGCAGCACCTCCAGCGTTTCGGCAACGGTGCCGCAGGCGGACCCCATCAGCACCAGCACCCGCTCCGCTTCGGGATGGCCGCAATAGCTGTAGGGCGTGTAGTCGCGCCCGGTGAGCTCCGCAAAGGCCGCCATGGCGGCTTGCAGATGGTCCGGAAACGCATCGCTAAAGCGGTTCATCGCTTCCCGCCCCTGGAAATACACATCCGGGTTCTGGGCTGTGCCGCGCAGCACCGGGTGATCGGGGGACAGGGCCCGCTGGCGGTGGCCGCTCACCAGCTGGGGTGGGATCAAGGCGGCCAAGGTGGCGTCGTCGAGCGGCGCCACCTGCTGGATTTCATGGGAGGTGCGAAAGCCATCAAACAGATGCAGCACCGGCAGCCGGCCCGCCAACGTGGCGCGGCTCACGATCGCCGCCATGTCGCCGGCCTCCTGCACCGACGCCGAACAAACGATGGCGCAGCCCGTGGCGCGGCAGGCCATCCCATCGCTGTGGTCGCCGAAGATCGACAGGGCTTGGGCCGCCAGGGCCCGGCTGGCCACATGCACCACCATCGGCAGCAGCTCCCCCACCCAGCGGTAGAGGTTGGGGATCATCAGCAGCAAGCCTTGGCTGGCCGTGAAGGTGGTGGTGAGGCAGCCGGTCTGCAAGGCCCCATGGACGCAGCCAGCGGCCCCGCCCTCGCTCTGCATCTGCACCACGGTCGGCACGGCGCCCCAGAGGTTGGGCTGACCGGCGGCACTCCAGCTGTCAGCCCATTCGCCCATCGGCGTGGCGGGGGTGATGGGGTAGATGGCGATCACCTCGCTGAGCCGGTAGGCCACCCGCGCCACCGCCTCGTTGCCATCGATCGTCACCAGGCTCTGGCCGCTGCGGGGGTCGCTGGCGCCTTCCGGCTCCAGGGTCTCCGGGGGGCAGGCGGTTGTGGCGCCGGCCGCGACGGGTGCGTTGCGGGATCCGTGGCTGGTCATGGCAGGCGACGTCAACAACTCTGGTCAGCAAGCGGGGAGCGGCAGCGCCCTGGCTGGATGGGGGCGGAGCGGTGGCCATGGCGCCGGGCCTCGGGGCTGTGGGGCCTGGCCCCGGGGCTATGGCGGCGATGGAGGGGGCTGTCGGGCTCGGTCCGCACGGTCCGTCCGGCCCCGCCTAAGGAGCTGGGCGTCGAGGGGCTGGCGGGCGGTCTCCGCCGCTGGTGGGATCGGGCGGGCTCCAGTGCCATTGGACCCTCAGCGCCAGCTTCAGGCTAGGGCCGCTGCCGGGATTGGCTGCTCGAAACCAGCCCCGATTCGGGCAGCGGCACAGGCGCGGCGATGGGGCAGATCGCAGCAGGCGCCAGCAACCAAGACCAGCGACGACCAAGGCTGGCGCAGCTTATTTGCATCATCGCCTCTGCAGGCAATTTGTCTGCCTACCTCTTGTCTGCCAACGCCTTGGCTGCCCACGCAATGTCTGCCTACGCCTTGCCTGCATCGCCTTGTCCGCTTCTGCTTGTGGGTCTGGGTTTTTCCGCCTGGGGCTGTGGGCCAGGGGCGTGTCCGCAAAAGCCGCCACTGGGCTTTTCCTTGAAGTCGCGGTCCGCGCTACCCCTCCGCCCAGTTCCAGATCAGGTCAGCCGCAGCCCCACCTGATAGACCGCCAGCGCCGCCAGCCACGCCAGGCTTAGGGACCAGGCGATCGAGCGCAAGGCGAAGGCGCGGCTGCGCGCTTCGCGGATTTGCACGGCCACCGTTGAAAGACAGGGGGTGTAAAGCAGCGTGAAGGTCATGAAACTCAGGGCCTGCAGGGGTGTGATCGAGGCCTGCATCACCGCCCCCAGCCCGCTTTCGCTGGTGCGATAAATCACGGCCATGGCCCCCAACAGAATCTCTTTGGCGATGAAGCCAAAGAACAGCGCCACGGTGAGATCTGGATTCATGCCGATCGGCCCCAGGAGGGGATGGAACAGGCTACCGATCCAGGCCGCGATCGAGGTGCCGCTGCCGTCGCCACCACCCGGCGGCAGGTTGGTCAGCAGCCACACCAGCGAGGCCCCAAGGATGATGAAGGTGCGGGTGGTGCGCATAAAATTCATCACCTCCTGGCGGGCCCGCCGCAGCATGGTTCCCAGGCTGGGGTGGCGGTAGGGCGGCAGCTCCAACACGAAGGCCTCCCGGCTGGGGTAAGCGCGCTTGAAGATCAGGCCCGTGAGGATCGCCGCGGCAAAACTGAGCACGTAGAAGCTGAACACCACGAGCCCGGGCGCCCACCAGGGCTTGGGGAAAAAGACGGCCGCCATGAAGATGAACACCGTCAACCGGGCCTGGCAGAGTGCGAATGGAATGACCAGCATCGCCAGCAGCCGCATACGACGATCGCGAATCACCCGGGTTCCCATGATCGCCGGCACATTGCAGCCAAACCCCATCACCTGAAGCACGAAAGCCCGGCCATCAAGTCCGAGCCAATGCATGAAGCCATCCATCAGGAATGCGGCCCTTGGCAGATAGCCGGAATCCTCCACGATGGCCATCACCAGATAGAACAGGAAGATGATCGGCAGGAAGCTCACCACCGTGCTGATCCCCAACCAGACGCCATCCAGCAGGAAGGAGCGCAGCAGTTGGGGCAGCCGCAGCAGCTGCAGCAGGGGGAGCAACACGTCGTTGCGCACGGCGTCGAAGCCCGTGCCGAAGGCCTCCTGCAGCGGTGCGCCCAGGGCGTAGATGACCTGGAACATCAGCAGCACGATCAGCAGGAACACCAGCGGTCCCACGAAGGGGTGCAGCAGCCAGCGGTCCACCCGGCGGCTATGGCGATCGCGGGGCTGGTCCGGCAGCTGAACGCAGCCTTCGAGCAGGGCCTTCAGGCCAGCCGGCGTTGCAGCGGCCGCGGCGGACCAGTCCGGGCCGGCCAGGGCAGGCGCGGCGGCCGGTGGCGGGACCGTCAGGGCGGGATCGAAGCGCTGGCGGATCTCCTGCTTCAAGGCCGCTAGGCCGCGGCGCTGGCGGGCGCTGATGGCCAGCACCGGCACGCCCAGGCGGCGGGAGAGCTCCGCCGTGTCGATGCGGATGCCAAACCGCTCCGCCTCATCGCTCATGTTCAAGGCCAGCAGCAGGGGCAGGCCCAGCTGGCGCAGTTCCAGCAGCAGCCGCAGCTGGCTGGTGATGTGGCTGGCGTTCAACACCACCAGCACCCCGTCGGGCGGATTTGCCGTGAGAAAGCGCTGCACGATGGCTTCATCGTCACTGCGGCCGGCCAGGTCGTGGATGCCTGGAAGATCCACCAACTCCCAGGGCCGCCCATCGGGCCCATCGGGCAGCCGGCCGCGCAACAGATCTACCGTCAGGCCGGGCCAGTTGGCGATTTGGGCATCGGCGCCGGTCAGGCGGTTGAAGAGGGTCGATTTCCCGGTGTTGGGCATGCCCACCAGGGCCACGGTCACGGCACCGCTGCTGGCCGACTGCCCCCGTGGGCCGTGGCAGCTCAGGCCCTCCAACGCTGGGGTGGTCATCGCGCTCTCCCGGCCCCTAGCCGCCGGAGGGCACTCCGGGTTCGACCCCACGGCAACAGCTGGTTCATCCAGCTGTCCTAACAGCGGTGTTCGGGCATGTTGAGGAGAGGCCACAACAGCAGGTGCCAATTGCTACAAGCACCCCTCTCCGTCGTCCGTGGGCGAGGCCGGCGGCCAGAACTGCCCTGCCTCGCCATGTGGCCTGACCCCAAGGCCCGGCAGCTGGGCCATCGGGCCCTGATCGCCCTCGGCGCCCTGCCGGCCTTGACCGCGGGGGCGCTGAACGCCTCAGCCGCCGATCACCTCCCCGCCAGTTCCAGTTCCCCTGACCGCATCGCCCAAGCGGTGCCGGGGCCTTGGCCGGTCCCGCCCCCCGAAGTCCCCCAGCCCGCCCCGCCAGCGGCCTCCCGGCCAACACCCGCGGAGGTCCCGGCCCAGAGCCCCGCCCCGGTCTCACCGCTGCCGCCGCCGCCACCACCGCCGCCTCAGCCCCAGCCCCAGCCGTCACCGCCAGGCCGGCCCGGGCCCTCTCTGCCGGCGGGGCCCACCACCCCCACCCGGCAGCGACCTGCCACGGCGGCTCCCCTGGCGGGGACCGTGGCCCTGCTACAGGTCGACCTGGCGCGGCAGCAGCTGACCGCCACGGACAGCGCCGGTCGGGTGCTGTTGCGGCGTGCTGTCTCCACCGGCCTGCCCCAGAGCCCCACCCCGGCCGGACGCTTTGTGGTGGCCACGAAATACGACCGCACCACGCTCACCGGGCGCGATTACCGCATCCCAGGCGTGCGCCATGTGATGTGCCTAGCCGGCGCTGGGCTGCGGCCCGATGCGGTGTGTTTCCATCCCGCCCCCTGGCAGGAGGCGGCCGGCCAGCGTTTCGGAGTGCGACGCAGCCACGGCTGCGTCCGCTTGTCCTCGGCCACGGCGCTCTGGCTGTTTCAGCACACAGCCGTCGGCACCCCGGTGTGGATCAAGCCTTGATCGCATTCCCCGCGCCGTGCGCTGACAGCTTCACTGTCCGCTGACACCTTCACAATGGAACCACCTCTGCCGTGCGCCGAATGACCACCAGCAGCGATCCCTCCCGGCAGCGCCAGCTCGATCTGCTGCGGATCGTGTGCTGCGTCGCCTGGGCGGATGGGGAGGTGTCTGAGGCGGAGAAGACCCTGCTGGAACAGCTGGTGGCCCAGTACTTCCCCCAGCCGCCCGAGGCGGGGGCTTCGGTGCTGACGGCGGCCCGCCAGCTGGCGGCCTGGGCCCAGGAGCTGAGTGCGCTGGAGGAGGTGGTTCCCCGCCTCAGCCTCGCGGAAGACCGCGTCCTGGCCCTCAAACTGAGCTATCTGATGGCAAGGAGCGACCGCCGCACGCCGGACGAGCCCAGCATCAATCCCCAGGAGAAGCGGGCCTATCGGCGGCTGGTGGAGCTGTGTGACCTGCCGGAAGAGCAGGTGCGCGAGGCCGAGTGGGCCGCGGAGCGCGATCTGGCCGACCGGCAATCGCCCTGGGATCTGCTCACGGCCGCGTTCGCCAACCTGGGGGCCTGGCCGAGCCCGGAGATCCTGAGCACGCCGGGGATCGGCTGGTTCTGAAGGGCGCCTCTGAATGTCCGCCGCCATGTTGGAGGTCGATCTGCTGCGCTTCGAGCGCGGTGGCGAAGCCGAGCGCCGAGCGGTGGTCGACGGCGTTATGCGCAGCCTGGCCACGGGGTTTGTGTACAGCAGCAGCGATCTGCCAGAGGCCCTGCTCGATGAGGCCTATGGAATGCTCGAAGCCTTCTTTTCCCTGCCAAGCCCCACCACGCAGAGCTTCCGGGTTGCCGGCAGCAGCGGTCAGACCGGCTACACCGGCCCGCTGGTGGAGCGGGCCGAGGCCAGCGACCTGGCGGATTGGAAGGAGATGCTCAATTGGTCCTTGCCCTTGGCGAGCGGCCATCCGCTGCGGCGCCGCTTCCCGACGGCCTACCCCGAACAACGGTTGCCCGAGGCGGCCGTGCCGGGGATCACGGCCGTGCTGGAGCGGTTTCATCGCCTTTTGCTGGATCTGCAACGCCGGTTCTTGCGGGTGATCGCCCTCGGCATGGGCTGCCATGAGGCCTTCTTCGACGGGATCGTGGGCGAAGGGCCCACCCTCACCCGGGCCATCCACTACCCGCCGATGGCCGAGGCCCCCAGCGAGGGCCATCTGTGGGCCGCTCCCCATGGCGACATCAACCTGATCACGGCGCTGCCGCGGGCCACGGCGCCGGGGCTTGAGGTGCTGGTGGAGGGTCAGTGGCTGGCCGCCCGCCCGCCGCGGGGCCGGGTGATCATCAACGCCGGCCTGATGCTGGAGCGCCTCAGCAATGGCCAGGTTCCCGCTGGCTGGCACCGGGTTGTGGCGGCCGCGGACCAGCCGGGAGGGCGCCTGAGCGTGGTGCAGTTCTGCCACCCCACCCCGTGGACCGTGTTGGCCCCGGTGCCCAGCTGCTGCGGGCCCGGGTCGCCACCGCGTTGGCCCGGGATGCTGGCCTGCGATGCCTTGGAAGAAGTGCTGTATCGGATCGGTCTGCTGGATCCGGGCTGAGCTGGAGGTGGGCTTCAGCGCATGTCGATGGCGTTGAGGCGGTCCCGGAAGCTGGCATTGGCGGCACTGGCGCTGAGGTCGGCCGGCAGGGAGCTGGCCAGGATCACGCTTGTGGCCTCGGCGGCCCGGCGACTGCGGCTGGGGGCGGCATTGGCCCGCAGGGCCAGGGCCTTGGTGAGGCTGCGGCTGCGATTGGCCGCCCCCACACTCTCGCCCTCGCGCGGGCGAATCAGGGGGTTGTCTTTGAGTTCGGAACGCACCTGACTGAGCAGGCGAAAGTGGCTGGTGGTGTTGTAACGACGCAGAACGGCGGGATCCCAGGCCATGGGGAAGGGGGAGAACGGTGAACAGCTGAGGGCTTCAGCCTATGGCTGCGATGGCCTGCCGGGGCAGGCCATCGCAGGGGCTGCGCCCCGACAGAGGACAGCCGGTAGCGCCACAACTCGTGATAGATTGAAACGGTCGCAAACAGAAGTCGTAACGACTTCGCCTTGGACAGGCCATCGGTCCGCCCTCGGTTAGTCCCTGCAACCCAGCTGTTTCCGCCCCCACTCCCTCCCTGTCATGTCCAGCAACGGAAGGCTCGTCGGTTTGAAGGCTCCCGGTTTCACCGCCACCGCGGTGGTCGACCAGGAGTTCAAGGAGATCTCCCTCTCCGACTATCTCGGCAAGTACGTCGTTCTATTTTTCTATCCGCTCGATTTCACCTTCGTGTGCCCCACGGAGATCACCGCCTTCAGCGACCGTTACGCTGATTTCTCCAGCCGCAACACCGAAGTGCTTGGGGTTTCGGTGGATAGCCAGTTCAGCCACCTCGCCTGGATTCAAACCGATCGCAAACAGGGCGGTATTGGCGATATTGCCTACCCGCTGATCGCCGATCTGAAGAAGGATATTGCCAGCGCCTACAACGTGCTCGACGAAGAGGCTGGTGTGGCTCTGCGCGGTCTGTTCATCATCGACCCCGATGGTGTGATCATGCATAGCACCATCA
Source organism: Synechococcaceae cyanobacterium (assembly GCA_046319055.1). GTDB lineage: Bacteria > Cyanobacteriota > Cyanobacteriia > PCC-6307 > Cyanobiaceae > Cyanobium. The sequence goes on from JBKCTK010000024.1 coordinate 13,896, forward strand.
ACAACCTGCCCGTGGGGCGCAGCGTGGATGAAACCCTGCGTGTGCTGCAAGCCTTCCAGTACATCCGCAGCAATCCCGATGAAGTTTGCCCCGCCAACTGGACGCCCGGCGACAAGACCATGAATCCCGACCCCGTGCGCAGCAAGGATTTCTTCGCCGCCATCGGTTGAGTTGGCTGGTCTCACTAACGGTTTGAGCCTAAAAGCTTGAGTTCAGCTGCTTGCGTCAAGAAGGTTGAAGTTTTCAGCTTGATCAGTCGCTTGAGTCGATTTGCTCGATTGCGTTGATTGCGTTAAGGGGGAGGTGAAAGCCTCCCTTTTTCTTTTTTAGAGCAGCGTCAGCGTTCCCTGCTCCCCATCCAGCCTGGCCAGGCGGCCCAGGGGCAAGGCCAGGTTGGGTTTGCCATGCCCCACGGGCAGGTTGGCCACCACAGGCAGCCGCAAATCCAACAGGCGCTCGCGCAGCACCTCCTCCATGCTCAGATCGCCGGGCAGCACATCATCGGGTTTCCAGCTGAAGCGTCCCAGCCCCACACCCGCCACCTGCCTTAACAGGCCCGAGGTGCGCCATTGGGTGAGCAGGCGATCAATGCGGTAGGGCGCCTCGCCCGTGTCCTCGATCACCAGCACGCAGCCCCGTAGATCCGGCAGCCAGGGTGTGCCGATCAAGTGGGTGGCCACGGTCAAATTGGTGACCACCAGCGGGCCTTCGGCCCTGCCCCCTGACCAGCCGCTCCCCCGCAAGGGTGCGATCGCTTCCCCCCGCAGCAGCGCCGCAAGCCGGTTCCAGGCGGAGCCCTCGCTGGCGCAGCTGGCATGCACGGCACCACCCAGGCCTGCGGCCATCCAGGCCAGCAGCAGGGCGCTGGCGTCGGAAAAGCCCACCAACCAGCGGGGCTGAGCCGGCGGGGTCCAGCCCACTTCGAGCATCCGGGCGCTGCCCCAGCCCCCCGCCACGCAGAACACCGCATCGATCGCTGGATCCCGCAACGCCGCCTCCAGCAGGTGGCGCCGCTGCGGGTCTGGCGCTGAGAACCAACGCCAGCGTTCGCCCGCACGACGCGCCGAGCTGGCCTCCAGCTCCCAACCGGCCTGGGCCAGCCGCTCCCGCAGGCGCTGGGCTTCGCTGTTGGGATCCTCCCACCAGGTTCCGGGCGCCACGGCCGCCACGCGGCTGCCTTGCCCCAGGGGCGGTGGTGGTTTGAAGGGCCCGGATCTGGCGTAGCGCAGTGTCTGGCCCGCGATGGGAAGCGCCGCCAGAGCTGGGAACGCCCGCAGCAGCTCCCGTCGGCGCATGGCTTAGTCCAACGCGGCGGCAAGCAGCCGGCGCCCATCGAGCCCACCGGTGAGGGGGTCACAGGCCCGCTCCGGATGGGGCATCAATCCCAGCACGTTGCCAGCGGGATTGCAGAGGCCCGCCACATCAGCCAGCGAGCCATTGGGGTTGCGGGCGTAGCGCAGCACCAGGCAACCCTGGGCTTCCAGGTCCGGCAGCTGGCTGGCATCGATCTGGTAGCGGCCTTCGCCATGGGCGATCGGCAGCTCGATTCGCTCCTCCTCGCTGTAGTGCCGCAGCCAGCGGCAGGGGCCTGGCCGCACCTGCAGCTGGGCCGGTTCGCAGAGGAAGTGCAGATCGCGGTTGCGGGTGAGCGCCCCCGGGAGCAATCCCATTTCGGTGAGCACCTGGAAGCCATTGCAGATGCCCAGCACAGGGCCGCCAGCGGCGGCGAACCGTCGCAGGGCCTCCAACACCGGGGCGAACCGGGCAATCGCTCCGCAGCGCAGGTAATCGCCGTAGCTAAATCCACCGGGCAGGATCACCGCGGCGATGCCATCCAAATCCGTCTCCTCATGCCAGAGGAAGCGGCAGGGATAGCCGAGCAGCCCCTCCAGGGCCCAGCGCACATCCCGATCGCAGTTGGAACCGGGGAACACAACAATGCCGATGGTCATGGGGCCGCCTCAGTGGGCTTCTGCAATCTCGAGGCTCCAGTCCTCGATCACCGGATTGGCCAAGAGCCGGTCGCTGAGCAGCTCCAGCTGGGCCTGGGCGGTCTGGCGGTCGGGGGCCTCCAGGTCGACCTCGATCGCCTTGCCGATGCGCAGTCGTTGCACGCCACTGACGCCGAGCCGTCCAGCGGCGGCCCGGGTGGCCTCTCCGGCCGGATCGAGAACGGAGGGGCGCAGGGAGACCTGCACGCGAGCGTTGTAGAGGGGCACCGACACGGGGCGTTTGTTAAATCTTGGCAGCCGGTCCGCCCTGGCCCGGACACCGCCGCCAGGTTGGAGTGGTCCCCTCGCGGACTGACCCGTGCTGGCGCCCTTCCCCTCGCAGCGGCTCCTCCGGCCCGTCGGGTTGCCAATCTGGTTCACGGCGACCGCCTTGGTGCTGATGGTGCTGCTGGCGCCGTTGCGGGCGGCGGAACAACTCCGGGTTCCGCTGCAATGCCGCCTGGGCCAGGGTCCCTGGCGCCCCTGCGCCATGGAGGTGCAGAAGATCGGCGAGGAATGGCAGCTGGTGATCGGAGGCCGCCGCATCGCCTTCCGCCATGACCAGCGTGGCTCCTTGCGCATGCGGGAACCGGGTAGCGCTTGGCGTGAGGTCGATAGCCGCTGGATCGAATCCTCCAGCCTCTGCTGGGATGGGGTCTGCGCCCGCGGCGACATCCCGCTCGATTAAGCACCGGCCGAACTCGCGTCCATGGCGCGGTGCGCGACAGGCTCCTAGAGGGTCTCCAACGCCTGGGAGACCTGATCGGCATGGGCCGCGGCCATCAGCAGCACCAACTGCAACTGATCGGACCCGTCGGGCCCAGGCTCGCCCTCGTACCAGCTGTCGAATCGCGGACCCACGGCCTGGATCTGCAGGAGCCGCTTTTTGCCGTTTTGGTGCCAGCTCCCCTTGAGGCGCAGCACCGGCTGGGTTTCGATCAAGCGCCGCAGGCGGCTTTCCAGCTCGTCTCGTTGCCAGCTGCCCTGGCGCCGCAGCACCAGCGACCGCATCGCCACGTGGCGATGATCGTGATGGTGCTCGTGGTCGTGCTCGTGCTCGTGGTGCCCATGATCGTGGCCATGGCCTTGGTCGTGCGCATGGTCATGGCCGTGGGCAGGACCGTCGTGGAGATGGCTGATGGCAAAGTTCTGGTGCCCGCTGTGCTCCCCGGCGTGGTGCTGATCCGGCTGATCGGGCTGATCGCCATGGCCATCGCCGTCACCATCCCGCCAGCGGTTGGCAGGGGGAACATGGGCCGGGTGGTGATCGCTCGGCACCAGACCCACGGCACCCCCCCCTGGGGAGCCAGACCCCGCGGTGGCGCCTGGATGGCCTTCAGGCGGGGCGGGATCGATCAACAGCTCCACCGGCGCGGCCCCATGGGCCATGGCCAACACCGCTGTGCCCGGACGCAGGTGGGGCAGCAGGCGTTGCCGCACCGCCGCCAGGGCGGGCTCCTCCAGCCGATCGGCCCGGCTGATCAGCACCAAATCGGCCACGGCCAGCTGATCCTCAAACAGTTCCTCGATGGCCACCAGGTGGTCGAGGCTGGGATCGGCGCGGCGCTGGGCCTCCACCGCCTCCCCATCGCCCACCACATGGCCCTGGGCCAGGGCCTCGCCATCCACCACCGTCACCACGGCGTGCACCCGGCATTGGCCGCGGATCTCGGGCCACCGAAAGGCGGCCACCAGGGGTTCCGGCAGCGCTAAGCCGCTGGTTTCCACCACGATCCCGTCGAGCCGATCGGCTTGCTCCAGCAGTTGCCGCATCGTGGGGAGAAATTCCTCCTGCACGGTGCAGCAGAGGCAGCCATTGGCCAACTCCACCAGCCGCCCCTGTCGTTCCTCTTCAGGGCAGAAGCCGCAACTGGCAATCAGCTCGCCATCGATTCCCACCTCGCCGAACTCATTGACGACCACTGCCAACCGGGCTTGACCCTGGCGCAGCAGATGGCGCAGCAGGGTGGTTTTGCCGGCGCCGAGAAAGCCCGTCACCACCGTGACGGGCAGGCGTCGTTCCTGGCGTCGCTCCATTTCAGCCCACCAGGGCGGACCAGGTCCAGGCGACCCCAAGGCCGAGCAGGGAACCGGCCAGGAGCTGGCGCCGCAGCGCCGGAAGGCCGGCAAGGGCCCTTCGCAACAACGTCAGCGAAAGCAGCAGCAGGGCGCCCTGGCTGAGCAACAGCCCGAGCAGATAGGTGCCCAAGGGACCGGCGGTCCAGCCGATCACGCTGGCGCTGAACAGGTAGCCGTGGATGGCGAAGGCAGGCGGCAGGAGCCAACGGGGCAACCGCTCCAAGAGCACCAATGCCAACAGCACCAGGGTGAGGGCCCCCATCCCCTCCGCCCCCGGCAGGCCGGGCAGCAACAATCCCACCAGGCTGCCGCCCAGGGAGGTGGCCAGCAAGAGCAGCATCCAACTGGCGCGTTGGCGCATGCCCACCAGGGAGAGCGCTAGCAGGAAGAGCAGATGCTCGGGGCCGAGCACCGGATGGGCGAGGCCGCTGAGCAGCCCGGTGAGCGGCGAGGGGGAGAGCTTCAGCAGGCCCATCAGATGGTGGGCGGAGGCCGGCGCCGCAAAGGCGCCACTGAAGAGGAGCACCACCGCGAGGCCAAGCCAGCCCCAAGGGGCGTCCGGACGGGGGCGGCTCAGGGTGGTGGTTGTGTCGGGGCGCGCCCCGAAGAAATGAGGTGTCATGCCGAAAACCGGTCCGCGCCGGCCGATGGGGAAGGATCCGGTGGGCGTTCTGGCTGGGTCCTTGGGAAGGACCATCACAGCTGCGGGACAGCGCCGGGATCGCACCGGACTTTCCCCTTTCTCCCAGGGTCGCAAGGAACCCAGGGACCGGTTCGGCGAATCTACCTAGGTTCCGGGCAACTCAGGCTCTCGCGGGTGGCGATTCCGCTGCGAGCGTTGCTGCCGCTGGCCCGGGCGCAGAGGGCGCGGCGTTCCGGCAGATCCAACACCGCGTCGCTGAAATCGGCTCCGTCGATCTGGGCGCCCTTGAAGTGGCTTTGCATCAGCATTGCGTTGCGCAGGTTGGCGCCCCGCAGATCGGCGTCATCGAAGCGGCTGGCGAAGGCCACCGCATCCTCCAGATCGGCCTCGCGCAAATCCGCCCGCCGCAGGGTGCTGCCGTTGAACACGGCGCCGCGCAGGTCCGCCGCGCTGAGGTTGAAGTCGTCGAGGGTCTGCTTCAGAAACTCCCCTTGTTGCAGGTTGCTGCCGCGCTGATCGGGATCGAGATCCTGGAGGGCGCGCTGGGTGCGCAGCTCGGGGGCGGTGATCGCCAAAGCCGGCTGGATCGCCAACACTCCCACCGGCACCGTCGCCGGCCAGGGTGCCAGCAGGGCCAGCAGCTGCAGCAGCCCGGCCAAGGCCAGCGCCCGTAACGCGCGGCCGAGGCGGCTGGGGAAGACGACCATCACGACACCGGTACGCTGCGGGCACAAGTTATGGCAGGCATGGCCATGTCTCTGCGGGTGGTGGTTCCTCCCCACCCCCTGATTGCCCACTGGTTAACGCTGCTGCGCGACCGGGACACGCCGCCGCCGCTGTTTGCCACCGCCATGGCGGAGCTGGGCCGCTGGCTCACCTACGAGGCCGTGCGCGACTGGTTGCCGGAGCGCACGGTGCGCATCGAGACCCCCCTGGCCCCCTGCGATGGCAGGGTGGTGGACGCCTCGGTCCCGGTGCTGGCGATTCCGGTGCTGCGCGGTGGCCTGGGGCTGTGGCAAGGCGCCCAAGGAGTGCTGCCCGCGGCCCGGGTGGCCCATGTGGGGCTGGAGGTGGCGGGGCTGGATCAGCCGCCGCATTGGTATCTCGATGATCTCCCTGACCGGATCGGCGACCGGGTCGGGGTGCTGGTGTTTCTGCCGGTGCTGGCCCGGGGCGCCACCCTGCTGGCCTTGCTCGAACGCCTCGGCCAGCTCGGCGTGCAGGGGCCGCGCCTGCGGGTAATCACCACCGTGGCCTCGGCACCCGGGTTGAAGCACGTGGGCGAGAAGCAGCCGGAGCTCACGCTCTATGCCGCCTGCATCGACCCGGACCTCGATGCCCAGGGGTGGGTGCGACCAGGCTTCGGCGACGCGGCCCGGCGCCTCTACGCCGCCAGCGCAGCTGACCTGGCCTGATCGGAGCCGTCGCGAGGGAGGGCGCCAGCCAGGTGTTGCCCTCCAAAACGACCCCAGCCCCCCGCGTGCCGACGGGAGGCCCAAGCCGACAGCCTGGGCCATCGGCCAGGACATCTCCCAGGACATCCCCAGAAGCTTCCCAACGGCGACCGGCTGTCGCCACGCATGGGTCGCCGCGGCGGCCCATGCCGCGGCTGCCCAGCCGGCGGCTTGTTCCTAGGCTGAAACCAGCCTTTGCTGCCCTGCCGATGCCAGACCCCCGGCCCACCGCTCCGTCGTCCTCCGGCAGCGCCCTGGTGCTGAGCGCTCTGGTCGGCGCCGTCGCCGGGGCGGCTGGTTTGGCCTGGTGGCTGCTGAACGAGGCGGAGCGCCGGCGTGAGAGCGATCGCCAGGTGCGCCTGCTGCGGCTCTCGCGCTCCCAGGAGCTGCCGCGAGACGAAGAGCGCAATGCCAGCGGCGGCCTGGCCCGGGTCGAGGCCAGCGACCCGGAGGCGATCGCCGAGGGCCCACTGCGGGACCGGGTGCTGCAGTTGAACCGCGCCATCGACGAGGTGCGACGCCAGCTGGAGGCTCTGCAGACCCATCGCTGAGTCGCGGGCGAGGTGCGCCAGGCGTGTCGGTAGGTTTCCTATCCATCCTCCGCACCACCATGCTGCGCTCTGCCGCCATCACCCAGGGCATCCAGCGCTCTCCGAACCGAGCGATGCTCCGGGCCGTGGGCTTCGGCGATGACGACTTCACCAAGCCGATCATCGGCATCGCCAATGGCTACAGCACGATCACGCCCTGCAACATCGGCCTGAATGATCTGGCGCGCCGGGCGGAATCCGCAGCCCTGGCATCTGGGGCGATGCCCCAGATGTTCGGCACGATCACGGTGAGTGATGGCATCTCGATGGGCACCGAGGGGATGAAGTATTCCCTGGTGAGCCGGGAGGTGATCGCCGATTCGATCGAAACCGCTTGCAATGCCCAAAGCATGGATGGCCTGCTGGCCATTGGCGGCTGTGATAAGAACATGCCAGGGGCAATGTTGGCGATGGCCAGAATGAATATTCCGTCCGTGTTTGTGTATGGAGGCACGATCAAGCCCGGCAAGCTTGGGGCCTGCGACTTAACAGTTGTCAGCGCATTTGAGGCCGTAGGTCAATACAGTGGTGGCAGGATCGATGCCGAGCAACTGACGGCGATCGAAAAGAATGCCTGCCCCGGCGCCGGCAGCTGCGGCGGCATGTTTACCGCCAATACGATGAGCGCCGCCTTCGAGGCGATGGGCCTGAGCCTCCCCTACAGCTCCACTATGGCGGCCGAAGATCCTGAAAAGGCCGACAGCGCGGCCCGCAGCGCTGAGGTGCTGGTGCAAGCCATTCAACAGAACATTCGGCCCCGTGATCTGCTGACCCGTGAGGCATTTGAAAATGCCATCAGCGTGATCATGGCGGTGGGAGGCTCCACCAATTCGGTGCTGCATTTGTTGGCCGTGGCCCGCACCGCTGGCGTGCCCCTCAGCATCGACGACTTCGAGACCATCCGCCAGCGGGTGCCGGTGATCTGCGATCTCAAGCCCAGCGGCCGCTTCGTCACCGTGGATCTGCACCAGGCTGGCGGCATCCCCCAAGTGATGAAGCTGCTGCTGGATGCTGGGTTATTGCATGGCGATTGCCGCACCGTCGAGGGCAAGAGCCTGCGGGAGGTGCTGGCGGCCGTTCCCAGCGAACCGCCAGCCGGCCAGGAGGTGATCCGGCCCTTGAGCCAGCCCCTTTATGCCCAGGGTCACCTGGCGATTCTCAAGGGCAACCTGGCCACGGAGGGGTCCGTGGCCAAGATCAGCGGCGTCAAGAACCCAACGCTCACGGGGCCGGCGCGGGTGTTTGAGAGCGAGGAGGAGGCCTTGGCGGCGATCTTGGCCAAACAGATCCGGCCGGGCGATGTGGTGGTGATCCGCTACGAGGGGCCGGTCGGCGGTCCCGGCATGCGCGAGATGCTGGCCCCCACGGCGGCGATCATTGGCGAAGGGCTGGGAGATGCGGTGGCGTTGATCACCGATGGCCGCTTCTCGGGAGGTACCTACGGCATGGTGGTGGGCCACGTGGCGCCGGAGGCGGCGGTGGGAGGCACCATCGCCTTGGTGCAGGAGGGCGACAGCATCACGGTGGATGCCCACCAGTTGCTGATCCAGCTGAATGTGAACGCGGCGGAGCTGGAGCGTCGCCGCGGCGCTTGGCAGCGGCCGGAGCCCCGCTATCGCACCGGCGTCTTGGGCAAATACGCCCGACAGGTGAGCAGCAGCAGCCAGGGGGCGGTGACCGACCAGCCCTGAGGAGGCGGGGCTTGCCCCAGTGCCTGGGAGTTGGACGGTGCTGCCGACACGGTGCTGCCGCAGCAGGTTCAGCCTGTCGCGCCGCGCCGCAGCCCCCTAGAAGCCGCTTCGAGCGTTTTGGCGAACCGTCCACACCTGGGGCTTCAGGCCAACCGCCAGACAGCAGCCCCGCCATCACCGCCAGGGATGGGGAATCACCAGTCCTTATCAGGCGCTCCTGAAAGCTTGTTCCCTGAGGCGGTCCGAGAGTTTGTTCCACGCCCCCGCGCTCACGATGACATGGGGCTGGGGTTTTGATCTTTTCAGCTGCGCTGTTGGGGCCCTGCTGCCTTCTGGACGCAGGCTTTTCGCCACCGACATCCACTCTCTATTGGGCTGGGCCTGAGCCCAGAGGGTATGGGATCCCCGGCGCTGCCGGCGTTGTGCCGCCGATGCCTCAGTCCCTGCGGAGCCGCTGCCACAAATGCTCCTCACAAAGAGGCCATAAAAAAGCCGCTCTTGGGTGAGCGGCAGAACAGGAGATAGCCGGTGAGATCGAAATCGGAGCGGCGGGATTTGAACCCACGACCCCCACTACCCCAAAGTGGTGCGCTACCAAGCTGCGCTACGCCCCGGCCCATTGAAGTTATCACAGCGATGGCGGCGGGGCGCTGGCAAGGCGGCGCAGCAGGCGCTTGGTGAGTTGTTCGCGATTGTGGCGGCCGTAGCCGCGGATGCGCTGCTGCTGGGCCAAGCGGCGCAGTTCACGCAGGTGCATCGTCGCCAGCCTCAGCTCCGGCAGACGCCGCCAGGCACGGGCCGGAACCGGCAGGGTCGATCCCTCGCGTCCCTCCCGGAACCCCAACCAGGCGCCACCGGCCATCCATTCCGGCACGAGCACGAACAGCACCGCCAGAAGGCCGTAGAGCTCCACCAAGCCCCGGGGCAGGGGATGCAGCTGGCGCATGGGCGCCTCGGGCTCTGCCCTGCGGTCGGTGTCGTCGGCGTCGGCCATTCAGACCCCATCCGGTGGCAGGGCCGCTGGGGCGGCCTGCTGGCCGGAGCGACTTGGCAGCGTCGGGCTGGTGCGCCAGAGGAGGGTGTCGCCAGCCGGGGTTTGGAGGCGGGCGGTCCAGGCGGCGATGGCGAAGCAGAGCAGCACGGTGATCGCCAGGGAGAGGATCACCACCCGATCGGGTAGGGGATTCATGCGTCCTCCGTGCGCAGACAGGTGAGCTTGGGGTTGAAAGGGTCTAGTTTTGATTGATCGAGGGTCAATTCATCGTCCTTGAGCGTCACCATCAGGATGTCGTTGCGGTAGAGCAGCCCCATGGGGGCCTTGGTGTCCCGAAACAAGGTGCTGCGCATGCCGCGGCTGAACAGAGACGCCTGGGCGTCATTGCGTTCCAGCAGGACCACATCCCGATTGCCGCACAGATATTTTTCTTTGCTGTCATATTGTTCCCACCACGGTGAGCTGAAGCTCACCAAGGTGTGGCTGAACAGAGCGAAGCTGAGGCTGAGCAACGAAGCGGGCATAGGCCGTCAAGGCAGGGGTATGGGTGTGTTGTCGCCGCGCAGGATGCAGTGGGGGATCGACCAGTCGTACTGCTGCCAGACGCTGGCGGGGAGCTGATAAGCGGCCCCTGGGAACAAGCCCAGGCTGATGCCCGTCGGCTGGGCGGAACAGTAGGGACGGCTACCGGGCTTGGCGAGATATTGCTGGTGATAGGGCTCCGCAGCGTAGAAACGACGGCCGCTGCCGATCTCCGTGGTGATCGGGCCCCGTCTTGCGGCGGCCAGCTCCGCGGCGTAGTGGTCGCGGCTGGCGAGGGCCAGCTCCAGGTCCGCCGGATCATCCACGAAGATCGCCGAGCGGTACTGGCTACCCCGATCATTGCCCTGGCGATCGCCCTGGGTGGGGTCATGACACTCCCAGAACAGCCGCAGCAGATCGCTGAAGTGCACCGTGGCCCGATCCCACACGACCCTCACCACCTCGGCATGGCCGGTGCCGCCGCCGCAGACCGCCGCATAGGTGGGATCGTCGAGCTGACCGCCGGCGTAGCCCACCGCCGTGGTGACCACCCCCGGCAGGCGCCAGAAGCCCTTCTCCGCTCCCCAAAAGCAGCCGCAACCGAACTGGGCCTCGCCCTGCCCCGCCGCCGGCGCCGCCAGAATCGGCGCACCAAGCACCACGTGGTGTTGCTCCCGAGCCACAGCCGATGGTGCCTTGAACAAGCCGTACACAGTGAGGATCGAGGCGCGGCTTGAGCCTAGGAACCCCCGTCGAGGGGTTGCGCTGGCACCAAGGCGATGTGGTTGAGCAGGGTGGTGGTGAAGGCGAATAGCAGGAAGGGAAGCGAGAGCACCAGGATCAACCCCACCCCAACCAGGGCGAATAAGGGGCGACTGGCTCCCATCAAGGCCAGCCCCGCCGCCAGGCTCACGAAGATCACGCCCATCCAGATCAGGATCTGGCCGTAGATATCGCCAAACGTGAGGGTGCAGCGCAGGGCAAACGACTGGTTTGCCGGCAGCGGTGTCGAAGCCATGGTCGGGCCGAAATGGACTCCCAGGCTGGCGAGCCGAGAGCGTTGCTGGCCTTTCGCTCAACAACTCGTTGGAGGCTGCTCGCTTGCCTTAAGCCGCTTGCAGACGCTCCACCTGCTCCCGCTCCCACAACCGGCGGTAGGTGCCATTGAGATTGAGCAGTTCGGCGTGGTGGCCCTGCTGCACCAGCTGGCCTTGATCCAACACCAAGATGCGATCACAGGCGGCGGCGGCCGAGAGCTGGTGGCTGATCATCAGCACGCTGCGGCGCTTTTGCTGGCGCACCTCGGCAAGGATGCCCGCCGCCGTGCTGTTGTCAACGCTGGCCAAGGCGTCATCCAACACCAGCACCGGGGCCTCCAGCAGCAGCGCCCGCGCCAGGGCCGTGCGTTGGCGCTGGCCGCCGCTCAGGGTGATGCCCCGTTCCCCCACCAAGGTGTCGAAGCCGTCGGGGAAGCCGCGGATGTCGTCCTCCAACCGGGCCTGGCGGGTGGCTTGTCGCACCCGGGCCATCGATGCGCCCGGATCGCCATAGCGCACGTTGTCCGCCAGGGAGGCGGTGAAGAGAAAGCCCTCCTGCGGCACGATCGCCACCTGACGGCGCAAGACCTCGAGGTCGAGGCTGGTGATATCCCGCTGATCGAGGAACAGCTCACCCTCGGGCACCTCCACCATGCGGCCGAGGGCGCGGGCCAGGGTGGTCTTGCCGCAGCCGATCGGTCCGACCACCGCCACGATTTCGCCTGGAGCGATGCGGAAATTGAGGTTGTGAAGCGCGGGTCGACTCTGGCCCGGGTAGCGGATGGTGAGGTCCCGCGCCTCGATCACCCCCCGCATTGGCGCCGCTGGGGGGGTGGGATCGGCCGGAGATTGAATGGTGGGTTGGCGCCTCAGCAACTCTTCGATGCGTTCCAGGCTCACCTGGCCGGTTTGGAAGGTGCTGAGGGTGAAGCCCAGCAGGGCGGTGGGGAACACCAGCCGTTCCACATAGAGGATCAACGCCACCAGGTCGCCGAGACTCAGCCCACCGCTGGCGAGCTGGCTGCTGCCGAGCCCGAGCAGCAACAGCAAGCTGAAGGACGACAAGCCCTCGAGCAGGGGGAAGAGGGTGCTGCGGGTGCGGGCCAGATTCAGGGCCGCGTCGCGGTAGCCGCGGTTCAGCCGGGCGAACGAGGCCAGCTCGGTGGTTTCCTGGCCATAGATCTTGATGGCGCCAATGCCGCTCAGATCCTCCTGAACCAGGTCGCTCAAGGCCGCCAGGGCCTGCTGCTGGGCCCGTTGTTGGCCCATCATGCGGCCGCCGAATAGGCGCACCGTGAGCAACATGACGGGGTAAACGGCGACGGCTGCCAGGCTCAGCCAAGGGTCGATGAGCAGCATGGCCGGCAGGGTCAGCGCGTAGGCCAGGGCGGTGTTGCAGAGGCTGAGCACGGCAAAGCCCAGCAAGCGCCGCACGTTTTCCACGTCGCTGGTGGCCCGGCTGATCACCTCGCCACTGCCGAGGCTTTGCACCCAGCCCGGCTCCTGGCGCAGCAAGTGCTCGAAGATCTGGAGCTTCAGCTCGCTTTCCACCTGGCGACCCACGCCAAACACCAGCAGGCGTGAACTGAGCCGCACGGCGGCCATCACCGTGGCGAGACCCACCAGCAGCAGGGCATCGCGCAGCAGCACCTGCATCGAGAACCCGCGATGCAGGTCGTTGATCACCGATCGCACCAGCAAGGGCAGAGCCACGCCCAGCAGGTTCACCAGCACCAAAGCACCGGCTCCCATCAGCACCGTGCGGCGATGGGGGCGCAGGTGGCGCAGGATCAGATCGAGCCTCAAGGCTGCCATGGGGGATCGTTCAGCCAGGCCCTGCTTACCCTAACGAGCACCGTCGTGGGGCCCGAGATGGAGGAGCAGCACCATCCTCTGCACAGCAGTGATCGCCTCTCGGTCGATCGCCTGTTGGCGGTGGAGGTTCCGGCCGATGACCACCTGGTGGATGCGGCGCGCTTGCTGATGCGCTTCGAGGGTTTCCCCGGCGCTCAGGACATCCGCGATGACCTCGCCAGGATCCTGCGGCTGTGGAAGCTGGATCGTGACGGTCTGCATCAACGCACCCGGGAGATTTGGGCGGCCGGATTCCGGCCCGCCCCCGCCGCGACGGAGGCGGTGGGTTCCGGCTTCGACACGGCCGCGGAGGAGTCGGGATGACCGTGGCTTCGCTCTCGGGTTGCGGTTTTCCCCCGGCCGCGGTAACGGGGGGCGGCTGGTGGCCCTCCTGGGATCGAGTTCGCTGACGGATCGCCAGAACGGACCTCTTCGGGGGATAGTGGAAAGGTCCCCATCACCCGGCCCGGCGTGCTTCGCACCCGGGCTTTTTTTTGGGCTTGGTCCGCGTCGCCCCAGAAAAACGCGGTGCCAACGCCAGCGCCACCGCCGCTACTGCCACCGCCGCCGCCGGTACCGCCGCCGTTGCCGCGCCAGCACCACGCCTCGGCACCAGGACCTCAAAACCAAGGCCGGAACGCCAGGACCTCAGAACCGAAGACTCAACACCACAGCCTCAACACCACAGGGCACTGCAGCATGAGAAGTCGCGGCAGGCGTCGCGGCAACGGGCGTTGCCAGCACCTCGTCAGCACTGGGGCGCGCTCGCGCGCGGCGGTCTTGAGCCGCTGTCTTGAGCCGCTGTGTTGAGCCGCGGTCTCGCGCCGCGCCCTCGCGCCAGCGCCTGAGGGGCCCTGATCGAAGCCGGTCCCCCTCCCGGGCCTGGGCCGTCGCGCCCCTGGCGGGGCGGTTCAAGGGTTCCTTAGGGTGCGGCTGTCCCGTTACGCCGCCATGGCTGAACCACTCCCCTGGTCCGCCCTGCTGGAGCGGCAGCTCCAGGGGGAACGCCTCGGGGCCGCCGGCGCGGAACAACTGATGCGCGGCTGGCTGGAGCAACGCCTCGAACCGGTCCAGACCGGCGCCTTCCTGGCGGCGCTGCGGCTACGGCCCCTCGACGGCGAGGAGCTCGCGGCGATGGCCCGCCAGTTGCGCCAAGCCTGCCCTTTGCCCTGCGAGCGGCCGGCCCTGGCGATGGTCGACACCTGCGGCACCGGCGGCGATGGGGCCGACAGCTTCAACATCTCCACCGCCGTGGCCTTCACCGCGGCGGCCTGTGGGGTGACGGTGGCCAAGCACGGCAACCGCAGCGCCAGCGGCAGGGTGGGGTCCGCTGATGTGTTGGAGCGGCTCGGGCTGCGGCTCACCGCCCCCGCCGCGGAGGTGGTGGCGGCCCTGCCCGTGGCGGGGGTGAGCTTCCTGTTCGCCCCGGCCTGGCATCCGGCCCTGGTCAGCCTGGCTGGCCTGCGCCGCAGCCTGGGCGTTCGCACGGTGTTCAACTTGCTGGGTCCCCTGGTGAACCCGCTGGGGCCGGAGGCCCAGGTGCTGGGGGTGGCACGCCCGGATCTCCTCGACCCGATGGCCGAGGCGCTGCTCCATCTCGGCCTGCGCCGGGCTGTCGTGGTGCACGGGCACGGCGGCCTGGATGAGGCCTCCTTGGCCGGTGTCAATGAACTGCGGCTGCTGGAGGCTGGTCGCATCTCCGCTGAAAAGCTCGATCCGGCGAGCCTCGGCCTCGAACCGGCCACGAACGACGCGCTGCGGGGCGGTGATGTAAGCGCCAATGCCGCCATCCTCGAGGCGGTGCTGCGCGGCGGTGGCAACCGCGCCCAGCAGGATGTGGTGATCCTCAACACGGCCTTGGTGCTCTGGGCCGCGGACGCGACCACCAGCATCGCCGCCGCGCTGCCGCGGGTGCGGGCGGCGCTGAGGGCCGGGGAGCCCTGGCGCCGGCTGGAAGCCCTGCGGGAACGGCTCGGCCCGGTTGCTGCGGGATGATCAACACATCTGCCCTTCGGTCTTGACCATCACCGCCTGCGAAGCCTTGCTGGTGCTCGCCGATGGCACCCTGCTGCGGGGCGAGGCCTTCGGCTCCCGCGGCCTGGCCCTCGGAGAGGTGGTGTTCAACACCGGCATGACGGGCTATCAGGAAGTGATGACCGATCCCAGCTATGCCGGGCAGCTGGTCACCTTCACCTACCCCGAGCTGGGCAACACCGGCGTGAATCCGGCGGACCAGGAGGCGGACCATCCCTACGTGCGGGGGGTGATCGCTCGCCAGCTGGCGCCCCGCGCCAGCAACTGGCGGGCGGAGGAGGAGCTGGAGCACTGGCTGCAGCGCCATGGCGTCGTGGGCATCCGCGGTGTGGACACCCGGGCCCTGGTGCGCCACCTGCGCGAGGGAGGGGCGATCAATGGGGCGATCAGCAGCGATGGCCGCTCACCCGCCGAGCTGCTGGCGGCGGTGCGGGCGGCGCCTTGCATGCAGGGGCTGAATCTGGCGGCGGGGGTGAGCACCCGGGAGCCCTATCGCTGGTCCAGTCTCTGCTCCGCCGGTTTCGATACCCGCACCCAGGTGGTGCCAGAACGCCCCTATCGCGTGGTGGCGATCGACTTCGGCATCAAGCGGGCGATCCTCGAACGGCTGGTTGCCCACGGTTGCGAGGTCACCGTGCTTCCCGCCGATGTGTCGGCGGAGGTGGTGCTGGCGGAGCGACCCGAAGGCGTGTTCCTCTCCAATGGCCCTGGCGATCCCGCCGCCGTGGATTCGGGCATCGCCCTCACCCGGCAATTGCTCAGCGATCCGGAACTGCCCATTTTCGGGATCTGCCTCGGCCATCAGATCCTCGGACTGGCGTTGGGTGGCCAGACCTTCAAGCTCGGTTATGGCCATCGCGGTCTCAACCATCCCTGCGGCGGCGGCGGCAGCGTGGAGATCACCAGCCAAAACCATGGGTTCGCCCTCGATCCCGCGTCGCTGTCGGCGGAGCGGGTGGCGATCACCCTTCTCAACCTCAACGTCCGCACCGTGGCGGCCCTGGCGCTGCGGGAGCAACCCGTGTTCGGCGTGCAGTACCACCCGGAGGCCAGCCCTGGGCCCCACGACGCCGACCATCACTTCGGCCGCTTCGTGGCCTTCATGGCCCAACGGCGCTGAGGGGGCGCGGCGCCGGTGCGGTTTTGTGTCGAGTTCTGCAGAACCCGCCACCCTGCCTACACTTCAGCGCGAACGCCATACCGAGGGCTGGATCGATCAACGACCTGCAGCGACTGACCGTATCCCTGCGCGGAGGCTGCGAGCGTCGGCCGCATTGCCTGCTGTTCAGCTTCACTGGGCAGCTGGATGCCTACTCCGACAAGCAGTTCATCGCGTTCATCGCCGAGCACATCCAGGAGCCGGCGGTGCCGATCGTGCTTGATTTGAGCCGGATCGACTTTCTGGATTCCTCCGGATTGGGGGCCTTGGTGCAGCTGGCCAAGGACCGCAACGCCGCGGCGGCTCCCTTTGTGATCGTGGGTAATGCCCGCGTGGTGCAAACGGTGAAGCTGGTGCGACTGGAAGAATTTTTGCATCTGCAACCCGATCTCGATACCGCCCTTGGCAGCCTCGCGGCAGCCTGAAACGTTCTCGGCCACGGGCTGGTTGGCCGGTGCGGACCCCCAAGCGGGCTCCGAGCTGCTGGGGCCCCTCCAGCTGGCGTGGCTCGGGGATGCGGTTTGGGAGCTGCACCAGCGGTTGCGCCAATGTCGCCAGCCCGGCCGGTCCGCCGATCTGCATCGCGCCGTGGTGGGACTGGTGCGGGCCGAGGCCCAGGCGGAGGCCTTGAGCCGATTGGAGCCCCTGCTCACACCCCGGGAGCTGGAGCTGGTGCGGCGTGGCCGCAACCGGGCCGGCCGCGGGCCACGCCGCGGCGATCCAGCCCGTTATGGGCTGGCTACGGGATTTGAGACGATGCTGGGATGGCTCTTTTTGCAGGATCCTCCCCGGCTGGCCGAGCTGCTGGATCACCTTGAGAAGACCGAGTCCCCGTCACTGCCCCCCAGTTCATGAGCCACCCATCCGATCGCCGTTCCGATGGGCCGGCCGACCGCCGCTTCGAGCGCTTTTCCGAGCGGCCTTCTGAGCGTTCATCTGAGCGTCAATCTGAGCGCCCATCGGAGCGGTCCGGGCAAAGGCGCCCGGAAGGGCGTGGACCCTCCCAAGGGGAGGGTCGGTTCGGCGACCGCCGGCGGGCGGGCTCCCCAGAGCGACCCTTTGGGGCTGGTGGCACCAGCCGCTGGAGTGCTCCAGGCCTGCGGGGCCGCCGTCCCGGGGGCGCCGCTGCCGCCGATCGCCCGGGCGCCTCAGGGGCGCGCGAGTTCAGCCGTGGCGATCGCCCCGGCCCTGGAGCTGGGGCCCGCCGCAGCTTCCGCGACGGTCCTCGGCGGGGTCCCCGCCCAGAGTTCGGCCCCCCCAGCGAGCGCGGTGGCGCTGGTCCGGAGCGCCGGGGGGGATTGAGCGGGCGCGAAGGCTGGAGCGGGCGCCAGGGCGGTGAGCGCTCCGCCCCCGAGGACCGTGGCGGCGAACGGCGCGGTGCTGGAGAGCGCTGGCCCACCGCCTCTCCGGGGCGTTTTCCCGGTTCCCGCCGCCCCGAACGGCCGTCTCGACCCAGGCCGCCGCTGCGATTGCAGCCAGCCCGTCCCAGCCTGTTTGCGCCCAGCCCAAGCGCACCGTCGGAGGCCGAGGCGGAAAGCCATGCGCCCGCGGCGCCGGCCGATCTGATCTGGGGGCGCCACACCGCCCTGGCGGCGTTGGAGGCCGGCCGCCCCCTGCATCGCATTTGGTGCACCACGGAGCTGCGCTTCAGCCCCCGCTTCCTGCAGCTGCTGCGGGAGGCCAAGGCCTCTGGCGTGCTGGTGGAGGAGGTCACCTGGGCCCGGTTGGGCCAAATCAGCGGCGGGGCGGTGCACCAGGGCATCGTTCTGCAGCCGGCGGCCGCCGCCACCCTGCAGCTCGAGAGCCTGATGGAGGGCTGTCGAGCCCTGGGCGATTCGCCCCTGCTGATCGCCGTGGATGGCCTCACCGATCCCCAAAACCTGGGGGCGATCGTGCGCAGCGCCGAAGCGTTAGGCGCCCACGGGATGGTGTTGCCGCAGCGGCGCAATGCCGGTCTGACCGGATCGGTGGCGAAGGTAGCCGCGGGGGCGCTGGAGCACCTGCCGGTCGCCCGGGTGGTGAATCTCAATCGCTCCCTTGAAGCGCTGAAACAGGAGGGCTATCGGGTGATCGGGCTGGCGGCGGAAGGCACGGTGACCCTGGAGGAGGCCGATCTCAGCGGCCCGCTCGTGCTGGTCACCGGTTCGGAGGCCGAGGGATTGTCGCTGCTGACGCGACGCGGCTGCGACCAGCTGGTGCGCATCCCGCTGCGGGGCACCACCCCGAGCCTGAACGCCTCGGTGGCCACCGCCCTGCTGCTCTACGAGGTGGCTCGGCGCAGCTGGATGGCCGGCCTGCGGGGCACGGCCCCGGCCCCCCGGCTGGAGCGACCCGCCCTGCCGGAGCCGGAGCCGAGCGCGGCGGCCACCCCCGAGCCCACCCCCGAGCCCACCCC